>NZ_CP045997.1:1877748-2045203 GCF_010233585.1 Spirosoma endbachense
GGGCAAAGAAATGGTTACAGAGGTTCCTTTATTGACGTTGGAAGTGATTTGAATGATACCCTGGTGCAAGTCTATGACTTTCTGCGTTACGGCCAGACCAATGCCATAGCCTGGCACGTCTTCTACATTTTTCCCCCGGTATAGCGGATCAAGTATGTGGGCAGCATCCGCTTCAGTAATACCTCGCCCCTGGTCGGCTACCGTTACTGTTATTTGTTCTTTTTTAGCGATTAATTCTACCGAAACTGCTTCGGTAGAATATTTGCAGGCATTATCGAGTACGTTTAAAAAAGCGGTAGTCAGCAGCGTTGCGTTCCCTTTCACCGTGAATGATTCGTCCTCACTGGTCATAAATCGAAGCGGCAGGTTCCGACCCGGATACTTGGCTTGTACTTGCCCAATGGCCGTGAGCAGGCAATCATCTACCTGAACAGAAGTCAGGGCAACGGTTCCATCGGTGACTTTAGCTAAACCAAGCAAACCATTGGTCAGGGTAATCACTTTTTTCAGTTCTTCTACGGATACCTCCATGCTTTCGCACCAGTCGGCTGGATTTTGGTCGTATCGCAGCGAAGTTTCCAGCGTGCCCAGAATGTTGGTGAGCGGTGTGCGCAGTTCGTGAGAAGCATGGGAAACAAAACTACGCTGGGAGACAAACGCATCCTCCAGCCGAAAAAGCATCTGATTGAAAGTCATGGCTAACTGGGCGATTTCATCCCGACGATTCCCTTCATTAACCCGTTTGTGCAGATCCATGGCGGTTATCTGCTCCACCTCATCCACAATATCGGCAATAGGCTTCAGCACCCCCCCCGAAAAATACCAGCCGGCAAGTACAATCAACGCAAAACCCAGCAAATTAGCCAGCAGCAGGATTTGTTGTAACGTACCCAGTTTGGCAAATCCGATCCGGTCATAGCCGGAGGCAAAAATGTAAAACAGTTGCCCTCGGTCCTTGTATCGTACTACGATCGACTCAAGATGCCCGCTTTTGAATTCAAACATTGATTCGGTGGCAAGCAATGGTATTTTTTCTTTATAATAGTCAGATTCTTTTAGAGTTCGGTTTGTAAATACCAGGTTGTGCTGGTGATCGTAAATGCTGATTTGCTCTTCAACGATGGTGAGCAAATCGGTCCGCACCATGTTTTTAAAAAAGTCATCATGCAGATGCCGCCGGGAAATTAGTACCCGTCCGGCAACGCGGGCTTTTGACTCCAACCTACTATAAAATTCCTCCTGTCGGTACAGTGAATAGAAATACCACACCAGTAGCGACAGCGTGACCTGTATGGCCGTAGCCAGCAATGTGAAAATGATCGTCAGTCGATTCCGAATGAGCATGAATGTATTGGCTAGACCTATAAGGTTTTGAAAACCTTATAGGTCTCATCGTATAGGTCTTATCGTCCCTTGAATGTGTTATCTAGACCTATAAGGTTTTGAAAACCTTATAGGTCTAAACATATAGGTCTTATCGTCACTTACTCCTCCCTAAGCACATACCCCATTCCAACAATGGTATGTAATAGCTTCGGCGAAAAGCCTTTGTCGATCTTTTTGCGTATGTAACTGATATACACATCAATAACATTACTATTGTTGTCAAAATTCAGGCTCCATACCCGCTCGCTGATGTCTACCCGCGAAATGATTCTTCCTTTGTTGAGCATCATATACTCAATTAAAGAGTATTCGCGGGTAGTCAGGTCAATGCGCTTGCCAGCGCGTGTCACGGCTTTGGTATCGAGGTTCAATTCCAGATCAGCCAGCCGGAGTACTTGCTTTAGTTTGGAACCGTTCCGGCGCGATAATGCTCTAAGGCGCAAAATCAATTCATGAAACTCAAACGGCTTGGCCAGGTAATCGTCAGCCCCGGCGTTAAAACCATTCGACTTATCGGCCAGGCTATCCAGTGCGGTTAGCATCAGTACGGGTACAGTCTCGTTTTCCGACCGTATCAACCGGCACAGATCAAAGCCGTTGATGTGTGGCAAATTGACATCCAGTATAATAATATCATATTCATCCCTGCGAAACAATGCCAGGCCAGTACGTCCATCATAGGCGAGCTCGACTTCGTAACCTTCGGCCGATATACCCTTGCGAATAAAAGAGGCCAACCGTTCTTCGTCTTCAACTACCAGGATTTTCATGAAAAGATATTGGTTGATTTGTACTCTTATTTCAAGGCTTCCCTGACCAGGGCTGGATACACCACCACCTTTTAACCCCCGATGTGCTTGCCTCTGACCTTACCCGAATTCGTTTAACAAAGGTCTTTCTCAAAATCGTCTCTGAACGCCACTTCGTTCCTATCCAGCCAGCGAAACAAAGATAGTCAAGATGTTTCAACAGATATCCCAGAGGTAATCACTGGCAAGCCCTTCTCATAGATACGAAGACCCAATACCCGATCTCACCAGCGAGTTACACGAACACCCTAACTAACGCTTGATGCTCGCTTCCTGTTCACTAGCTTACAACCGGCGGGTATTAGCTCAACAGCCGGGCCGGGAGTTAAGTATCGTTTCCAAATGCATAGAAAAAGCCCTGATTCATCCTGGCGAAGCGTACTAATTTACGATCGGATATAGTAGTAGCATAGGAGACCGCACTTTAGAAAAAATAACAGACATATCCGCCTGAATCAAACCCGCGGCTTTTCTCCACAGTATGCAGATTAACAATTCCTTACAACCCGTTGACCTCTCAACCAAGCTTACCCAGTTCTGGGAGCTCTCTGGCCAGAAAATTCGTCTCATCGAACAGCGCTACGACGTTTCAAAAGGCTCCCCGGTTTTCACTGTACAGGGCCAGTATACCACTCGTGGCTGGACCGAATGGACACAGGGTTTTCAGTTTGGCTCGGCTATTATACAATATGACGCAACCAATGACATTGAGTTTCTGGAAATAGGTCGCCAGAAAACACTCGATCTGATGGCTCCCCACATCAGTCACATCGGTGTTCATGACCACGGTTTCAACAATGTCAGCACCTACGGAAATCTACTCCGATTGATGCGTGAAGGTCGCATTCCGCAAAATGACTGGGAGCAAAATTTTTACGAATTAGCACTGAAAATCTCCGGAGCGGTTCAGGCAAGTCGCTGGACAACTATAAAAAATGGTGGCTTTATCAGTTCCTTCAACGGGCCGCACTCACTGTTTGTCGATACCATCCGCTCGTGCCGGGCTCTGACGCTAAGTCATGCGTTAGGACATGTTTTTCAGGGCGAAGGTGACGTTAAAATTAATCTGCTGGAGCGAGCTCTCCAGCATATAAAAGCTACCGCCGACTATTCGGTATTCTACGGCGAAGGGCGTGATTCGTATGATTTATGGGGACGAACTGCACACGAAAGCGTTTTTAATGTAAAAGATGGCAACTTCCGGTGCCCTAATTCGCAGCAGGGTTACTCGGGTTTCACCACCTGGACACGCGGCCTGGCCTGGGCAATGTGCGGCTTTGCCGAAGAATTGGAATGGCTGGCCACCCGTGACGATGCCGAACTGGAACCTTTCGGCGGCAGGGCCAGTATTGATGCGTTTATGCTCAAAGCTGCTACGGCAACCTGCGATTTTTTTATCGAGCATACACCCATAGATGGAATTCCTTACTGGGATACAGGAGCCCCAAACCTCCATCGACTGGGAGACTACCTTAACCGACCGGCAGATCCGTATAATGATGTGGAGCCGGTCGATAGTTCGGCAGCGGCCATTGGTGCACAGGGATTGTTACGGCTGGGAAAATACCTCCTGTCGACTGGATCTACTGAGGCCGGGCAACGCTATTGGCAAGCCGGACTAACCGTACTCGATACGCTGTTTTCCGAACCCTATCTGAGCACAAATCCAACGCATCAGGGGTTGATTTTACATTCGATTTATCACCAGCCCAACGGTTGGGATTATGTACCAGCGGGCAGTAAGATCGCAAATGGGGAATCAAGTATGTGGGGTGATTATCACGCCCGCGAAGCGGCCCTTTATCTCCAGCGAATCATCCGGAACGAGCCTTATTATACCTTTTTCAACTGCCTGCCATGAATGCAAAACCCTTAAGCGATTTGTCGCAGCTCTGCGTCCATACTATCACGACCAAACCCTGGCCAATTGACGTGGCAGCCAAAAACTTTTCGGAAGCAGGCATCGGCGGCATTACGGTATGGCGCAATGCACTGACAGGACGAGACATTAAGCAAACGGGTCAGTTACTTCGCGACCTCAACCTCACGGTCGTTTCGCTGTGTCGGGGTGGTTTTTTCCCTCATTCTGAAGCCGTTGGTCGACAGGTAGCGATCGACGACAACAAACGAGCCATCGAAGAGGCTTATGCGCTGGGCGCACCCTTGATCGTGCTCGTATGCGGAGCCGTTCCAGATCAGCCACTGACCGAATCCCGAAAACAGATTCAGGATGGGATAATGGCTATTCTCCCCGATGCCGAGGCAGCCGGAGTCAAACTGGCGATCGAGCCTTTACACCCGATGTACGCTGATAATCGCTCGGCAATCAACACCTTAAGTCAGGCTAACGATATGGCTGAGGCCATTAATTCACCCTGGGTAGGCGTTGCGGTAGATGTCTATCATCTTTGGTGGGACCCAATGCTCGAAAGTGAAATTGCCCGATGCGGTAAAAATGAGAACCTTTACGCTTTTCATATCTGCGACTGGAAAACACCAACGACCGACTTCCTGAATGATCGGGGACTAATGGGCGAAGGGTGTATTAATGTCCGGCAAATTCGCGGCTGGGTTGAGGCTGCGGGCTTCAACGGTTTCAATGAAGTCGAAATCTTTTCAAACCGCTACTGGTCCGAGGATCAGTCGGTTTTTCTTGACAAAATAAAGCAGGGTTATCTGCATCATTCATAAGGAGCGCCGGTAAATCGTTCGCTCATTCACTCTTTCCCACTTGCACTCGTTCAGTATGAAGGAACACAAAATTGGTATTATCATGAACGGCGTGACGGGCCGAATGGGTACAAATCAGCACCTGATGCGGTCAATCGTCGAAATTATTAAACAAGGTGGCGTAAAACTTGGTCCCGGCGAAACCATCATACCTGACCCCATTCTCGTTGGCCGCGACCGGAATAAATTAGAAAAATTGTGTCAGCTTTCGGGCATTCAGCGAATGACGACGGATGTCGACGAAGCTCTGGCCGATCCCAATAACAGCATTTATTTCGATGCCCAAACTACCGGCCGACGTGCCGAGGGCGTTCGGAAGGCCGTAAAAGCAGGCAAACACATCTACTGCGAAAAACCGACCGCAGTCAGTGCCGAGGTTGCCCTGGAACTGTATACGTTGTGTCAGGAAGCTGGCTTAAAAAACGGTGTCGTACAGGATAAGTTGTGGTTACCCGGTTTGCTAAAACTCAAACGCCTGATCCAGAATGATTTTTTTGGCAAAATCCTGTCCGTTCAGGGTGAGTTTGGCTATTGGGTATTCGAGGGCCATAGCATCCCGGCTCAGCGTCCGTCCTGGAACTATCGCAAAGAGGATGACGGTGGTATCATCGTGGATATGCTGTGCCACTGGCGTTATGTACTCGACAATATTTTTGGAAAGGTGAAATCCGTTTCGTGCCTCGGTGCTACGCATATTCCCCAACGCATCGACGAGCAGGGGCGCCCGTATAGCTGCACAGCCGACGATGCAGCATATGCCACTTTTGAACTCGAAAACGGTGTTATTGCTCATTTCAATTCATCCTGGACGGTTCGTGTCCGGCGCGACGATCTGCTCACGCTGCAAGTTGATGGTACTAAAGGATCGGCAGTAGCCGGATTACGTGAATGCTATACGCAGCACTACGGCAACACGCCTAAGCCGGTCTGGAATCCTGATATACCTCAAACCATTCCGTTTTTCGATGGCTGGTCAAAAGTACCCGAACAGGAAATTTACGACAATGCTTTCAAGGCCCAATGGGAATTGTTCCTGAAACATGTTGTCAATGATGAGCCGTTTCCGTGGGATTTACGGGAGGGAGCCAAAGGCGTTCAGCTCGCCGAAAAAGGGCTGGAAAGTTGGGCTAAGCGGTGTTGGGTTGATATTCCGGAGTTATGATAAACGCGGAGAAACGCCCCGTAGCCTTCATAACGGGTGGAAGCCGGGGTATCGGCTACGGCATTGCGGAACATCTGGCAAAGGCGGGTTTCGATCTGGCCATCAATGGAGTTCGGCCCGAAGAAGCCGTTCGCGATGCGCTGGATGCCTTACGAAACCGGGGGAGCGATGTCTTGTATTGTCAGGGGGATATTGCTTCTTCGGAGACACGACAAGCCATGATGCAATCGATCCAATCGCATTTCGGGCAGCTTAACGTACTGGTCAATAATGCGGGCGTAGCTCCAAAAGAACGGCGCGATATTCTCGAAGCAACCGAAGAAAGTTTTCAGTATGTACTGTCAACGAACTTACAGGGTGCTTATTTCCTGACGCAGGCAGCGGCCAATTGGATGATAGCGCAACGCGCTGAACAGGCTGATTTTTGGGCCTGTATCATTAACGTGTCCTCGATTTCGGCGACGGTTGCGTCGGTCAATCGGGGAGAATATTGTGTGGCGAAAGCTGGGTTAAGTATGGCAACGCAACTGTTTGCCGTCCGGCTTGGGGAGTTTGACATTCCAGTTTATGAAGTTCGACCGGGCGTCATCAAAACGGACATGACTGCGGGCGTTACCGCTAAATACGACGCCCTGATCGAATCGGGCCTATGCGTCCAGAAACGCTGGGGCTTTGCCGACGACGTGGGCCGAGCTGTTGCCTCATTGGCCAGGGGCGATTTTCCGTATTCGACGGGTCAGGTCATCATGGTTGATGGAGGACTAACTTTACCGAGGCTTTAACCTATTGATTTCCAGGACATTATACTTGTATTATCTGCAAACCTTATTTATTAAGTCCATGACAGATGTCAAAATAGCGCCCTGGGAAAAATTCAGCAAAAAGCTGACACAAATCAAACACATCCAATTTGTTACTGAGGATTTGGAAGCGGTTTCGGTGCATAAATCCCTCCTAAAGCAGACGTACTTATTAGAAAGTTATATCATATACCTGGTTGCTCTGTGGGAGGCTTTTATTGAGGATTGTTTCAGTGATGCGATCACTTTATTACCAGAAGGTAGTGTAACTGCTAAGGCGAAGGATGCAATTAAAAACTTCAATTCACCTAACACGGATGGTATCAAGCGATTAGCTTCTGCCTGTTTTATTGGTTTAGAAACTATTCCTGCTCGCTGGGGATGGCCTGGATTTACAAACCAGCAGGTGCTGTCTTTTCTCGATAAAATCCTAAAAATAAGGCATGCAATTGCCCATTTGGGCTTGTCGGAAACTCGCTTAAGCAAAGAGCTTAATTTTCGGTACATGATGCTTATCTGCAACATCGCTGTTCAAACTCAAAACGTATTGATTGAATTTATGATCGAAAAAGGGTTGCAGGTTTACCCAACTTTTACTCTGCCTTATCCTGAATTGAGGCCAACCGATTTAAAGCTGTAGTGCTTACCAGAAATTCTATAGAACTCAAATAATACTTCCTAAACCAATTGAAACACATGAACACCAATCAAGTTTCCCGACGAGATGTCCTTAAAGCAGGGGCCGTCAGTTCACTCGCGGCTATCGGCATGCCCACTTTTATTCCAGCCAGTGCTTTTGGGGCCAACGACCGTATACGTGTTGCCGTTATTGGCATCAATGGGCGCGGTAAAGATCACATTCAGGGTCTTCAGAAACAGAAAGATGTCGAAGTAGCTACCCTCTGTGATGTCGACAGCACAGTGCTACAAAACGGGGCTGCTGAATTCGAGAAAAAGTACAATAAAAAAGTACAGACAATGGGCGACTTACGGCAGGTCTACGATGATAAAAACATCGACGCCGTAACCATCGCCATGCCCAATCACTGGCACGCACTGGCTGCCATCTGGGCGTGTCAGGCAGGCAAGGACGTATACGTTGAAAAACCCGGTGCCCATAATCTGTACGAAGGCCGTAAACTGGTCGAAGCGGCTCATCGTTACAATCGTATCGTTCAGCATGGCGTACAGCTGAGGAGCTCGGTCGCGATTCAGGAAGCGATCAAACACCTGCGCGATGGACTGATTGGCAAGGTTTACATGGCGCGGGGACTTGTTTATAAATGGCGTCCAGACATTGGCGATAAAGGCACGTCGCCCGTTCCTTCCGAGCTAAACTGGAATCTCTGGCAGGGTCCGGCTCAGGCACGGGATTTCAGCAAAAACTACGTTCATTACAACTGGCACTGGTTCTGGGATTACGGCAACGGCGACATTGGCAACCAGGGAATCCACGAAACGGACCTCTGCATGTGGGGATTAGATGTAGGCCTACCTGAAGAAATCACGTCGGCAGGTGGTAAGTTTCTCTGGAAAGATTGCAAAGAAACCCCCGAAACGCTTACCTCGGTTTACAAATATCCCTCATCAGGAAAAGTGATTCAGTTTGAGGTTCGCCCCTGGATGACCAACAAAGAAGATGGCGTTGAAATTGGCAACATATTTTATGGTGACAAGGGCTATATGGTCATCAACGGCTATTCGGACTATAAAACGTTTTTGGGTAAAGAGAGAACTCCAGGCCCAGCCCGTAACGAAGGGGGCGATCACTACGCCAACTTCATTGAAGCTGTTCGGTCGCGGGATAAATCGAAACAGAACGGCCCTGTTGAAACAGCCCATCTGTCGTCTGGCATTGCGCACCTGGGGAATATCGCCTACCGTTTGGGCCGAACCCTGCATTTCGATCCAAAAAATGAAGTGTTCGTAAATGATAAGGAAGCCAATCAGATGCTGACCCGAAAATACCGTGCTCCATTTGTAGTCCCCGAAAAGGTTTAACCAATTGACAGTCAATAGATTTTCAGATGTTCGCAGACGTATTCGATTAGTACTGCGAACATCTGCCTTTGCCTTTGTGGGTAACCGCAAAACCTGAAAAGACTCCTACCAATGAAGCCAATAACTACTCCTGAATCCATGACGACGAATCGCACAGTGATCAGTCAACTTCTCCAACTTCCTGTGCTGGTGGCTGCTCTGGGCTATCTGGTAGATATGTACGACCTGTTTCTGTTCAGTGTTGTGCGTGTTCCCAGCCTGAAAGCATTGGGAGTTGACGGTGACCGATTGCTAAGTGAGGGAATTTTACTGCTGAACTCCCAAATGGCGGGCTTACTAATTGGTGGAATTTTCTGGGGTATTTTGGGCGATAAACGGGGACGGCTGTCCGTTCTTTTTGGCTCAATCCTTCTTTATTCCCTGGCGAATATTGCCAACGGATTTGTTACATCGCTGGATCAGTATGCCTTATTACGGTTCGTAGCCGGTATTGGCCTCGCCGGTGAATTAGGAGCTGGCATTACATTGGTTACTGAAATTCTGCCCAAAGAAATTCGCGGCTATGGCACTACGCTTGTTGCCACAATGGGCGTATTGGGTGCCATTCTAGCCTATTTCGTTGCAGACCTGTTCGATTGGCGCATCTCTTACTACATTGGGGGCGGAATGGGTTTACTACTGCTTATTTTGCGGGTAAACGTGCTGGAATCCGGTATTTTCATTAAAACAAAACAGCGGGTATTACCCAGGGGGAACGTCGTTATGCTATTTTCGTCTCCAACCCGCTTAGCCAAGTATTTTCAGTGTATCCTGGTTGGATTACCCATTTGGTTTGTAGTTGGCATCCTGATCACGTTTTCACCGGAGTTCGGGAAAGCACTGGGTTTAAGCGAACCTGTAGTAGCAGGGAAAGCCGTTATGCTGAGTTTTTCGGGGCAGGTACTCGGCGACTTAGTAAGCGGTTTTCTGAGCCAGTACACCCAGAGTCGCAAAAAAGTGATCCGGCTGTTCATGCTGCTTTCGCTGGCATTTATGCTCGTTTATTTACTGGCTCCCGTAAGGGATACAACGCTGTTTTACGCAGTCTGTGTTTGCCTTGGTTTCGCCAATGGCTACTGGACCTTGTTTGTAACCATTGCTGCCGAACTGTTTGGAACCAACCTTCGCGCTACAGTTGCAACCACCGTTCCAAATTTTGTACGAGGGGCAACAATTCCATTAAGTGCACTTTTCATTCAGCTTAAACCCGCATTAGGAACGGTTTACAGCGCACTAACCGTTGGCCTTCTAACGCTGGCCGTGGCCCTGGTAGCACTCACCTACCTCGCCGAGACGTTTACGAAAGATCTGGATTATGTAGAAGAAGTATAATAGATGTACAAAATTTTGCATCTGCTTACAAAATTTATCATTTATAGCAAAGCACTAAACAAAAAAGGGTAATTATCTCCAGTAAATACGGGAAAAACCTCACCAATTATTAGTGGGGAATGTATGTATTTTGTCAGTACATAAAATAACTATCTCGCGTCCTTTTGTCGATCATTGTTTAAGGTTTAGTCCGAACCTGCTCCGACGGCTGTTCAAAGGCTTTGAAAAATAACTCAACCAGTAAGCAGCCAATAACTGAAATGGAGGTGATATTCAAAATATCGCCAATCTACCTGTAGAGTAAAAGAAAAACTATATACCTAATTAACCCAAATTTATTACAATTATGACTAATACATTTTGTGAAGACAATTCAAGCCAAAGAAAAGAACGCGGTGGAATATTATCAGATCCAAGCAATGCAGACAGCGCATTTGAGCATCTTTCCAGAGTAATAAACAGTTGGCAGGAGGCATTTTATTCGCCTGATTCTACATTACTTTCTGAAAAGGCATATACTAAGTTTTTTGATTTTGATAAAGAATTGATCCAGTCTATTCTGGAGCAGGATAGGTGCGTAGCCTTAAGAATATTTCCAGGCTTTGATGAAAATGGTAAAATTACGGCTGCCCTGGTTGGTATTAATGACGCTTCAGAAGAAATATTGAATACGGAATCCAACAAACGGAATTTGGGTGCTGGTGATAATGTAGCACTTCTGGCGGCAGTAGACCTTAATGCGGATAATCAAAGTATGATCGCTTGCTGTCCACGCAATGGAAAGTCCGCACTTTTTGGATAACCGCCATTTAGTCTGTTACTTATGTTAATAAAACAAGAATGGAGAAGGCTCTATTAGCCATTTATTTTTTTTCTTTAGGATTTTCTACCGCCGTCTGTTTTTTCTTCAGACGGCGGCATGAATTTCCGATCAATAGTATCTGGATTTATTTAGGACTAACTTTTCTGGTGGATGCTTATTCTGAGTATTTGTATCAGATTGGGCTAAAATTTCAATATTTATACATTATTTACGGGCCCGTTGAGTATTTTTTTATTGCTTCAGTTTACTATTATCAATTTAAAAATAGGTTAATGCGTAAAGTCATACCAATATCAATAATTATCTACGCAATTAGTAGTATTATCTATGGGCTTATCTTAAAATATGAGACACATTATTATATTTTCAATCTTCGTGGCGCATTAATAATTAGCTTATTACTTATTTATTTTAATGAACTATATAAGAGGAATGAAATTATTGATTTAAAAAATGAGCCAATATTCTGGATCAGTATTGGTAATCTTTTCTTTTGGTCAGGTACGTTTTTTATTATGGGTCTGGTGACACCTCTAAATAAGATCGACCCAAAAATTGGTACACTTCTCTTCTCAATAAATCCGATTCTAAATATCTTCTCCTATAATATGTTTATAAAAGCTATATTATGCAAACGAAAATCGATCCAATTATAACGGTCATTATTCTGGGCACGTTAATTTTTCTTGGACTTTCCGCTTTTGTGGTTTCTTTTCTATTTTTTTTCAATAAAAAACAAGCTCAGTACAGGCAGGAAAAGGCTGATTTAAAAGCTAGATATGATCGGGAAATTTTAAAATCTCAATTAGAAGTACAAAACTCCACATTACAGGAGGTCGGCCAGGAATTACATGACAATATAGGGCAATTATTATCCGTAGCTAAAATAAACTTAAGCATATTAGAAAGCCTTCCGCAAGAAGTTGAAAGTCTGGATTATATAAAACAAACTACCGACGTTATTAGCCAGTCTATCAAAGATTTACGCTCATTAACCAAAAGTCTCGACGGCGATTTTGTCCAGGATTTTGGCTTGCTGGAAAGTATAACCCATGAGCTTCTACGAATTGAGAAAACGAAACGGTTTAAAACTAGTACGCATTTAGACGGCGATGTATACAGTCTTGGGTATGACCGGGAAATTGTCTTATTCCGTATTTTTCAAGAGATTTTAAATAACGCCATCAAGCACTCCAGAGCAAACATTATACATATTGATTTATTATTCGCTCCCGAAAAATTTACACTAGCCTTTAATGATGACGGCGAAGGGTTTGATTATGAAGAAATAATGAGCCAGGAGTTATCAAAATCAGGAGCCGGACTACGAAACATTTTCCGACGTGTTGAGCTTATTGGCGGCCAGTGTATATACAAATCAGCCAAAAATCAGGGGACTCAAGTTTCTATCGAATTAGCTATCGAAACCGTACCGAGTTTATCCAGTTAAATTGGCCACATTCATTGGCATTCGTTCATAAAAAAGCCCGGCAGGATTACATGCCGGGCTTTTTTATGAACGAATATCTTATTGATGATCCATGCCACCACCCTTTTTACAGCAGCTCGGCAGTTTGTTATAACCGACTTCGTCAGCGGGCACTTCTTCGGCATTGTAACCCGTTTTACTGATGTTTGCTTTTAGTTTGGCAACATCGGTTTTGGCCGGATTATACTTGATCGTTACAACTTTCGATTTAACGTCAAGATCGGCTTCTTTAACTCCCTTTTCAAACGCCAGATTGCGCTCGATGCGTGCTTTGCACATGCCGCAGATCGCCGACGTTTTGATTTTTACTTCCTTTTCTTTGTCATCGCGCGAAGGTGCGCCAGCGAAAAGGCTGCCCACGATCATTAGCGAAGTCAGGGCGGTCAGAAACAGGTTACGCAACATACTAGTAGCTGGTTTATAGTGAATTAAAAACGAAAATTTAATTAGAATGGTGCCCGTTCATTCGGTGCATTTTATTCATTGTCATCAGGCTGGGCGTCAGACGTAGATAAATCTGTCCGGAAAGCGGTGTTTTGCCGTAAATGTTGCTTCCCAGATATTGATCTGGCATACTACCCGTCAACTGTGCACCCAGAACCAGATCAGTATTAAAATGTTGAGCAATGCGATAGTTCAGGCCAAGCGTCAGGTTATTTATTGTGTATGATGAGCCAGCACTCACGCCCTGCCCAAGCTCATCGCTATGAATACCTAACTCTTCGGCCGATTTTCGAACGTTTTCGTAGCGTCCATAAAAAGCAATCCGGTCAATCTGCAAACTACTTTCGGCCAGGTACGAATTCTCGCCCGCCCCGTCATGATTATTCCGCCCCCAGACAAATGCCGACGATACATAGCGGCCCGGCCCCAGCCCTTTACTATGCAAAACTGATGCCGTTGTACGGGTAACATTCTCTCCGGGATGGGCTTCTTCTGGATCAGTCAAAAATCCCTGCGAAAACTGCAAAGCCAATGCTGGCGATGGATTTATCGACAATCGATAGGAATAGCTGTTGAATGTTGGTTTATCGAAGTTATATCGGTTTTCGTCTGGCTCCCGCCCTTTAAACGTTGATCCTTCAATTTTTGCCCACTTGTATCGAAACCCAACCGTAGCAACACCAAATAGAATGTGAGACGCATCCTGCCAGTGGTGGCTCAACGGTGCATCCGGGTTATTGAATGACGAAATTCGGTGCATAAATGCGGGTGGCCCGAGCGCCGGTTCGCCAGGGTAACCAACGTATCCATACAGATCAATATCTTTAGTGAACGCATGACTGTAACTGACCGACAGCTCCGAAACAAGGTCGTGCGGATGCTGTTTATCGATCAGTGGCTGGCCTTTATAAGTCTCGCCCGTCTGAAAAAGCAACGGATAACCGCCATTACCGACCGTGAGCGGATCGAGTGACAACATAGCCCGCACCTGAAACAAACCTCGCTGCCCCACTTTACGCTGCGCCATGCCCATAAACCAGTTTGGGGCACCTAATTGCTGATCATGTCCTCGTCTATCGGCATTATTGACATTTTGGCTTGTATAACGCAGGTAAATGGCGTAGTGCAGCATATAACTCCACCCTTTTGGTGTCGGGTGGCTCATGTAGGCGTACATGGGCGTATTGTCAGGATGCCAGGATGTGCCTGATCCGTTCCGATTCATCGGCAAGTAGCGCGAAAGCGAATGGGTCATTCCCATAGTCGTATCCATTGTCAGGCCATGATTCATTGCCTGCATACTTTTCATGGAATCATCCATCTTCATCCCCGTATGGCCGGAATGATCCATCGGTTTAGTTGTATCAGCCTTTAAATTCCTTTCGGCAGGCTTTTTCACGGGCGTTTCCATGCCCGGCATGGTCATGCCTTCGTGATGCTGATGTTGGCCAAATACAAGGCCATTGATAAAAAACAGGGCAATTAAAATTAACTTTTTCATCAGGTTGTTGAGAGAAAATCCGGGATGGATTTTATGAAAAGAGCCATCCCGGATAAGTATCAGGCAGCCATCTGGCGACATTCTTCGGCACACTTTCGGCAAGCCTCGGCGCAGGCTTTGCAATGCGCAAAGTGGCTGGCATGTTTTTCGCACTCACCTGCACAGGCTTCGCAGGCTTCCGCACAAACCGTCATAAATGACTTCATAAATTGCGAGCCGCGGGCAGTTAAACGACCACATAACGTACAGATATCGGCACAGTCACGGCAAAGTTTAATGCAAGCCGTCATATCGTGCCCTTTGCTGTCGGTATCACCCGCTTCGATGCAGGCAGTGGCGCATTCTTCGCAGGCTTTGGCACAATCGAAACAGGTATCAACGTGCGAGGTCATTGTCATGTTTTCCATGATAGTAGGTAAGTTTGACTAGTTCTGACCACCATTGGTCTGACAAAGTAACAAGCCTAAGCGCGTTCGGTTTTTATATAATTACGGACGAGTTTTACAAGTAGCCATGCGCACAAATCCCGTTCGCTCATTCGCTTTTAAGCACAGAATCCAGGCTTCGCCGTTCTACCAGAGCTCCCTTCCGAAACTGTCCCGGCGTTTGCCCGGTCACTTGCCGAAATTGGTTCGACAGGTGTTGTACGCTACTGTATCCCAATCGCCAGGCAATTTCGCTCAATGTCAACTCGTCGTATCGCAGCCACTCTTTTACTTTCTCAATTTTCAGCGCAATAATGTATTTCTCGACCGTATGAGCTTCACTTGCCGAAAACAACCCGCTGAGGTATGAGTATTCGTAGCCGAGTTTACGTTCCAGAAAAGTCGAATAGTTTTCCGTTGGTAGTCGATCTCCTTTCAGGTGCTGGATTTCATTGATCAGAAGCACTTTCATGTGTTCGACGAGCAGTTGCTTCCGGTCGTCGACCAGATCAAACCCGTTGGCCTGCAACGTCTGTCGAACTGTATCAAGCGTAACAGCTGACGGGAAAGTCGTGACATCTACTTCGCCAAGTTCAACCCGACTAACAGTCAGGCCAAGCTTTTCAAGCTCTTCGCGCACGACCCGTTTACAACGATCGCACACCATATTTCGGATGGTCAGTGTCATAGTCTTTTTAGTGCTGAGGTTTGAAACGAAAACCTGTGTATACCATTTGACCCGTGATTGGGCCCCATACCTGGGCTCCGGCATCGAAGCTGGGGCCGAATGGATCATTTGGGGCAACGATCGGGTTCTGTTGCCGAAAGCCCGTCAGGTTTTCGCCACCCAGATAGATTTCCCATCCACTCCGAAATGCCCGACTAACCTGTGCGTTGAGGTTGTAGAAACCAGGTGCAAATTCAACCGGCATGTTTTGATACGTGGTATGGACATAGCCTTCGCGCAGATAAGGAATCCGCCGGGGTCCATTCCATTGGAGCGTTGCATCAAATTTCCATTTGTCGAACGGCAATGCATAACCTGCATTCAGCAAAACCCGATCGCGACTAACCATCATTTTGGGAAGCAGCCGCTCCTCGCCAAATGGCCCGCCCATACTTTGCTTAACATCGAACAATCGGTAAGCCGCTTTTACCTCAAAGCGTTTGGCCGGCTGCACGTTCAGTTCTGCCTGAAAACTGTTGGCAAAAGAAGCCCCCTGAAGGTTGTAGAAATACAATTCGCGGGGATGCTCAATGTCCACGATCAACTGATTCAGGAAATTTGTCCGATGATAATCTACCGTTAATGAGGCCTTTTTGCTGAAGATCAAAAAATCGTTGGTAAGGCTAAGCCCGTAATTCCACGATACTTCGGGGCGAAGTTGCTCCTTCAAAAAAACAGCCCTTGAACTCACCAGGTAACCGAAGTTTTCGGCAAATGGATTCGGCACCCGGAATCCGCGCCCAGCCGATGCCCGCAGACTGAGATTGTCGGTCAGGTTATATTTCAGATGAAGCCGGGGTGTAAACTGCGTGCCGTAGAGATTGTGAAAATCGACCCGGCCACCAGCCACCAGGGTCAGTTTTTCCGGATAGATGTAGGTATACTCAGCAAATGCCCCCGGTACTGATTCTGTTCGGGCGGTATTAATCGTTTTGTAATTTTCGCGGTAATCATCAAGCAGATAGCTAAGCCCGGCTTTAATACTATGATTGGTATTGTCGATGATCGTCTGATAAATCAGATTAGCATATACTGTTTGCTGCCGACCGTCATAAGGCGCAAATCCAAATCGGGCTGTCTGCTCATGATGGACACCATTCAAGATCAATCCAAGACCTTTATACGGTTTATCGGGATAGAGTTTAGCCGTTTTCGAAAAGAATTCCAGACGTTTTGTCGTATTTAAAAAGCTATAGCGGGGAGATGCGCTGCTCTGGCTCTCAAACCTTGACAACTGCCCGCCATCGCGATCTTCATAAAGTGCTTTAACCCCAAATTGGGCCATAAACCGGTCGCCATTATACTTAAAGCGATTAATGAGGTTAAACTGCGTATAGAGCGGTAGATCGCGAAAACCATCGTTATTCTGATCAATTTCAGTACGGAGCGTGCTGGCATGACCTAAAACACCTACACTCCACTTTGGCACAGCGGGTTGTGACTGTACCTGATTTCGGCCTTTTCGATTAGCCAGTAGTGGCTTCGACCAGTTAACGTTACCTTCAAATCGACCAAAACTGTTGACATAGCCATTCAGAAACAAGGTTTGCTTGTCATCAGGTTTTTGCAACTCGACATTCATCTGGCCACTCATCGACTCATAACCATTGACGACTGAACCAGCTCCTTTCCCAACATCAATACTGGTGATCCAGGTGCCAGGGATGTAATTAAGGCCGAAAGTCGTAGCCAGTCCACGCACAGTCGGAATATTCTCAACATTCGTCTGCACGTATTGTCCGCCCAATCCCAGAAACTGAATCTGTTTGGCGCCGGTAACGGCATCACTATACGAGACACTCACCGATGCGTTGGTCTCGAAACTTTCCGACAAGTTGCAACAGGCGGCTTTCGCCAGTGTCCGTTGTGTAAGTAGTTCTGTCTGAATTGGATTAATGCGATCGATCTGACCGGGAGCCCCCGAAACGGTTACCTCCTGCAATGTCCGTTCAGACCGGAGTGTAATAACTACTTCTGAGGCTATATTCGTTACCGTAAGTGTATCGGATTGGTAGCCTACATAACTGGCAATCAGTTGCCTGACAGTAGGATGAAGAGTGAGTTGAAACCGACCAATCGAGTCGGTCACCGTACCGTTTGTTGTACCTGCCCAACGTACGGTTGCTCCGGCAAGCGGCACGCGCCTGTTATTGACGGTTTCGTTGATAATCCCCCGAACAGCCGTTTCCTGGACAGGAACAGTAGGTAATTTGGTTGCAATGGAATCAGATTGCGCTAGTACTGGCGACGCAGCCAGCATAGCCATCCATAAAAAAAGGAGTTTCATGAGTTCGTTGATTGATGGATAAACACGATACGCCAGTGTCGGAAAGACACCGGAAATGTGCATTCATCAACGAATCAAATAAGGAGACTATGAGCGCGGGTCAGAATATCGCGTCCGGACGGGGAAGGGGGATCATTGGTAACGTTAACCGCAACGGATGCACTTCTGTCGAAAACCCAATCGGCAATCCAAGCAAGCATCACCGTAACCCCCGCCAGAATTGACTCGGTTATATTCTTGACGAACTTGGCAACGAGTTGGCTCAGTGACGATGTAACGTCAACATTCTCATAGCGCTGATCATCCTGGCAGCATTCCGATTTTTTAATAATCCTCTGATCCGACTTGCCCGACTGTTTATGGTCGGCACAGCCTGATGTTGATTTGGCATCGCTAAAGACAACGACCATTGTCTTCTTTTTGCCCCGCATCTGGCACGTATGTTCCACCAAACCAAAGCCAGTACTGCTGAGCAGTATGACACAGGCCATAAATAGGTTTAGTAGCTGGAACAGAGTGCGTTTCATAAGTGGGTCAAAAGTAAAAACGGTTACTTACAAAAACAAACGTGCCTTGTAAAACTTCATAATTATATAAGTCCGTTTTAGAATTGTGTAAGCCATGAGTTAGTAAACGGTCAATGGCCCTCCAATAATTTATGAAATATCTTCCTGTAATCGTATTTTTGTTTCCACCTGAATCTAATTAAGTAACTGTCCTTAACTCATTGTGAGAACTCTTTCTCTGTTTCTAGTAGTTGGCCTTACGTTTTTGTTAACGGCCTGTGATAAGCCACTCTTTTCGTTACTGCCCGCCAGCGAAACGGGTATTACCTTCTCTAACCGTATCACCGAAAACGATACGATGAATATTATTGACTTCGAATATGTCTATAATGGAGGAGGTACGGCAATTGGTGACTTCAACAATGATGGATTAGCCGATCTGTTTTTTACGGGTAATCAGGTTGCAAATCGCTTATATATTAACAAGGGAAATTTCAAATTTGAGGATATTACTCAGAAAGCGGGCGTAACCGGCAATGGAAAGTGGTGTTCGGGAACGGCACTGGTCGATATCAACAACGACGGCTGGCTGGATATCTACGTCGGGGCAACAGTCAGCAAAATAGCCGCCAAACGCGAAAATATGCTGTTCGTCAATCAGGGAGCCAAGCCGGGGCAATCGCCCGTATTTCGCGAAATGGCGAAAGAATACGGTATTGCCGACGATGGTCATACCACGAATGCGGCTTTCTTTGACTACGATAACGATGGCGACCTCGACCTTTACGTGCTGACGAATACCATCGAGAACAATCCCAATGCCTACCGCGACAGAATCGTGGACGGCTCCTCTCCTACCACCGACCGGCTCTACCGAAATGACCCTAACCCGACGCTGGGTCATCCGGTTTTCACGAATGTCTCCAAACAGGAAGGTATTCTAAGCGAAGGGTATGGGCTTGGACTCAACATAACCGATATAAATCGGGACGGGTGGAAAGACGTTTACGTAACGAATGATTACCTGACCGACGATCTGCTGTATATCAATAACCACAATGGAAGTAATCGCCATACAGGGTTTACCGATCAGGCGGCACAGTATTTTAAGCATACCAGTGGTGCAGCCATGGGTAACGATGTTGCCGATATTAACAATGATGGCCTGGCAGATATTGTAGCGGTTGATATGCTTCCGCGCGACAACAACCGCAAGAAAATGCTCATGGGGGCCAATAATTACCAGACCTACCTCAACAACGAGCAATTTAAACATACGTATCAGTTCACCAGAAATACGCTTCAGTTGAATCAGGGAACGGCACCTACCGCATCGGGCAAGCATCCCGTGTTTAGCGATATTGGCCTTTTCAGCGACGTTGCTGAAACGGACTGGAGCTGGGCGCCCAACCTGATTGACTTCGATCACGACGGCTATCGGGATCTTCTGGTTACGAACGGTTTCCCAAAAGATGTGACTGACCGCGATTTCGGCTCATTCCGGGAGCAAAGCGAGCGAGTCGCTACGAAGTCGTTCATGCTTGCCCAGATTCCGGTCATTAAAATCAGCAATTTCGCCTTTCGGAACAAGGGCGATCTGACTTTTGAAGATGTAACGGAAAAATGGGGCCTCAAACTACCGTCTTTCTCTAACGGGGCCGCTTATGGCGATCTGGACAACGACGGTGACGTTGACTACGTGGTTAACAACATCAATGATTCGGCCTTTGTGTATCGGAATAATCTCGTCGAAAATAAGGTCGATAAATCGAATTATCTGCGTATAAAGTTTATCGGCGAAGCGCAGAACCGGAATGGATTAGGTGCCATTGTCGAGATTTACTATGACAAAAAACCGTCTACCGGATTTAAACAACAGGTCTATGAGCACAGTCCTTACCGCGGCTACCTGTCTACTGTAGAAGCCGTTGCCCATTTTGGTCTTGGCGACGTTTCGACCATAGACGAGGTGCATATCATCTGGCCCGGTCTCAATGGTGCTCCGCAAAAACAGCAGATCTTACGTAATGTAACGACGAATCAGGTACTGACCGTCGATGTACGCAATGCCCACGAATCCATTCAGCCGAAACCTGAGCCAACGAGTCTGTTTATGGAGGTAACCGATTCGATGAAGATAACCTATCAGCATTACGAACCCGAATACATCGATTTCAACGTTCAGAAGTTACTGCCACACAAGCTTTCTCAGTTTGCCCCTGCCGTATCGGTCGGTGATGTCAACGGCGACGGATTAGATGATATGTTCATTGGTGGTTCACGCATGAACAAAGGCCATTTTCTCCTGCAAACCGCCACCGGTTCATTCATTGAAAAAGACCTGTTGCCCGAAGCAGCCGTTGCTGTTGCGACGGTTGGTGGCCTGGCCAATGCCAAAGACAAGCCAGAAGAAGACATGGGAACGTTGCTCTTCGATGCCGACCAGGATGGCGACCTCGATCTTTATGTGGCCAGTGGCAGCATTGAAGGAAACGCAAATACACCAACTTTTCAGGATAGGCTCTACATAAACGACGGGAAAGGAACCTTTGCACTCGACCGAAACGCGCTGCCAATCTGTACGATAAGCAAATCCTGCGTCAAGGCAGTTGATTTCGACCGCGATGGCGATCTTGATTTATTTGTTGGTGGACGCGTCGAACCGGATCACTACCCAAAGCCGGTTTCGAGCTTTGTCTTCCGTAATGACTCCAGACCGGGTCAGGCGAAATTTACGGACGTGACCAAAACCGTTGCGCCTGCTTTACAGGATCTGGGCCTGGTCTGCGATGCCCTCTGGACCGACTACAACAACGACGGCTGGCCCGACCTGATGCTGGCCGGAGAATTCATGCCACTCACACTGCTTAAGAACCAACAGGGAAAACTGCAACCCGTTGACTGTAAGCTCCAGAATCAAAAAGGCTGGTGGAATTCACTCGTATCAGGTGATTTTGACCAGGATGGAGACATGGATTACATTGCGGGTAACCTTGGCAAGAACGCTCGTATGCGTGCCAGTGATCAGGAACCCGTTCGCCTGTATGCTGGCGATTTCGACAATAATGGCTTTTATGATGCCATTCCGACCATTTTTATTCCGGATGAAAACGGTAAAAGCCGTGAGTTTACCTTCCATGGACGCGATGATCTGATTAAACAGATGATTGCCATGCGAAAGCGTTTTCCGCTCTACAAAGACTTTACTCAGGCCAGTATCGATAAGCTTTTGACGCCCGAAGAACGTGAGAAAGCACTGGTTCTTGAAGCGAATTACCTACAATCTGCCTATGTTGAAAATAAGGGCGATGGAACCTTTGCCTTACATGCCCTGCCTACGCCAGCCCAGTTAGCACCTATTTTTGGCATGGTGGCCGATGATGTTGACCGCGACGGAAATCTGGATGTGATGCTGGTTGGCAACGACTTTAGTGGTGAAGTGATGATGGGTCGTTACGATGCCCTGAACGGCTTATGGCTTCGGGGCGATGGGAAAGGTGGGTTTACCGCTCAGTCTATTGCAGCAAGCGGATTTTATGTTCCCGGAAACGCGAAAGGGCTTGCCCAGTTGGCCAGTGCCGACGGCCATGAGCTTCTGGTGAGTACGCAAAACCGGGGCAGATTATGTGTATTCCGAAATTCGAAATCCGTCCCATCCGTTCGCCTGCGGCCAACCGATGTCTCTGCCTTGCTGACATTTACGGATGGCAAAAAACAGAAGGTCGAATTTAGTTATGGAAACTCCTTTCTGTCCCAATCATCCCGAACGCTCCTACTCGACCCTCAGGTAAAAGTCGTAGAAATAACCGACTCACAGGGACACAAACGACAGGAACTCAATCAGGTCAATCTGGTGGGGCGTTAATAAAAAAGGGAGCTAACCGCTGGCGGTTAGCTCCCTTTTTTATGATTTCAGGCATTATTCGGCCGCTTCAATAACTTCGCTCAGCGGTCGTAGATTACGCTTCTCTTCCTCGTTATACGGGAAAATTTCCAGAATCTTCGTTGTATTGACGTCCGTAATTTCGAACGGATCAAGAGCGGTTTTCAGGCTAAGCTCTACACGCTCGTAGGCCTCCTTAGGCGTCTCGGCGTTCACCAGCATTATACTTGGCGTCTTTTTCTGTTTCCCCGTTTTTTCGTCGTCGGTGATAAACATCGCCTTCACTTTGTACCAGATTTCGCCCCCATCTTCGTGATGAAAAACATCAGCGAGTTTCATACGGGAGATATTGGTAATTTCAAAGTCGGGCGTGTTAGCTGCAATCTCCTGATAGAGCCGACCTTCGGCATCCGTATAGCTGACGGCATCGACCAGATAAGCTTCCGTAACCGTTTTTTGCTTGATAAACTCTTCGTTCCGCGATCCCACATTCGAGTCGTCAATGGGTTGCTGATAACGGATTTTTCCGAGGAACCAGTTGGGCATTTTTTAATGATTTAATACACAAATAAAACAAAAATCAATAGGCAAAAGTGCCTAAAAAATGCCCAACTACCATAGAAAACGACGGTTATAAACTAAGATTTTTCGATTCTGAACTAACTTTCTCAGCGCTCCCATCGAAGCGCCAGCAAGCTTAACCAGCTATGCCAACCAGACAACTTCAGTAGCTTCACAAAAAATTAATCTAAAGCATGAAACATTTTTTACGGATTAAATGTATATACATTAAATGCACTTACAAGCATTATCAAACCGATAAAAAAACACGAAGTATCATGGAAACTCAAGCAATCACCGCCACAACCTGGGTTATTGACCCGATGCACTCAGAAGTACAATTCAAAGTAAAACACCTGATGGTTTCGACCGTAACTGGCCTATTCAGTCAGTTTGATGGTCAATTAGAAATGGTTGGCGATGATTTTGACGATTCAAAAATTACCTTCTCAGCCGATATTAGCAGCATCAGCACAGGTAACGAACAACGGGACGGTCACCTGAAATCAGCTGACTTTTTCGATGCAGAACAATTCCCGAAACTGACCTTTACGTCAACTCAGTTCAAGCAAACGGGCGACGATACTTACGATCTCATTGGTGACCTGACCTTACATGGCGTTACTAAAACTGTAAAACTGAAAGCCGAATATGGTGGTCAGATGCAGGATTTCTACGGCCAGACCAAAGCAGGTTTTGAAGTAACCGGCACCATTAAGCGTAAAGAATTTGGCTTAACCTGGGACGGCGTTACGGAAGCTGGTGGCGTAGTTGTCAGCGATGATGTACGGCTCGTCTTAAACATTCAGGTTACCAAACAAGCGTAATCAGACCATCCATTAGTTGATAGGCTGAAGGCTCAAATAATGGATTAATCTACCCTATTTCTTCGCCCTCCTGACGTATTGAATGCCACAAATGCCCTACAATGGCCGATTCTTTTCGAATTGGATCATTGTAGGGCTCTTTTTTATACCATACGAACTTAATTTGGCAATGATTTTGATCAAGTACTGTTTGGCTACTAACAGCAATCATTAAATTCAGGTGATCTCATTATCTTTGATGAAAACAAATTTGACTTGTATTCTACGTGTAGCTAGTCTTTCGGCAATTTCCTGAAAGATGTTTCCTTTTCACAGAAATGTATTGTGAGGAAATCCATAGCAACCCGATCCGAAGCGTCAACTAAGCTCAATTGTGTATGAAAAAAGGGGTACTTCTAGCTTATTTCTTAGTAAATGCGCTGGCTTTGTTCGCTCAAAATCCATTTGGCAATGAATGGATCAGGTCTGGCCAAAAGTACCTCAAATTCTCGATCAATAAAGCGGCTGTTTACCGTATCAGCTATCAGGATATCAAAACAGCAGATGCCTCGTTTCTGCAAGCGAACCCAGCCAACTGGCAGTTGTTTTTCAGAGGCCAGGAAATGGCGATTCGTGTAGTAGGACAACAGGATGGTGTTTTCAACGAACAGGATTATGTTGAGTTCTACGGCGAAGGAAACGACGGCAGCCTGGATTCCTTATTATACAGGCCCCAAAAGCGTTTACACCCCTACCAAACGTTATATTCTGATGAGGCTGCTTATTTCCTGACCAGCAGTCCTACACAGACAGGTAAGCGCGTACCTGAACTCAGCAATTCAGCGCAGGGGCTCACACCTGAACCATTTCATGTCGAAGAAACCGTTCAGGCGTTTACCAGTGAGTATACGTTTAACAATCTGAAAGGTCTCGAGCCCGTTTTACAACACAGTTATTTCGAGCCTGGCGAAGGATGGTCAGGACCATTACTTACCATTGATTCCGTTGGTTTGGTTACCATGAAATTAACGGGTAGAGTACCTGCTAATTGGCCAATTACGCTCGAAGGAATGGTAAACGGGCGAGACTATTCGACGCATAAAGTAAACGTTCAACTGGATGGGCCTACCCCAACCCCGTTAGCGTCATTACTTCTCCCAGGGTTCGCCAGCCAGACCTTTCAGCAAACGATCAGCCCGAATACGATCCTGAACGACCAGCTTTCGCTGCGTTTTAAAGCAGAGGTGTATGGCTTTATCGATCATTTTTCGATAACCTACGTAAAACTCACTTATCCGCAGTCCATTGCCATGGGTGCTCAGTTATCGAAAGTGTTTAACATACCCGCCAATCAACGCCAGACTGCACTATTAGCCTTAACCGATATTCCTTCGGCATCGTTTGCCTATGACATTACCGATAAGGCGAACTGCCGTTACGTAGCCATTGAGTCAAGTGGCAGCCAGCAACTCATTGTTGTCAGTGATGCCTCCCGAAAGCGTTCTGTGCTGGTTACCAATCAGGTAGCAAAACCACTGGCTATCCGGGCGGTTCGTTTTCAAAGTACGTTCTCTCAAACAGCCGATTACCTGATCGTTACCCACTCGTCGCTTAGACAATCAGCCACGGCGTATGCCAATTACCGGGCTTCAGCACAGGGCGGCAATTACAAACCATTTATTGTAGCGGCAGACTCCCTGTCCGATCAGTTTAATTATGGCGAAAAAGGTCCGCTGGCACTCCGGCGTTTCGCTGCGTTTATGCTGGCGAATGCGCCCGTAAAAAATCTGCTGCTGGTTGGCAAAGCGTGCAGTTATCCTTATTATGTAAAAACGGCGACCGATGATCTGGTGCCTACAATTGGCTACCCTGGTTCCGATATTCTGCTCACTGCCGGATTAAACGGCTTTCCACTAAATTCTCCCGCCATTCCGACTGGCCGACTCAATGTTACGACAAACGACCAGGTTCTCACGTATCTGGAGAAAGTTAAGCAATTGGAGAATGCGACACCGAACGGACTCTGGCGTAAACACATCATTCATATCAGTGGAGGAAAAAGCAAAGGTGAAGCGCAAAGCCTACGCTCAACGATGAGTCAACTGGGCGATCTTTTCGCAAATGGGCAATTGGGAGGTCAGGTTAGCGCATTCAGTAAAAGCAACACCTACGAAGAAGTTGAGCCGATCAACATTACGCCGTTGGTAAACGATGGCGTTAGCCTGATTACGTTTTTTGGCCATGCCGGACCAGCCATAACCGACATGAACT
The DNA here is from genome assembly GCF_010233585.1 of Spirosoma endbachense. Taxonomy (NCBI): domain Bacteria; kingdom Pseudomonadati; phylum Bacteroidota; class Cytophagia; order Cytophagales; family Cytophagaceae; genus Spirosoma; species Spirosoma endbachense. Next base: position 1,903,731 of record NZ_CP045997.1, read on the forward strand.
TTGGTTTTGCCTCGCCATTGGAAAATGGATACCGGAATAAAAATTATCCGCTCATGATTTTTAATGGTTGCGGAGTTGGTGAAATATTTTCCCGTTTCACCACTTTATCAACCGACTGGGTACTGGCCCCCCAAAAAGGTTCAGCCCTGGTGTTGGCCCATTCCTATTTGAGTTTTGAACAGCCAACAACCAAGTATCTAACAAAACTGTACAGAAGCTTATTTACGGACCCTGCTTCGCTGGGAATGCCTTTTGGGAAATTCCAGCAGCAATTGAACGTAGCCCTTGAGAAAGAAGGCATTGATCTTTACGATGAGTCTGTTTTGCTGGAGATGGTTTTACAGGGCGACCCTGCCCTTAGCTTGTATCCGTTGCCGAATCCAGATTTTGCGGTTGCTCAGAAAGGAATTTATATTCAGTCATCAGTGGCTGGTAGCTCGATTAAAAGTAGCGATTCGATTCGGGTGGTCATACCATTGGTCAACTTAGGCAAATTTGTCGCCGGTCAGTCAATCGGTTTGTCGCTCAAAAAAACGACTGGTAACAATGCAACTAGTAGTACGGTTTATTTCAATTCATTTCGCTATCAGGATACGCTGTCGTACACGATTGCCAAAGATGAAACACTGAAGTCAATCGACATCCTGATTGACCCGACGAATCAAATCACCGAATTAGATAAAGCCAACAACAAAGCCACACTTTCTATTGACTGGGCACAGGCCGAAGTTAGTAGTAGCTATCCTGTAGATGCGCTTCCGGATGTAGTTAGCCCAACGCTCAACGTCTTCATTAATGGAGCCGTCAAAGAAAATGGGGCTGTTATCGACCCAAACCCTAAGGTCGATATCTATTTAATTGATGAAAATCCACTCTCTGCCAAAGACACAAGTTCCGTTGAAATTTACCTGAAAGAATGTGCTACCTGCGCTCAGCAAAAGCTTTCCGCAACGGCATTTACAATTGCTTCAGTCTCGGCAAATCAACTACAGGTACGAACAAACCTGTCGCTCAAAGCCGGTGGGGAGTATCAACTCATTGTGATTGGAAAAGACGCCAGCAGTAATCGTACGCAGCCACCTTACATTCTGGACCTTAAGGTGCTGGCCACCGATGAGCCCATAACTTTACAGACCTACCCAAACCCGGCTACGTTATACGCCAAATTTGACCTGACGTTAAATGTGCAGGAGTTACCTACCGAGTCGCGATTGATGATTTATAATCTGATGGGAGCCCGGATCTACGATCATTCGTTTCCGGTTTCGACGGGTAAAAATTCGCTTTTGTGGCAGGGAACAACACCAGGGGTCTACCCCTACTCATTGCAACTGACCTGGAAAGATGGTCGAATACAGACGTTTACGGGAAAAGTTCTCTGGCAGCATTAAGGCAGGCGATTGCTGGCAACTAATTCCCATTTCTGTTTAGTCCCCGATTCGATAATTCCTTTTCCGACACAATCTGCTGATGATTGACAATAGACCAGCGAAACGTTTTCCCGATAAACCAGGCCAATATTTCGGGCATATACCCGACGATATTTTTCCAGATTCACAAGGGTCGAATCGTTTGCCCCAATTACTGAAACTGTGTTATCAAAGTTGAGTTTTCCGAGCGAAAATGAACGATACTGATCTTCATATCGAAGCAACGTATCCGGGTTGGAATTGTACAGATTTGTGTTCCAGGAAGTGGTTGGGGCAATCGGGAAAACCAGCTTTACAACTGGTACATTATTGTCCAGACTAACGGCTTCCGTAAGATTTTTATAGACTGTCCGAATAGCCGTAAGTTGCCAATCTGCCTGTGCCGTTTTCTTAATGGATTCTTCCATCAGGAAAAATAACTGGCCATTCTGATTGTAAGAACTACTAATTTTTTCCTGAACCTGATAAACGCGCTCCGCGATTGGATTGATTGATGAATAGGTATCCTGCGTTACCTGATAGATCCAGTAGTCACCAATCTGGAGCGGGAAATAGGCAGAATCATCGCTGGCTGGCGCTAATGATTCTTGCTGACAACTTTCACCAATGCAAAAAATCAGTAAAACAAGTACATACAGACTGCTTTTTTTAAGCATGCTCAGGGCGGCTTACTGGTTATTGGAATAGAAATGGCATTAACACATATTGTACCTTTGGCGGATTGATAAACCGGTGTTTAAGCCGAAGCGAAGATACGAAAGATAGTAGTTTATCAGAGTTCTCTGTAGGGTTTCAATTATGAGCGGAATCGCTGGAATTATACGATTTGATAAGCAGGCTATTGAACTTGCTGACACAGCCAATGTAATAAACTTACTGGGGCATCGGGGCAAAGTCACTAGTCAATTGATTGAACATGGCGTATTATTAAATTTTGGCAACTCAATTGAGGTCAATCCAACAGCACCAATCTACGCCACTGCCGATTCAGATCTATTTTCCAGCATTACAACGAGTCATCCTTTCACTACGAATTACATCACTAGCGGTCCGGCCGGATTTAACGAACCAAATGCTGATTTTGCCGTAGCCTTATGGGACGCTCAAAAGCAGACTCTTTTCTGTGGGCGTGATGCATTAGGCGTAAAGCCACTGTATTATGTGTATCAGCCGTCTCGCTTCATGGCTTTCGCGTCAGAAATCAAGGCATTGTTAGCCCTTCGCGATGTTGTTATAAAGCCAAATGAACATAAATTCAGAGAGTACCTCACCTGGATTGCCGATTATGTTCCCTACTCGGAAGAGACATTCTACGAAACCATTTACAGTGTATTGCCCGGCCATTATCTGGAGGTAACTGCCCAGCGCAAACAAACGCACGCGTATTGGACAATTAATCTGTCGAAGTATAAAGATCTTAACCGACCGGAAGATTATTCAACCCTTTTTAAGGACTACTTCAAAGCTGCTATTGATAGCCGAATCGAGGACAAATCCCGTATCGGATCTCATTTGAGCGGTGGTCTGGACTCATCGTCGGTAAGCTGCATGGCGCAGGCAATACTGACTCAGCAACATCGCGCTCCACTGCATACATTCAATATCGATACCGAGTTACCATCGGCCGACGAAAGCGAATACGTACAGGCCGTCATTGATCAGTACCCAGTTCAGCACCACACGGTTCATCCAGTAGCGGATGTGCTGGAATCTGTACTAAAAATCAATACGATTTTTGATCGTCCCGAGCATTTTATCATTCCTTCCAGTTTCCACCTGAGTGTTTCGCTGGAAGCGCAGCAAGTTAGTTGTGATATTCTCTTAACAGGTCACGACGGCGATAGCATCATCACAACCTGTTTTGATTTACTCGATGAGTTATTTGATGCTCAGGATTGGGAGAATCTGCTTTTAGCCTGCGAACAATTTATCGCTCCCAGCGACAGAAATTTGCGCTATGTAAGTGACGACTGGATTACGCTAACCGATCAGGCCAAATTTGAAAAGTTTATCTTATATTTTATCGGCACCAGGCTAAAAAAACAAGCTAAAGCCCAGTCTCTGAGTACGTTTTTCAACACGCTTCGCACGCAAAAAAAATTCTTTGGCATTTCCTCTACGGCCATCCTTGCTTATTGTTTTAAACGAATCAAGGACAAAGTGGCTCATCGATCACTCATCAACAATGCCCTTAGCTCCGACTTTAAGCAACGTGTTCCTCTTCGCTCACAACTATCGACTAAAGAACTAACAACAACTTTAGAAGCTGAACTGAATCAACCAATCAGGCAGATTTTAAATACGACTAATGTTATCTGTAATGAGCAATTGAATCACATTGGCGCTTATTACGGTCATTTGTACTCATTCCCTTTTTTCGATAAGAATGTCATGGAAATAGGCCTGGCAACACCATTGGGCGTAGGTTTCGACAATGGTCGTGGCCGTGGATTGATCCGGAACGGACTAAAGGATGTGCTGCCTCCCGCCATTGTATCGCGACTGTCCAAAGCCAATTTTGTCGAATATGGCAATCTATCAGCGAAGCAGCTCTATCAGTCTACCTACGACCAATTTTCTTCTCCCAGCCATCCGATCTGGGAAGTGATTGATCGAGGCACCTTTACAAAAATTGTTGATTTTGTTTTCAACCCAAAAATGCCGGTCGTTAAAAAGACCCGTTACAACTGGTTATTAAGTCGTATTATTTACCTGTCACTCTGGTTGGGATCGCTCCAAAACGCCCAGATAAATTTAGCGAAAGCTGGTTCAGCTAAATGATTCGAATTATAGACCTATTAGCTTGCTTGTAAAGACTAATGAGAAGCAGGTAGAAACTTATAAATAGACCGGATTGCCCGGATAAAAACGGTTACAAAGCCCAGTTCTTTCGGGATATAAATCAACTTCTTCCCTATTTTGAACGTACTTGCCCTAAACACCCGGCTGGTAAGAAACGTTATGCAGATTTTCGCCTGTATCTTAAATCGAGTTTGTGCTTTTAGAAAATAAATAAACTGATTAAACACCTGTTTGCTAAAGGCAACGGGTTCATTGGACTCCCAGTTTTTCTCGTAACTATCGGCTAATTTATGAATAACAGCGGTATCGACTAACTGCTGAACTGAGGATGGTAATGCCAAATTCCATATATTCTGACACCAATACAGACCTACCAGAAATATCCGCTCCATACCATACCGGCGCATCTCCTGCATCAGCCACGACCAGTCAATCGTTCTGTTGTTTAATAAGAAGTAAAGATCATTGATATAGTAAAGTTGTTGCCAGATATTCGTCACGCCATGGTGCGTCACTAACAAAACAACCTGAATCTCATTTTCAAAACCCTTGTTTGACCGAATATAATCTAAATCAAATGAGGCATAATCTTTATTGAAACACAGTATTTTCCAATGCAAATCGATATTGAAATAGCTATCATTATAGAATAGCTTAAATAAACTAATTTCTGATAATTCGGTAAGCAGGCGTTGCTCACCATCCTCATAATACAAGGTGTGCTTTTTACTTAACTGGTATTGATGCTGTTCTAACAGATGCGTAGTTTTAAAAGCATCTTCTGCCCTAACCAATACATCAAGATCACCACTAATTCGAAAGTTTTTATTAGGATAGCAATGTTCAGCCAGATAAATGCCCTTATAGGCAATATGATCAATCGCATGATCGGCCAGTAATTTATCCAGAAGCCGATAGTGGTGAAGCTTCAGCATACCATCAGTAGCCGAGGCCTGATAACTAGTACGCAGTGCTACCAGGAATTTATCAGGAATTTCTGGTAGCGATTGGATCGTATTATATAAAAATGGTGTGAGCCGATGCCGCTCAGCCAGCGTATATAATCGATTCCAGTTTATTTTGGTTTGAGCCAGAAACGTGTTGATTTGCGCTTTCTTTTCAACTGACGGCTCAATCGTACAGGCCATTTGCAGGAACACTATTTCAGGAGTACGGCCGGGCATCATTTAGAATGTCGATTTAAGATAATCAACAAACTCGTGTAGCCTGGCAAAATCAGCAGGGCGACTCATTTTGTAAAGCGGTGTCGTATTGGCGATCAGGATGCTTTTTTCAAAATAATCTTTTAGGCTGCTACCAGTTAGCAGTGAGTCTGGTAACGGAAAATGATTGAGCAATTCAATTGGTAATTGACTTTTTGATATCTGCTTTAGTGTACTTTCTGATTCGTTGGGCCTCTCCAATACGAAAATCTGCGCTAAAGGGACTTCTTCCTGAGCAAATGTAACGGATTCATGCCAGGAAAATTTAGTCAATCCTTCACGAACGGGCGTTAAGTCTGTTTTATTAAGCTTCAGTCCGTTGACTGTATTCTCCCAAATTTTGATCTGAGAAAAAGCAGGAATAAGTGTGGGAGTTTGCCCTTCCTTGAGCCGAATGCAAACCATATCATCGCTGAGCACCGGCACACCTTTTTGGGCAAAGGCCGCCACAGTCGTCGATTTACCCGCACCAGGCAGTCCTAAAAAAACGACTCCCTTATTAGTTAACTGGATGGCACTTCCATGAAGTAAAAAATAACCCTTTTGAAAAAGTATTAACCCAATTGCCTCGCTCAATGTAAATAGTGAAAGCAGTTCTTCATCTGTTTGGTCAGTTTCCAGGATCAATTCATTTCCATTTACCGCCAGAAACGACATGAGTGGAGACCAGTCTAGCCACAGTTTGCCCAGACTAGTTTGAGCAAACTGCGCATTTAAGCCACTTCGATAAACTTTTGTAGGCTCCAACGGTGGACTTTGAGGAATTCTGCCTCGTTTAATAACCAGATCGACCGCTGTTGGTTGTATTTCTTTAAGCTGAGGAAGCGCAATTTCAGAACCAATCGTTAGCCCGTACGCTGTATAATAATAGGTACTTAATTCCATTCTAAAATGGGCTGAAATACTTGAGTCTCTTGTTCACCAAGAATGACTTTATTTTTATAGACTACCCAGGCATGCGCTGAAAACGCCTGGCTAGCACTTTTGTGCACGCCTATGCAAATGTGGACATCAGGGTATTTTCTCAAGAGCCATTTTGCGGCAAGCGCCTGCACCAGACAGGTAAATCCCAATGGTATTCGATTACTCACGACACTAATAGCCCAGACAATAACCACAAGATTCTGCTCATCGGGTGCAACAGGTGAGGAAACTAAATTGATCGACTTCTTGAAAAAGAAATTGAACGGAAAAATGAACAAAAGGCACTTATAAACAGCCAGTACAATAAAAGCTTTGCCCAAAAGGAATTTTTGATACCAACTTAGCTTGATAAACCTAGTGAAACTAGCTTTTGGTTTCGATAAGTTTTTCATCTAAAAGTGATTCTAAAAACGAAGTTAATTCCTGCTCACAAACCGACTCTTCCACCTCAAATTCTTCGAGTACTTTTTCTTTAATCTCCTCAACCGAAATTACTTTTTGATCTTCTAGCAGAGACCAGATAAATCCTCCTAATTCATTCAGTTCATAGTAATTACCAATTTCGTAATTCAAAACAATGGTTTCATTACCTAGAACTGAAGAAGATTGACTTGGTACTCGCTGAAGTCGTGTAGTGGGGGTCAAGGCCATAAAGCATATATACTAGGCATGAAATTAATAAAAATAGCTTGGTTCGTCAAATTAGAGACAAACCAAGCTACACTGCAATTGAAACGAGAAACTAGTCTCGATTATAAGTGACCGCCAAAACCATCCGTATCAGAACCCACCTTTAAGGTTAGTTTCTTAACATTGCCCAGCACTTTTAGCTTGGGTGTTTTATAGGCTTTTTTGCCAGAAGGACTTATCGATTGTTTGATGTTCTTATTCATTATAAATGAGATCTAAAGGTCTTTTTGAATGAGTTTCTACTGAGAAACATACGTCTCTCGTGTCTCTGGTTTGGGCTTGGCCTGAAGATTCATTCTATTGAAACTCCGGCTGCTCGATTGTCAGGAGACTACTCTACAACGATCCGGTGTTGGCGGGTCTGACCACGCTCTTCTACAGTTACGATGTAAACGCCAGCCGACAGGTTGTTTTGAGTTCTCAGCAGCAAATTACCCGACTGTACGCCCGTCTTCTGAAGAGGCAACTGGCGACCATCGGCACTGAGGAATTTAACAACTGCCGTTTCCGGCTCATCCAAACGCAACGTAAATCGCTGATCTTTTAGAACAGGATTAGGATAAACACCATAGGCATCATCCCGTAATACAACCGATACGGCAGGGAAACTCGAAGTTTTACCGTTTAAATCAATCTGAGTCAGTCGGTAATAGCTCGTTCCTGAATAGGGAGTCTGATCAATCAATTGATAATGCTTCTGGGCATTACTATTAGCAGCGACTTCGCTCACTTCGCCTACCTTTTCAAAACCTTTCAAGTCCTTGCTACGCTCTACCAAAAAGCCCTTATTATTGGTTTCCAGAGAAGTTATCCAATCTAGTTTAACCGTACGGTTTTCCTGAGCCTGGGCAGTGAAGGAAACCAGGGAAACCGGCAAGGCAGAGGTAACAACGATGCTCCCTGCAGCCGATTGGTTATTGCCATTGTTATCACTTACTGTCGAAGTGAGTGATAAAGTCGAGGTCAGATTCAGGTTTCCGGTTCCAGTTGCATTTCCCCGTACATTAAACGAAATGATATATCCCGTAGCTGCATTACCTGGCAATGGCCCGCCGTTGTTGGCAACCTGAAGCGTACTGGCATTTGACGAGGTTAGTGTAAATAAGCCGCTGGGATCGGTAAAGTTTAATGGTGTATCAAATCGAAGAATAACGGGATCGATCGTCGCCGTAAATAAAGCCTGGGTGGCTGGAATAGCGCCAGGTCCGTTATTTTTAATAACGACCTGAACGGTTTGAATCTGATTAATGGCAATGGGCGTTGGTGAACTGGGTCCTATGGAAACCCCCTGCAAATCAACTTGCTGCGCTTGGGCACTAAGCGAAAGCAAAAAGATGGATAAAAATAGAGACAGGTAAATTGGCTTTTTCATAAAGTTCTGTTTTTCGGTTACCTAAATGACTGGTTGAAGCGACAATATTAGGGTTTTAAAGTAATAATCAAAGTAATTACTACTTTAAAACCCTAAACTAGTTAATTATGGCATGAAGAACGTGTTAGCAATCGTATTATTATTTACTGGTGTTTCACCACCACCCGTTCCATCCGGAATAGTTACAGTATTTGTTACTGAACTACTGTTAGATCCCATTGCCCGAGTGATTTTGAACGCGACTATTTTATTGCCCGCATTGGCAATAACACCTGAAGCGCCGGCTACCGAAGTAAATGTGAAAGCAAACTGGTTACTGTTCACCGAGAAATCATTGGTATTTAACGTATAAACATTCCCTCCAATAGTTACTGTTGGGTCTGTATTAACGACCATTGTCAGCCCGGTAGAAGCTATATAATTAGTGACGTTAAAGACAACTTGTGCGCTAGTGGGTGTTGCGCCTACATTTCGAATGGCAACCAGGACATCAATCGTTTGCCCAGGAGCTATTTGTGAACTGGAGAACAATTGCGAAGGCGTTAAATCAGGAAGCCCTTGACCAATCAATACATGCAAGGTTGCACTACCACAAACCGAAGGTGTGCTATTGTCGCAGGCGGTATATGTAAAGTCAACTGGACCAGTTACACCAGGAGCTGGCGTGAATGTATAACTACCTGTCGCTGTTAATACTAACGTACCTGATGAGGTAACTGTTGTAGTCGGACTTGATACCGTCAGATTATTCCCCAAATCATTAGTGAGCACATTGCCAGTTGCAGTAGTACCGCTTGGTGTAGAAACGTAATCATCATTGATACTTACGTTAGCAGGGGCACCAGGAGCCTTAACGGTAATGGTTACAACGGCAGTTGCACAGGTACCGGGTGTTTCACAAACCTGGTAAGTCACCCGATCAGTTCCGTAAAAACCAGCATTCGGGGTGTACACCAGATTGCCGCTTCCATCAATACTGGCGGAACCATTGGTGGAATTCGTTGCAATTGTAGGAGTATTGAGCGTTCCGCCAGGGTTGCCTGGTCCATCATTCGCTTTAATATTAACGGTAACCGCAGTTGGGCTACCTGGCGCTCCAGTTGTAGTAACAAAATCAGGATTCGCCACAGGAGGGTTCGTCGTCACCGTTGGATCAAGTACCGATATTGTCAGCGTTTGTGTAGTACAAACTGGTGGCGTACCCACTGCGCAAACCGGTACGTTATATACGTAGACTCCAGGCGTGGTAGCGCTAAAGGAGAATGTACCATCAGGGTTAACGGTCAAACTTGGCGAAGATCCACCTGGCTGACTGGCTGGGGCTGGAGCCGGGCCATACGTAGATCCGACAGGAACGGTGTCGTTCGTTTTAACACTACCCGTTACCGGTACGCTTTTATTAGTGACGGCAAAGTCGGGGTTGGGGTTAAACGGATTAATCAGTATATGCAGCGTTCCACTAGCCGAAGCCGATGGACTCCCGTTGTCGGTTGTTGTATAGCTAAAGTCAACTGGTCCCGTAGCACCTGCTACTGGAGTAAACGTGTAGCTACCATCAGTAGCTAATACCAGCGTACCTTTTCCTGGGATAGTCGTATTCTGTGCCGTAACCGTCTGGGTATTCCCTTCTGGATCGCTATCGTTCGTTTTAACATTACCTGTAATAGGTGTTCCCTGATACGTACTGATATAGTCGTCGGCAGCCGTCGTTGTGTTGGCACTGCCCGGCGCTTTAACGGTCACAGTCACCGTGGTCGAAGCACAAAGGCTGACACCAGGTGTTTCGCAAACCGTATAGGTAAGCACATCCGTTCCGTAAAAACCAGCATTCGGTGTATAAACGACATTCCCATTTCCGTCGACAGTAGCTGTGCCATTGGCAGGACCGGTTGCAATGGTAGGCGTACCCAACGTTCCGCCCGGATTACCCGGTCCATCGTTCGCTTTTACGTTAATGGTCGTAGAAGTCGGATTGGTCGGAGCTCCAGTGAGAGAAGCGATATCCGGATTGGCAACAGGCTTATTGGTGTTAACCGTTGGATCAAGCACCGTGACGGTCAGCGTTTGCGTCGCACAAGCGGTTCCAGATAAACCTGTGCCACAAACAGGCACACTGTAAACATAGACGCCAGGTGTCGAGCTGGTAAACGTATAGGTACCATCGGAGTTAACCGTCAGACTTGGCGATGATCCGCCAGGCTGGCTGGTTGGTGCTGGTGCTGGGCCATAGGTAGTTCCGGCTGGAACAACGTCGTTGGTCTTGACACTTCCCGTGGCCGGTACATTCTTGTTGGTAACCGCGAAGTCAGGATTTGTATTTAAGGCACAAACCAAACCACCCCCTGTCGATGTACGGGTATCTATAAATGCACCGTATACATCAATGAATCCTGTCAATGCATTTATGTTTGCTAAAGACCCTACACTCAGTTTGATTTCGTCAAAAGGCTTCGTTGTTATAAAGCCTGCATTGATAAAGTCGCCGGGCGTTGTTCCGAAAATTTGCAAAATCACCGTTAAATCGAGCAAGCCACCCGCGGTGATATTTGTTTCCTGTAGCTGGCCGTCTAGATAAGTCGAAACAGTTAAAGCTGGAAATAAAGTAGCGGCAACAAGTCCTGATCTTTTCTGAATTGTAAAACCAGCGAATGTTCCAATCGGGAATGTACTTACTGGATCTACCACAGCTATGGAAGCTCTCGCAGCCGAAACAGTATTTGTAATTCTTGCGAAATCAGTGGTGCTTGCCGAAACCACATTCCAGGGTTCATTTATAGTACCATTGGTTCCCGCACCGATCCCCAGGTCTGGATTGGCAATACCGGTCACTCCTGTATTGGCAGCATCAATAACCGCCGGGGTGCCTGGCCGATTCAGGTAATAGGTATTGTTACAGGCAATTGGGTCAGCACAGCTTTTCTGAATAATAGCATTGAAAATCTTGATGGTTCCAAGATCAACGCCAACTACCTGATTAAAGGTTATTTTAACCTCATCAAATGGCACCTTAGCTACAATACCCAACGTCTGGCTATTGGGACCACTGGTTAATAGGCCCGTAGTGGCACCAACAATTAAAACGTTTTCTGTTGCCGAAGCCGGTTGAACCAATGTTCCATTGTTGTAAAGCGTAATTGTCGCTTTACTGATCGCATTAGCCGACAACAATGTGGCTGTCTCTATATTAAACCCAGCAAAGGTGCCCGCCGGATAAGTATCCACAGCATTAGCAACGGCAAAGCTAGCATTCGTGGCGACTCCAGCAGTCAAAACAATTGTTGCAGAGTTCGATGGATCACTATCGACTACGTTTTGGGAGTTATTAATATTACACCCTACACAAACTAACGCATCAACTCCCGTATTTGCACCATCGACATATACAGGATGAGTTGGATTGATAAGTGGAGTAAGCGTATTTTTCGGTAACGCGTTATCTATACAGAGGAAGCTGGGGCCATCGCAGAATTTCTGAACAACAACACCAAATATATTAAGTGTTGCCAACGATACGCCCGCTGCCTTAGTAACCGTTAATCGAACCTCATCAAAATCCAGTGTAGCTAAGAAACCAATGGTTCTTCTGCCTGTACCTGATAATATAGAACTATTAGTTGAAACAAGATTAGCCCCCGTAAACGATTGTATAGCCGCGGTGGTGCCTGTTTTATAGGTAGAAACAGTTAGTCGATCAAGAACGCCTAAATCAACTAAAGCTGTACTGGAGATGTCAAAGCCAACAAATGTACTCGACGTACTAGCCGGGTACGTAACAAATGCATTTTTCACACCAATTGATGCGGTCGTAGCGACTCCAGCAGTCAAAATAATGCTGGACGAATTGGCCGGATCCCCATCAATTATATTGTCTGGATCTGTAATGTTACAGGCAAGGCAGGCAACATCAGTCGTAATACCAGTATGATCTGGATTAAAAAAAACCGAATGCCCAGGTGCGGTCAACGAAGTCGGCGTATTACAAACCAGAGCAGGTGATGTATTACAGAATTTTTCTATGACAGGTGCGTAAACATGTATGGTTGCCGCGAGTCCTCCAAAATTAATACGAATTATATCGAAACTACCTGTAGAAACTAACCCAACTCTCGCTTTGCCATTTAGAAGCCCGACTTCCGCCAGATTCGTGAATACCTTAGTAGTTACAGGCGTATTCGGAGTAGGGCTGGTACTTAAATAAGTGCTGATTGTTGTGGTACCCCCTATTTTAACATCACTACTAACAATAAAACCAGCAAACGTACCGGCAGGATATACATTCGCGCCCGTGGCATTATGGTCTCTTACCTCTAGCCAGGCAGAACTACCCAGCGCAGCTAAATAAAATGCATCAGTTGAAAACGTAGGGTCATTATCGATCAGGTTTGCTTTATTGGTAAACTCGTCTCCAATAAACTGGCTGGAAGTAACTGTAAGATTGGCAAACGTAGGGTTCGTTAGCGACGCGACCGTATTACATGGTGCGGTACTTAGCTGTGCCAGTATATTGGTCGATACCAACAGCGATAAACATAGGAAGACCCATGTAAAGAGATTCAGATTGGATCTCCTACACATGTAGGTAGATAATTTTTTCATAAAAGCTGAATTAAAGGGTAAGTAGATTAAATGAACTAATTAGGGAGTGTTGCAAGGGGTAATTTTGATTGGGACCTCTACAGAGTAGGTCACGACAGGCTGACGAGAAACAAGTTTCCATGACGTCAAATAAGATTAAACTGCGTGTGTAGATTCTCGGCCATAATACAACAAATTATATGCCATTGTAAACAAAAGTTAAAATAGGGATTGTTTCCCTATATACATAGATCCAAAAAAATCATTTACTAATTATTATACATTATTCCCGCTTAAAAGTATTCGCTTATTTCATCAGGTCAACCTAAAATATATTATTCGGTATGTAAATCTATCAACCACCAAACCGAATATCTATTAATCAGCTCAAAATCAATATATTACCACCAATTAAAGTCAAATTATCATTGTGCAAATTCTTCATTACCATATGTCATAAAGAATTTACACTGCACCAGATCTATCACCTCATTCAATAAGGGTAACCTATCACAGTCTACTTATTATCGTTATCAATTAATTTTTAACACGATTAAGCAAAAGTTATACCATTTTCAACTTCATGCTAATATTAAAAATACAACATATAAACAAAATACTACAAAAAGTTTTCAGTATTTTCACTAACTCGCCTATATACGCATAGCCGATTCGTTTGGATTCAATATGGTAATTTTTTTTTATAAATTTATTTTAATCGATGTTTTAGTATATATTTTTTACGCAAATAACTCCATTATTCATTTTCAATCTAAATAACCATAACCTACATACGTCATATATCGTTGATGTTACTCCATAAATGCAGAAGGGGGATCGATTCGAATCGATCCCCCTTCTGCATTTATGGATAATCAGGCGACCTACAAAATTAGGCCACTGCGTCGCAACATGGCTTTGGGCGAAGGCTCACGTCCCCGAAATTTCTTGTACAGTTCCATGGGTTTCTCGCTTCCTCCCTTTTCCAGCACGTTTTTCCGGAAGCCATCGGCAGCGGCTTTATTTTCCAGACCGCCGTTCTCTTTAAAGAACTCGAACGCATCGGCATCCAGCACCTCGCTCCATTTATAACTATAATAACCTGCCGAATAACCGCCCGAAAAGATGTGCGAGAAAGCAGGACTAAAAGCTACTCCCTCCACACGTGGAAACAGGTTCGCGACAGAATCAACTTTATTCTCAACCTGGGTGATGGTTTCTCCGGTCGGTTTCTGGCCATGATAATACATATCGACCAGTCCGAGCCGCAACTGGCGCAGGTTTGCCAGACCAGCCAGAAAATTCTGACTCGCCCGAATCTTTTCGATAAGCTCGTTTGGAATCACTTCGCCGGTCTGATAATGTTTCGCAAAAAGTTTGAGCGCTTCCGGATCATAGCACCAGTTCTCCATTACCTGCGAGGGTAGTTCCACAAAATCACGCGGAACGTTTGTTCCACTCAGGCTTTCGTATTTACCATTAGCCAGCATGCCGTGTAGCCCATGGCCAAATTCGTGGAAAAGCGTAGTGACCTCATAGAAGGTCAATAAGGAAGGCTTTGTATCAGTGGGGCGCGTAAAGTTGCACACGTTAATGATGTGCGGACGAATGTTTTCACCGTTTTCGATTTTCTGTCCCTGGATATCATTCATCCATGCACCACTGCGTTTGCCCGCCCGAGGGAAGTAATCGCCATAGAATACGGCAACGAACTTCCCTTCTTTATCATACACGTCGAAGGTTTTTACTTCGGGATTATAGACCGGAATATCCGTACGCTCCTTAAAGGTGATTCCATATAGTTTATTGGCTACTGTAAATACACCGTTCAGCACGTTCTCAAGCTTGAAGTACGGCTTTAGCATCTCGTCGTCGAGATCATACTTCTCTTTCTTAAGCTTCTCGGCATAATAACTATTGTCCCAACTCTGCAGCTTATCGTCCGTAAATCCATGGGCTTTAGCATAAGTTGTCAGTTCAGCCAGCTGGCGTTCGGCAGCCGGGCGGGCATAGGTAACAAGCTCATTCAGAAAGCTCTGCACCTTATTTTTTGATCCCGCCATGCTTTCTTCCAGCACAAAATCAGCGTGCGTTTTATAACCAAGCAGATTGGCCCGTTCGTAGCGAAGATTCACGATTTTGTTGATGATCGACGTGTTATCGTTTTTATCGCCGTGGAATCCGCGTCCGTTATAGGCCAGAAACATTTTTTTACGCAGCTCGCGGTTTTCAGCATACTGCATGAATGGCCCATAACTAGGGGCCTGTAAGGTAAATACCCAACCTTCTTTCCCCTTCTGCTTCGCTATGGCTTTAGCCGCTTCACGCGTAAAGTCGGGTAAACCAGCCAGGTCTTTTTCATCCGTTACAACCATCGAGTATTCGTTGGTTTCGTTCAGAACATTCTCACCAAATTGGATTGAAAGCTGGGAAAGTTCTTTGTCGATAGCACGTAAACGTTCTTTTCCCTTTGCATCCAGATTTGCGCCATTGCGGGAGAATCGTTTATACGCTTTTTCGAGCAGCATTGCACTTTCTGGATCGAGTTTCAGACTGGCTCGCTGATCGTAAACGGATTTAATCCGGGCAAAGAGTTTCTCGTTCAGCGTGATGTCGTTGCCATACTCACTCAGCAGGGGTGATGCTTCTTTGACGATCTTTTGAAGTTCGGGAGTGGTTTCAGCACTATTTAAGTTGAATAATACAGACGATACCTTTCCCAGCAAATCGCCCGAGCGCTCAAGAGCAACAATGGTGTTCTCAAATGTTGGCTGCGCAGGATTATTGACTATATCATCAACATCCTTACGGCCATGCATGAGTCCCTCTTTAAGGGCAGGCAAATAATCTTCGTTTCTTATTTTGTCGAACGGGGCCGCCTGGTGGGGTGTTGAATAGGGCGTTAAGAATGGATTCTGGGTCATTTTCGGTTGTTGGGGTGATGGCTGGGCCAATGTCGTCGTAGCGACAACGGCTAGCAATGCACTCGTTTTCATGAGCTGTTGATGTCTTAACATACAGTTTTGGGGTATGAGTTTCCTGGAAAAATACGAAATAAAGACAGCTCCCAAAATCCAGCGTTGCATATACGGTCATATCAGGGGGCTGAACGGTACGTCTTCTCAATCCCTGTGCCAATTGCACTGAAAACTCGTAGAAAAAAAAACAGCCGATCAAAGCGACCGGCCGTTGTTCACACTTCTCCTCTCAAAAATCAGTAACCTCTTGGGTAATAATCCCGATCGTTCCCGTAACCACGACCCCGGCTGGCCGAACGCTCATAGGGCCGCATCCGATCAATGACCCGATTCCGCTGATCAGGATTCAGTACGGCCATCATATCGAAGAACTGACGTTGCCGTGCCTGCCGGAAAAAATCCCGCTGCCGTGGATCACGTGCGTCGATACCATTGGTTTGCTGTTCGAATCGATTGCGAATCCGGCGAATCTCGCGCTCCTGCCTGCGCGATAGATTCAGTTCACGATCCCACCACTCCAGATGCCGATCGAAACGGTAGTCATCATAGTCGTAGTTATAATTGGGCTGACCGTAACCGGGCTGGTTGTAGCCCGGTTGCTGCGGATAGTTGCCGTTCGGCTGGGGAGAAGGGTATGAAGGGTAACCATACCGTTGTGCCAGTGCGCTGGTCGAGAGCAGAACGACCAGTGTAGCGGCCGTCATCAGTACTTTTTTCATGGTGGTTGTTATTTTCAGGTTGTATTTGTCCCTTTGAACAACAGGCCATAAAATGGTTTAATTTATTCTCAAAAAAAGTATATTCAATGAGCAAATAGTCTGATAACTGATTAATAGTAAACCAGTTATCAGAACTACTCAGTCGCTTAATCCTAATATTTGTAGTCGGCCAGTTCGTTTTTAGCTTCCTGATTCAATACCCGATTATACTTAGCCCGATCAAATTCGCCTTCGTTATTCGCAATGAAAATAGTAGCCACGGTATTACCTATAATGTTTGTTATGGAGCGTGCTTCAGACATGAATCGATCAACACCAAGCAATAATGCCAGCCCTTCTACCGGAATTACTTTAATGGCGGTCAGTGTACTGGCCAGCACAATGAAGCCACTACCCGTTACGCCCGCAGCCCCTTTGGAGGTGACCATCAGAATTCCGATTATCGTCAACTCCTGGCCCAGTGTGAGATCGACCCCAAAAACCTGGGCCAGAAAAACGGTTGCCATCACGAGATAGATTGTAGTCCCATCCAGATTAAACGAGTAACCCGCCGGAACGACTAAGCCGACTACGGAACGTGAACAGCCAAGTGTTTCGAGCTTTTCCATAATCTGCGGCAAAGCAGACTCCGACGACGATGTCCCCAGTACAATTAACAGTTCCTCTTTAATAAACTTAAGCACTGCCCACAGGCTGATTTTGTAGTACCGTAGAATCAGGTTCAGGATCACAAAAACAAACAAAAACATGGTTGCGTAAACCGTACCCATTAGCTTTGCCAGCGGCAATAGCGTGCTTAAGCCGTATTTCCCAATCGTGAAGGCCATTCCGCCAAATGCACCCAGTGGTGCCAGAATCATCACGACACTCAGAATATTGAAAAACACTTTCGATAACCGTTCAAAAGTCAGGATGAGTGGCTTGCCCAGTTCGCCCATGCGTGTCAGGCCAACGCCAAACAGAATCGAAAAGACCAGCACCTGCAAAATATCTCCTTCTGCAAAAGCCTTAATGGCATTGCTTGGTACAATGTGCAGAAAGAACTCTGTCCAGTCCATTCCGGCACCCTGTTCTGTATATTTACTAATGTCTCCGCCTTTAACGGCTGCGGTCTGAACACCATCGCCTGGGCGAATAAGATTTGCGAGTAAAAGACCGATAGCCAGCGCGCCCGTTGTAACAATTTCGAAATAAAGTAGCGCTTTCCCTCCTACCCGTCCTACTTTTTTCAGATCGCCCATATTACTGATACCCAGCACGATGGTCAGGAAAATAATTGGCGCAATAACCATCTTGATCAGGTTGATAAAGAGGTCGCCAATTGGCTTGAGTTTAGCAGCAGTTTCGGGAAAGAGATACCCCGTCAGAATACCCAGGGTAATAGCAATCAGAACGCGAACAGTGAGGTTGTTGAGGAGACGCACAGAGAGATGGGGGTAGTTTGTGGTATTGATTCGGGAAGAACAAACCACAAACTACAAACTTTTTTTTAAACGGCCTTAATTGGAAAAAGCTGCTGCTTGATTTCCTTAATGCGGTCGTTGAAATCGACGTTCGGATAATCTACATTCGGCAGTAAAGTAGCCTGTAGGTAGTCCATCACAACTGAATCATGCGGAATGCGTTTACCCGTTAGTACACTGATGTATTTTGAGGTCATCCAGAGCACGTTTTTGAGGTGCGTCTTGGCATCGTCGGTCATCACGAACTCCGTTACCAGGGTGTCTTCGTTATAATAAATCAGCCGGGAGGTTATTCGAATCCACTCACTCACCATGGCGGGGCGGATGTAAGCGATCTGATGTTGATAGACAACCCAACTCGTTTTTAACTCCCGAAACATCTGACCCGGATTGAAGTCATAAAGTGTGGCGACCTGATCTTCGCGAGCGTTGAAATAATAGTCGAAATATTTCGAGTTATTGAGGTGTTGGAGTGGGTCGCAGTCCTGAAAACGGATAATTACCCGTGTTTCAGTTTCTGTGGGGTATGTGCGGTTCGGGTCGCGATGAAACATGGCAGAACTAAGGTTTTTCGAGGTACGCTGGCTGGCCTGTTTTTTCCAGCGCTTTCGATCGGTTGACAATTTTCGCTAAATACAGAAAATCTGCGAAATCCGAAAAATCAGTCGAATTCAGGTTCTGACAATTTTCTTCGATATTTACGTTAGTACAACAAATCCGGCTTTTTTATTCTCCTAATTGAGCATTTATGAAAACTATGCGTAACCTGTTGCCAATCTTTTTTCTGCTTCTTTTTCAAACCGCTTTCGCCCCTAAAGACAATGCCGATGCGGTGGTCGGCACCTGGCTTAATGGCACAAAAAAAGGGCATATTCAGATTTATAAGCAGGGCGGTACTTATTTCGGTAAACTTATCTGGGTTAGCGAACCCAATGATCCGGCTACGGGCAAACCCAAAACGGATATCCGCAATACAGATGCTTCCAAACGGAACCGCCCCCTGCAGAATCTGCTATTGATGTATAATTTCAAATTTGATGGCGGCAACGTGTGGAGTGACGGCAAGATTTATAATCCCGAAGATGGCAAAGAATATAATTGCAAGATGACTCTCAAAGACCCCAACACCCTCGACGTGCGTGGTTATGTAGGCATCTCACTTCTGGGCAAAACTCAGACCTGGACACGAATTAAATAAGGTGTTCGACTGGTAGTAACCCGCTTTGATTTACTTGCCGATTCAGTTGAAAACCGAAAACTCATGCACACAATCATCATTGGAGCCGGACCCGCAGGACTGGCAATGGCGGGGCAATTAGCCCACTTAAATCAGCCATTTACCGTGCTGGAAGCCAGTGAGTACATCGGTTTCGCCTGGCGCAATCATTATGACCGTCTGCACCTGCATACCGTGAAGGAACACTCTGCACTTCCTCACCTGCCCTATCCAACCAATTACCCAACCTACGTTTCGCGTTTGCAGGTTGTTGAATACCTTGAACGCTATGCCGAACGGTTCAAAATACGGCCACTTTTCAATCAAAAAGTTACGAAAATCCAACGTGATCAGGACGGAATGTGGCAGGTAAAAACCGAAACAGACACATTCACGGCGGAGCGTGTTGTTGTGGCTACTGGCTATAATCAAGTGCCTAATGTGCCGGATCTGCCCGGTCAGCGTGATTTTCGGGGTATTATCTGGCATAGCTACGAATACCGGAATGGCGCTCCCTTCCGCGATGAAAATGTGCTGATTGTCGGTATGGGTAATACGGGTGCCGAACTGGCCCTTGATTTACTGGAGCATGGCGCCAAACCGTTTATTTCGGTACGAAGACCAATCAATATCATCCGGCGCGACGTATTCGGGCGGCCAGCACAACCGATCGCCATTTTCCTGAGCAAATTTCCACGCTGGTTCGCTGATTTTCTGGCGGGTCTCGCTCAGAAAATAAATGTGGGCGATGTATCGGCCTATGGCCTTGGTAAACCAGCGCACCCTCCTTCCTATGACACCCGGCGGGGCATCATTCCAGTTATTGACATCGGCACGCTCGACCAGATTAAAGCCGGAAACATTACTGTCGTTCCGGGTATCGAGCGGGTAAATGCCAAAACCGTAACTTTTTCTGACAAACGTGAATTGCCTTTCGACGCCATTATTCTGGCAACCGGTTATCGACCGGGCGTTACGGCTTTTCTTGACACAACGCTAACCGCTCGAATCCTGAATGATCGTGGCTACCCTAAACAGCTCTGGTTCAATGACAAGGATTTGCAGGGTCTCTATTTTCTGGGTTATACAACGCCCCTGACAGGTGTCATTTACAACCTGAATATTGACTCGGATCGGATTGTGAAGCACATCGTTGAAAACAATTCTGTCTCGGCATAGTTCTATTAACGTAGTCAAGATGATTACAAGATCATTCAACGTTATAAACACTACGATCATGAACGAGACAACCGTAAAAGGAGGCTGGAACGAATTGAAAGGTAAGATCAAACAAGCCTACGGCGACCTAACCGACGACGATCTAACCTATCAGGAAGGTCAGGAAGACGAAATGTGGGGGAAAATCCAGCAAAAAACAGGGAAGACAAAAGACGAAATCAATAAAGCGATTGCCGATCTGTAAAAAGATCATAATCGATTGATAGAAAGCCGGAATCGAAAGAGTCCGGCTTTTTTTATGGGCATTTTTTAGCTCATTCCCAGAATCCTACCACAAGATATATTTCGGCCAGTATCAAGGATAAAACAGCTTCCGGGATTTATTCTGCTGCATTCATCATCAGTAGCATTCTTTTCGAAATGTCTTTATTGACTACGCAATTACTTACCGGTCGTATCCTACCTTACGGTTGTCTAATCTGTAACCAGCTAATCCTGAGTCAGATTAGGGCTTTCGTTGGGATGAATTGACTCGGTAGTTAATTCTAGAATCAACCTCACAACCTGTAATTGAAAAGCCAGTCGCATAATCAGCTGATTATGTTATTGGTCATTATTGGACACTAATTTCAACGGATGAAAACACTATTACTTCTCTCGTTCACGTGGGTAACTATTCTGGCTAAAGCACAACAAACGCCCCTATCGCCACCAACTTCATCGTCGCTGACACAGTCAGTCAATAGTGCGACTAACTTTGGTAAAATTAGCGGAACTGTGATGGATGAAGCACAGAATAAACCCGTTGAGTTTGCTACAGTTGCGCTAATAAACCCACAAACTGAAAAACCCATAACCGGCACGACTACCGATGAACAGGGTAAGTTCACGATCAATAATGTGCAGACAGGCATCTATCGGATAGTTATCAGTTTTCTGGGTTACGATAATAAAACGATCCCAATCGTCACCGTTAGTAAAACGGGGGTAGTAACGGCACTGGGCGTCTTGTCGCTGCGTGCTAACAGCCAGACACTCAATGAAGTGGTAGTCACTGGCGAAAAAGCGTTGATTGAAGATAAAGATGATCGACTGGTGTATAATGCCGACAAGGATCTGACCAATACTGGCGGCACCGCCATCGATGTCTTAAAAAAAGTCCCACTCCTGACCGTCGACCCAGATGGAACAGTACAGTTGAAAGGCAGTAGCAGTATTAAAGTCCTGATCAACAACAAACCCTCAAGCATTATGGCCCGCAGCATTAGCGAGGCCCTGCAAATGATTCCGGCGGAATTGATCAAATCCGTTGAAGTCATTACGGCTCCATCAGCCAAATACGACTCTGAAGGTACGGCAGGCATTATCAATATCATCACGAAGAATCAGTTACAGGGACTTACTGGCGGCATTACCAGCTCGGTTGGTAGCCGGAGAAATAATCTCGGTGGCAATTTTAACCTGAAACGAAATAAGCTCAGCATTACGGCCTACGGGGGTACTAACTGGAGCAATTATTATGGCAATTCAGCGACGGTTCGGCAAAATTTACGGGACGGAAATGTATTTAGTATCATCACGCAAAGTAACACATTCAAAAATCGCGGGAACTCGCAATTCGGCTCCTTCAGCATCGACTATGATTTGGATTCAACGAATCGCATTGGCGTAGATGCCAATTTCGGGAAGGATTCACGCAATACGTTCTCCACGCGGGATACGCGCCAGAGTATCGACACGGTGCTGGCTTTTCGTCGATACAACGAAAGTCAGAATCGCAACAACAGCATGGATGTCAATTTCAACTACACCAAAACATTCAAGCGAAGTCCCGATCAGGAATATACCTTTCTGGCCCAGTATAACCAGAATGACAATCAGAGTGCCTATAAACTGAATCAATTCCCACTGCCCGTTGAAGATATCGTTACCTATCGGGAACGCAATGAAAATCAAAACCAGCAAAGTGAACTGACTTTACAGACGGATTACGCTCACCCCTTTTCGACCACCAAACGACGTATTCTGGAAGTAGGCTCGAAATTGATCGCCCGGAATGTGGGGAGTGACTATCGGCTGGAAAATGCTCCTGACGGATCGCTGAATTTCCGGGAAGACCCGCGCCGGTCGAATGAATTTAATTATAAACAATCGGTCTGGGCTTCGTATGCATCGTTTCGGTTGCGAACAGAAAATCGCTGGAATTTTAATGTGGGTGGACGATTTGAAATGACCACGATCAACGCCGATTTCATTTCGACGGCTACCCGTTTCAGTGACCGGTATCAGAATTTCCTGCCCAATCTGAGCATCTCGAAACGCCTGGGCAACGAGCAGCGGATACGAGTCAATTATAGCCAGCGAATCCAGCGTCCTTCCATTAATTTTTTGAATCCATACGTCAATTATGCCGATCCTAAAAACATTCAGACCGGCAATCCGTACCTCGACCCCGAATTAACCCACTCCGTCGAACTGTCGTACAGTACGTTCACCAAAGGCGGCACAACCATCAATCTGATGATTTTTGGTCGCCAGACCAACAACGCAATCGAACGGATAACAACGGTCGATTCCACAGGAGTGTCAAACAGTACCTATCGAAACATTTCACGTAATGCCACCTACGGCTTTAACTGGTTCGGTGCCGTAAAACCGGTGAAGCAGTGGAATCTGAGCGGTTCGGTAGGTATGAACTACAACTTACTGAACAGCCCGTCCCTTCAGATTACGAATAAAAACTGGAGTTATCAGTTCAATCTGAATTCGTCGGTGCAATTACCCAAGGACATAAGCATTCAGGTCAATGGGTCCTATACGTCCCGTCGTATTCAGTTGCAGGGGCAGTCGTCCGGGTTCTATTATTACGGATTTTCGGCCCGGAAGGAATTCAAAAAGCAAAATTTCTCAGTCACCGCTAATTTCGAGAACCCGTTCCGGGAATACAATATCGTTGAGAATTACCTGCGTACAACGACCTTCCTGTCCGATGGCATCAATTATAATGTGGTCCGGAACATCCGCCTATCGTTGAACTGGCGTTTTGGAAAAATGAAAACTTCGACAGATCGGGAAAAGAAAAAGATCAATAACGATGACAGGAAGTAGGTTCGCTGACGGTTTCGTAAGCTTACCTTCATGATCAAAAACGGCAACTTCGTAGGCCGTTTTCTCTGTTTCGTTTAAAATCAGTAGAATCTTCGTTCAGAAACGATTTTCCTTTGGGCATCCATTCGTTATTCTTATGAATCGGTATGCTCTTAGCGGCCTGATGTTTTTTTCGCTTACCGTAAACGCCCAAACGGTTGTCACGACGGTGCAGGAAGTCCTGGCACTGGCCCGACGCAATAATCCGGAACTGATAAACGCCCGGCAAAATCGGCTGACTCAGGCTCAGCAACGAACAGCTTCCCGGGCAAATCTACTCCCACAGGCTCGCTTTTTCACGAACTTCGACTACAATTTTGCCCTGCCAGTACAGTTGGTTCCGGCTGAATTTTTAGGGGGAAAGCCGGGGGAGTTTCGTTCACTGCAATTTGGATTGCCTTATGTGCTGGCTGCCGGTACCGAAGTTACGGTTCCGGTTATAAACCGACCCGCTCGGGCCGATCTTGGTATTGTGGAGCAAAACCTCCGCATCACCGATACGCAAACATTGGTTTTGCAGGACGAGATTTCGACCCAAACCGCCCGCGTTTATCATGCCACGCTTCTGACCCGTTCGGCAATTGCGCTTACCCGTCGGAATCTACTGGCCGCCGACACGCTCACTCAAATTGCCCGCGATCGGCTTGACAAAGGGCTCATTGAACCACTGGAATATAACCGGATTCGGTCGGTACAACTGACCACGGCCGATGTGCTCTACCAAAACGAGCTAACCTATGTCCGTAATCTGAACCAGCTCAAACTGATTCTGGGGCTGGCCCCAACCGATAGTCTGGTGTTGTCGCAGGATCTTACCATACAAAGCGCAACGACCGCCATAACGGCTTCGGTGTTTAGCCCCGTTGAACGCCCACAGGTAACGCTCCAGCAGGCTCGTATCGAGCTTTCCCGACTGCAACTCAACCGCGAACGACTACAACGATGGCCCACTCTTTCGGCCTATGGCCGGTTTACCGAACAGGCCCAGCGCAGCCAGATCAATTTCCTGAATACAAACCAGCCGTGGTATACAATTGGCGTAGCAGGACTGCAATTCAACTGGCCGATTTTTACGGGAGGGCTGCGTACCAGCAACATTACCCGCGCCCGCCTGCAACTAAAAGTAGCCGAGTCTGAACTGGATTATGAGCGAAAACGGCAGCAAACCGATCATGAAGATGTTCGGAATACGTATAATCAGGCGATTCGATCGCTGGACTTAAACCGCCAGAATTATGAACTCAACAATCAGAACGTCGAGATTGCACTGATCAAATATCGATCCGGCCTGTTTGCTTACGATCAGTATCTGAACGTTTTCAATGAAGCGTTGACGGCGCAAAATCGGTACCTGAATAATCTGTCGACCGTATTTATCAATCAGACGATTTTGCAAATCCGAAGTGGGCAGTAACCGAACACGTTGAGGTACTAATCAAGAAATCTGGTTGATCCTTTAGAATCGATCCATTGTATAGCCTAATGAAAACCGCATTTTACCTATCTGCAATTGTGTTGCTTGTTGCCGCCTGTCATCAGGGCAGCGATGGCCTTTTGCCCACCTATCGCGAACTCACCGAAGCTGTTTATGCCTCGGGTAACATATATCCACGCAATGAGTATATCGTTACGGCCGATGCCACTGGCGTTTTACAACAACGATTGGTGAATGAGGGGGACTCCATTCGCCGGAATCAACTACTATTCGTACTGGAAAGCGACACCGAAGATGCCCGCCAGCAGGCAGCCGCAAATGCCTATCGGCAGGCGCGTGCGAATCTGGGGAATAACTCCCCCATTCTGGCCGAACTGGAAGCGCAGGTACGTAATGCCCGAATACGGCTCAGTAACGATTCGATCAATTACAACCGATTCCGCGATCTGTACGGCAAGAATGCAACCTCAAGAGCAGAACTGGAACGCGCTGAACTGAACTATACGCTGTCGCACAACAACCTGCGCGCTCAGGTCAACACCTTGCAACGCAGCCGCGATCAGATTGCACTCGACGTTGCCAATAACCGCAGCCAGTTGGTTAGTTCTGAAGTAGCCGGACGCAACACGCGCATTCGCAGTTTCGTGACTGGGAAAGTCTACGAAGTGTACAAAGATCCGGGTGAGGTTGTCCGGCCCGGCGAGCAGCTTGCCCTTGTGGGTAGCGGCAATCAGATATACGCGCAGTTGGCGGTCGATGAAAGCGATTTCGGTCGGCTCCGGGTCGGGCAGGAGGTTGTTCTGAAAGCTGACGTTTACCCCGATAAAGTATTCAAGGCCCGTGTTAGCAAGATTTATCCAAAACTCAACCGCACCGACCAATCGTTCCGGGCCGATGCTGAATTTGTTGGCGAACGACCCGCATCCTATTACGGGCTGACCGTAGAAGCCAACATCATTATCAGCCAGAACCCGCACGCTCTGACAATCCCGAAATCCTATGTCATCGGCAATGATAGTGTCTGGATTGAGCAGGACGGCAAAAAACAGAAAGTAAAATTCCAGAAAGGAGCCGAAAACTTTGACCTCGTCGAAGTAAAAAGCGGCCTGACGGCGACCTCAAAACTAATTGCGAATGAGTGATAGAGCGAACGCATTCGCCGGGTTGTATATCCCCATTCATTGACTCATTCAATCTTTCGCTCATTCACTCATTTAGCCTCATGGACCTTCACATCGCATCGCAGATTGCCCGGACGCACCTGATGGCGAAAAAGCGCCAGACGCTCGTTGCCATGCTTGGCGTAACGTTCGGCATTGCTATGTTCATCACCATGATTTCGTTTATGCAGGGGGTAAATCAGTTTCTGGAAGATTCCGCGCTGGATGCCAGTCCCCACATCCGACTCTATAACGAAGTGAACACCCAACGCCCCGGCCTGATCGAGCAACTATGGCCCGGCCAGTTCAACGTTATTTACCACCAGAAACCCAAAGATGAACAGGCCCGAATCAAGAATGGTCTCACCATTGCCGAACGTATCGAACGCGAGCCCGGTGTACTTGGCGTTTCGCCACAGGTAGCCACACAGGTGTTTTACAACAATGGACCCATTCAGCTCTCGGGCACAATTGCCGGTGTCGATATTGAGCGTGAAAACAGGCTCTACAATCTAAAATCACGGCTAAAATCAGGAAGCCTGAGTACCTTAAAAACGAACCCCGACGGCCTGATTATGGGCACGGTTCTGGCCAGAAAACTCAACGTTCGCGTGGGCGACAAAGTAACGGTAACGACACCCAAAGGCGGTACGCGTATCCTGCGTGTAGTCGGCACGTTTGGATTTGGCGTCGGTACTGTCGACAATACCAAGAGCTATGGAAACCTGTCGACTGTGCAGGAAATTCTTCAGAGAGATCCCAGCTACATCACCGACATTCACATCAAAATGATCGATCCATTGCAGGCTATTCCGTTCGGGAAGCGGCTCCGGGTTGTTTACGGCTACTACACCGAAGATTGGGCAACAGCTAACACCGCAATTCTGGCGGGCGAAAAAATCCGAAATATGTTAACGTATGTCGTTTCTATTACCCTTCTTGTTGTGGCCGGGTTCGGCATTTACAACATTATGAACATGACGGTAATCAACAAAATCAAGGATATCGCCATCCTGAAAGCCACGGGTTTCGATGGGCGCGACATTATTGCCATTTTTCTGTTACAGGCCGCTTTTATTGGTCTGTCGGGTGGTTTATTGGGGCTCGGCATTGGGTTTGGTTTAAGTTATCTGTTGTCCATTACGCCTTTCGATGCGGGTGATTTTTTAAGTCTGAAAACGTTTCCCGTCATTTTTGCGGCTAAATATTACATCATGGGTATGCTGTTCGGCGTCATAACTACCGTGCTGGCGGGATTTTTCCCCTCGCGCAAGGCCGCACAGGTAGACCCTGTAGCTATTTTGAGAGGCTAAATTTTCAGGGATGATAGACAATGCACCTCTATCATCCATCTTATTGCATACATCTTACATGAACACGGTTCTTTCTGCCCGGCATCTCAACAAGTACTTCTACGATCCTGAGAAATTTCAGGTGCTGAACGATGTTACGTTTGAGGTGCAGAAAGGTGAATTTCTGTCAATAGTCGGCAAATCGGGTTGTGGTAAATCGACACTTCTCTATTTGCTTTCAACGATGGATACCGACTATGAAGGCAACATCGAAATGGCAGGAACGTCGCTAAAAGGCCGCAGTCAGGATTATTTAGCCCATTTTCGCAACGAACACCTGGGATTCGTGTTCCAGTTTCATTTTCTGCTGCCCGAATTTTCGGCCTTGCAGAACGTGATGTTACCCGGATTGAAGCTCGGCCGTTATCCGGAAAAACAAGTGGAAGAACGCGCTATGGAAAAGCTTCGGCTGATTGGCATGGCCGATTTCGCCCGAAAACCAGCCAGTAAACTCTCGGGTGGACAACAACAGCGAGTGGCTATTGCCCGTGCCCTGATCAACGATCCGACTATTATTATGGGCGACGAACCAACGGGTAATTTAGATAAAGCCAATACCGATAATGTCTTCGAGATTTTTCGTGACCTCGCCGGTAAAGGCCAGACTATTATTGCCGTTACGCATGACCCCGACTTTGCGGCAGGAACCGATCGCGTCATCGAAATGTCAGACGGAATGATCATCGCAAGCCATGAAAATAAAATTTAATCTATATGTCGAACTCCTATTGCTGTGGACTTCTCTGGGGGGAGTTATAGCTCGGCAATGGATGATTCCCAACATTACCTGGCAGCTTCAGCTCATACTTTTTCTGGCCACTTACCTGCTTTTCAATACGATCTGGATTTTCCACTACGTCTTTAATGAGTGGCTGAACAGGCGCTTACCGTTTGAGAAAAACATTCGCTGGCGAATAATAGTCCAGGTATTGGGCGGCTGGAGCATTGTAAAGACGATTGTTATTATCGTCGGGTACCTGGTAACGACACAATTGCTTACCCCCGTACTGTCCATGATGAACAAGTTCACGTTCATTATCATTGGCCTCCTGATCTTTCTGGTCAATACGGTTATCTGTTTAGGATTTATGGCCAGCCATTTGCTAAAACGCTGGCAGGAAAACACGGTGCGAACGGCTCAATTAGAAAAGGAAAAAGTGCAGGTTCAGTTAGACAGTTTGAAAAACCAGATCAGTCCCCATTTTCTGTTCAACAGCCTCTCATCGCTGGATAGTCTGATTGATGATAATCCTGTGCTGGCCCGGCAGTTTCTGCAACAACTGTCGAAAGTGTTTCGGTATGTTATCCAGCATAAAGATAAAGCGCTGGTACCTCTGGAAACCGAATTGGCGTTCATCAAAAACTACACGTCTTTATTGCAGACCCGATTTGATGGCGCATTTATCGTTCATAGTCAGATAAACAAAGATTCACTGGATCAACAGATTGTACCCGTTACGCTTCAGATTCTGATCGAAAATGCGATCAAACACAACAGCATCAGTGAATCTCATCCGCTTGTTATTACAATCGCGACGAAGGATGGTTACCTTGCTATTTCAAATCCAATTCAGCGCAAACGGCAGGTCGAAACGTCCAATGGACAGGGGCTCGAAAACCTGAAATTGCTGTATAGTTACCTGAGCTCCCGCCCGGTTGAAATAGACAGCGACAGCACATTTTTTTGCGTACGTGTGCCGCTGCTGTCAGTAGAATAGACATTTAGGCTGACGCCCGGACATCTTCGGGTGCGTCCGCCATAAACTCAAACCCGGAAAACCAAAAACGCAAATGACGATCCTCCTGATTGAAGACGAACCCCTCATTGCCAGGCAGCTACAGAAGCTGGTTCGTCAACTGGAACCTGGAGCAACCATTGAAGGGCCACTTGCCAGTGTGCAAAGCATTTGTGATTTTCTGAGCAGCCATAAATCACCGGACCTGGTCATTGCCGATATTCAACTCTCCGATGGTGTGAGTTTCGAAGCATTCCGACAAGCTGATCTGAACGCACCGGTTATCTTCACAACGGCCTACGATGAATATGCCATCCGCGCTTTCAAATTGAACAGTATCGATTATCTGCTCAAACCCATCGACCCCGATGAGTTGAAAGCAGCACTGGCGAAGTATCATCGATGGGTAGCGAGTAGTGCTGAATTGGGCGATCAGTTCAGGCAATTTCTGGCTCACATTACCGAAAAACAAGCATCACCGTTCTATAAACGTCGATTCACGGGCCATTACCTCCGCCAGATTGTATCCGTTCCGCAGGAGCAGGTAGCGTATTTTCTCCGCGACGAGGTAATTTATCTGGTCAATATGGCCGGTCAGAAATTGATTACCGATTATAAAACGCTTGATGAACTGGAAGAACTCGTTGATCCAGGTTGTTTTTTTCGGGCCAGCCGGCAGTGTCTCCTCAGTCTAAATGCCGTTTCGGGCTACCGTTCACATTACAGTGGCAAGCTACAAGTACAACTCAATACGCCGAATGATACACTGGACTTAATGGTCAGCAAAGAGAAATCGGCCCTGTTCCGGCAATGGTTTGAGGGCTAGGTCATTAGCGACGATACCGTTTACACTAAATTTTGTTAAAAGTTCAGCCTTAACTGTGACTTAGTGATTAATACTACGTAACTATACGAGTAGTTTCCACCCCAAACGAATCGTATTCTTATGCAAACTTCCCTACTCCATGCTGGACAGAGTCTGTCCGTCTGTTTGCTAACAGGCTTATTGACAATCGCTTTACTCCTTGGTAACGGATTAACAACCCTTGCGCAGAACAACTCGACAACCTTGCCGGAAGGCATCACGAAAGTAGCAACCGTTGAGGGCATTACTGAGTATCAGCTAAAAAATGGCCTGCGGGTTCTACTCTTCCCCGACCCTTCCAAAGCAACCATCACGGTCAATATCACCTATCTGGTGGGCTCACGGCATGAGGGTCTGGGCGAAACCGGCATGGCCCACCTGCTCGAACATATGGTCTTTAAAGGCTCAACGAAGCACAAGAATGTTCCGCAGGAGTTGACCGAACACGGCTCATGGCCCAATGGTACGACCTGGTATGACCGCACGAATTATTTCGAGACATTTTCAGCAACAGACGACAATCTGAAGTGGGCCCTGGACCTTGAATCGGATCGAATGATTAATAGTTTCATCAAAAAAGAGGACCTCGAAACCGAATTTACAGTTGTGCGTAACGAGTTCGAAATGGGCGAAAACTCACCCCAGTACGTGCTTATGGAACGCGTTCTGTCGTCGGCTTATCTGTGGCACAATTATGGCAAATCGACTATCGGCTCTAAAGAAGACATCGAACGGGTACCCATTGAGAACCTGAAAGCATTCTACCAGAAATATTACCAGCCCGACAACGCTATTCTGCTGGTAGCCGGAAAATTCGACGAGTTGAAAACTATGGCATTGGTCGATCAATATTTCAGTCCTATTCCCAAACCGACGCGTTTACTCAATCAACCCTATACGGTTGAGCCAACTCAGGATGGCGAACGGATCGTTACCCTCAAACGCGTAGGCGATACGCAGGGCGTTGCGGCTGCCTACCACACGCCAGCCGGTACGCATCCCGACTATCCGGTTCTGGATGTGCTGATGGATGTTCTGACGAATGAACCATCGGGCCGGCTCTATAAAGCGCTGATTGAAAACAAGAAAGCAGCTTTCCAGTATGGCTGGACACCAGCCCTGCATGATCCCGGATTTGCTTACTTCTATGCCGAAGTACGAAAGGAGAACTCGCTGGATTCCGCCCGCAATGTCATGATGAGTACGCTCGATGAAGTGACTCGTCAGGCACCCACGCCCGAAGAAGTAGAACGTGCCAAAACCAAAATTCTGAGCGGTATTGAATTAATGTTCAAGCAGGTAGACCGCGTTGGACTTCAACTCAGCGAATACATGGCAGCGGGCGACTGGCGACTGGTGTTTCTATACCGGGATGCCATTCGTAAAGTCACACCGGCCGATGTTCAACGTGTGGCGCAGGCATATCTGAAACCCTCAAATCGAACGGTTGGCCTGTTTTTACCCGATCAGAAACCCGACAGAGCCGAAATTACAGCAGCACCCGACATTATGTCGCTGGTCAAAGACTATAAAGGGGAGCAGATGGTAGCCGCCGGAGAAGCCTTCGATGCCTCGCCTGCCAACATCGACACCCGCACTAAACGGGGTCAGGAAGCGAACGGGTTGAAGTATGCATTACTCCCTAAAAGCACACGGGGCAATTCGGTAAACATGCAGATTCAGCTCCGTATGGGCGACGAAACGAGCTTGGCCAATAAAATGACCGCGGCTGGGTTTACAGCATCCATGCTTGAACGAGGCACAAAAACCCGGAGCTATCAGCAGATTAAAGATGAACTGGATAAGCTAAAAACAAGGGCGTATGTTTATTCATCCGGTCAAAGCGCCATTGTCAGCATCGAAACATCGAAAGAAAACTTGCCCGCCGTCATGAAGATCGTGACCGACTATCTGCGCAATCCGACTTTCCCGGAAGCCGAATTCAATAAGCTGAAAGAAGAACGG
Organism: Spirosoma endbachense; assembly: GCF_010233585.1. Taxonomy (NCBI): domain Bacteria; kingdom Pseudomonadati; phylum Bacteroidota; class Cytophagia; order Cytophagales; family Cytophagaceae; genus Spirosoma; species Spirosoma endbachense. Next base: position 1,935,962 of record NZ_CP045997.1, read on the forward strand.
CTTGCCCAGATTGAGTCGCAGAAACAAGAGCCACAGTCTATTGCGTTCAACGTGGCAGAGCGGACAATGAATCCATATCCTAAAGGTCATGTCTGGTATACAAAGACCTTCGACGAAGATATCGACGACATCAAAAAGCTGACTATCAACGATGTGCGCCAATTTTATAAGGATTATTATGGCACCCAGAACGCTGTTGTATCTGCTGTTGGTGCGTTCGATGAGGCAATGATACGAACTATCCTGAAAAATGATCTGGGCAAATGGAAAGCAGCGAAACCCTTTACCCGAGTGCCTTTACAGCTCTTCGCTGATCTGAAAAATAAAACGGAGTCGATTCAGACGAATGACAAGGCCAATGCTATGCTGGTGACCGGGATGAAGTTCCCGATGCGCGACGATGACCCCGACTACCCGGCTCTTTACATGGCTAACTACATTCTGGGTGATGGTTTTCTGAATTCCCGCCTGGCAACCCGGATTCGGCAAAAAGAAGGTGTCAGTTATGGAGTCGGCTCGTATGTCTACGCTGATGATAATGACAAAGTAGCCAATTTCGGATCGTACGCCATTTATAATCCTGAAAATTCGGAACGGCTCGAAAAAGCCTATAAAGAGGAAGTTGAGAAACTTGTTAAGGATGGAATTACGGCGGAAGAACTGAAAGCGGCCAAAACTGCTGTTTTACAGAACAATCAGGTCGAACGTTCGCAGGATGGATCGCTGACCCGGAAATGGGCGCAATACCTCACCAAAGCGGAAGGTCGAACATTTGCCTATGATACCGAACTGGAAAAACGGATTCAGTCATTGACTCCCGAACAGGTTAATTCGGTTGTCAAAAAATACATCGACTATAACAAACTGACCATAATAAAAGCGGGCGATTTTGAAAAAGCCGCTAAAAAGGCAACTGAAAAAGCAAAAACGCAACCCGCTTCGGCAGTAGGTGGCAGTAAGAATGATTAATTGTCGTTTACGGAGCTAGTTTGATACAGGCAGGGAGTAGAGACTCTACTCTGCCTGTATCAGGAAAAATACCTACCGTTCATCCTTTTTTTTGCCAAGTAGCTGTAAAATTTATTGATAGTTTATCTATTTAATCTTACCTACACACTAAGTTTAGCATTACCCAACTAACTGTATTTTTATGCAAAACAACACTTTACGCTCCGGACGGACACCATCTGGAGGAAAACTGTCTGTATGGACGAGAAAGGGAACCCTGGCGACCGCTTTACTGGTCGGTAGTCTGACCCTATCCTCCGCGCAGGACAAACCGGCAGCTATTGCCCTTCCCGAAGGTGTTACTAAAGGTGCTTCTGTTGAAGGCATCACGGAATATCAGTTCAAAAATGGCCTGAAAGTACTGTTATTCCCCGACGCATCGAAGCCAACCGTGACGGTCAATATCACCTATCTGGTGGGGTCACGTCACGAAGGACTGGGCGAAACCGGCATGGCCCACTTACTGGAGCACATGGTCTTTAAAGGATCGACCAAACACACCAACATCCCCCAGGAACTGACTTCGCACGGTGCGAGGCCAAACGGTACGACCTGGCTCGATCGCACGAATTACTTCGAGACGTTTGCCGCAACCGACGAAAACCTGAAATGGGCCCTCGACCTCGAAGCCGACCGGATGGTGAACTCGTTTATCAAGAAAAGCGATCTGGAAACCGAGTTTTCTGTGGTGCGTAATGAGTTCGAAATGCGCGAAAACTCCCCTCAGAATGTACTGAATGAGCGTGTTGTATCATCCGCGTTTCTGTGGCATAACTACGGAAAATCGACCATTGGTAACCGCTCCGACCTGGAGAAAGTACCCATTGAAAACCTTCAGGCTTTCTACAAGAAATATTACCAGCCCGATAATGCCGTACTGGTTGTAGCCGGGAAGATCGATGAAGGCAAAACCCTGCAACTCGTCAATGAGTATTTCAGTGCCATTCCCAAGCCAACACGCATTCTTCAGCCAACCTATAGCGTTGAACCAACCCAGGATGGCGAGCGGGAAGTAGCGCTTCGGCGCGTGGGTGACACGAAAGTTGTATCGGCGCTGTACCACATCATGCCAAGTTCGCATCCAGATTATCCAACTATGGATGTTCTGACCGAAGTGCTGACCAATGAACCCAGTGGACGACTCTACAAAGCCCTGATCGAGACAAAAAAAGCGTCGCAGGAATACGGCTATTCGTTCATGACCAAAGATCCGGGGTACGTGTATTTTGCCGCCGAACTACTCAAGGAAAGCTCACTTGGCGACGCCCGGAAAGCGCTTCTCGGTACGCTCGATTCGGTTTCGATCAAGGCCCCAACGAAAGATGAAGTCGATCGCGCTAAAGCCAAGCTCCTGAAAGATCTTGAAGTAAGCTTTAAAGACGTTGAACGGTTAGGGCGTACGTTGAGTGAATACATCGCTACTGGCGATTGGCGGTTAGGCTTCCTCTACCGGGATGCCCTCGAAAAAGTAACGCCTGCCGATGTACAGCGCGTCGCTGGCTTCTACTTCAAACCATCGAACCGTACGGTAGGCGAGTTTACTCCGGAGCCGAAACCCGATCGTGTTGATGTGCCAGATGCGCCGGATGTCGATGCTTTAGTCAAAAATTACAAAGGTCGGGCGGCTATTGCCAGCGGTGAAGCGTTCGACCCGTCACCGGCTAACATCGACGGCCGGACCCGTCGCGTAGAGCAACCCAATACCATCGAACTAGCCTTATTGCCTAAATCAACGCGTGGCAATGAAGTGAACGCCCGGCTAACCCTTCGGTATGGCGATCAGAAAAGCCTGATGAACAAAAGTGCTATTTCGGTTTTCACAGCATCCATGCTCGATAAAGGCACTACGACCCGCACGCGTCAGCAAATTAAGGATGAACTCGATAAACTGAAGGCTCAGGTTACTATGTTTGGTGGTGGTAATCAGGTCAATGCAACCATAAAAACCACGAAGGAAAACCTCCCGGCCGTGTTGCGACTTGTAAGCGATATGCTGAAACACCCTGCCTTCGATCCCAACGAGTTCGAAAAGCTGAAACAGGAACAGCTGGCACAAATTGAAGCGCAACGTTCAGAACCTCAGGCACTGGCGTTTACCGCATTTCAGCGCCAGATGAATCCGTATCCCAAAGAAGATATCCGGTACACCTCAACGCCCGATGAAGATGTAGCCGACGTAAAAGCCATGAAACTCGATGATCTGAAGCAGTTTCACAAGGATTTTTACGGCGCACAGAACTCGACAGTAGCCATAGTTGGCGATTTTGACGAAACTCCGATTCGCAAAGTCGTCATGGATGAATTAGGTTCCTGGAAAGCGAAAAAGCCGTTTAGCCGGCTGGTGACACCGTTCAACGATATCAAGCCTACTCCGCAATCCATCGAAGCTCCGGATAAAGCGAATGCATTTCTCGTAGCAGGTGTCAACATTCCGCTGCGCGACGATGATCCCGATTATCCGGCACTGGTGATGGGCAATTATATTCTGGGGGGCGGATTTCTAAATTCCCGGCTGGCCGTTCGTATCCGTCAGAAAGAAGGTATTAGCTATGGCGTTGGCTCACAGCTTCAGGCAAACCCACTCGATAAAACGGGAATGTTTATGACCTATGCTATCTACAATCCCGAAAATGCCGAGCGTCTGACCAAAGCATTCCGGGAGGAATTAGATAAAGTGGTAAAAGATGGCTTTACGGCCGAAGAACTGGCCTCCGCCAAGTCAGGTTATCTGCAATCGCGGATGGTTGGACGGGCGCAGGACCCAGGTCTGGCCGGTACGCTCAATAGCTACCTGTATCTGAATCGTACGATGACGTGGGATGCCGATTTTGAGAAGAAAATCACTTCATTGACCGCTGAGCAGATAAATGCGGCCATGAAAAAACATATCGACCCCGCCAAGATTTCGATCATCCAGGCTGGTGATTTCGCCAAAGCCGCCAAGAAACTTTCTGAGAAGCAGCCAGCTTCATCGGTGAGCGGTGGATCAAAAAATTAACTAGTTTCTGAACCGGGATTTAGCTGATTTTAGGATTAATCTGATTTTGTTTTCGTTGAAAAGACCTGAACAAGACCCCATTAATCCATAAATCTAAAAAAATCCCGGTTCTTTTTATGGAATTTAACTATAAATGTAGTCATACTCCTAAACCTATCGTTTTCTCATGAAAAAGCTACTTCTCTTTCTGTTGTTTGGCGGTTTTGCACTATCCGGATGGGCGCAGGTAAACGTGATTTTTTTACGCGATACAACCCGGCTAAACCTATCAGTGACTGACCTGAAAAAAAAATATCCATATGCCCTGAACCGCGTTATCGTGAAATCGGGCGCATCGTCGGAGGAAAAAGGGGCCTTTGCCACTCAGTCTAAACTGTTCATGGAAACAATCAATAGCAGGTATCAACAGTTTTTCACCTTTACAGAAAGCAACAAAAAACGGTTGCCAGTACTGGGAGTAATGCTCCAAACCGAGGAATTTATTCGGCCTGATGGCACCTACGAATGGGTATTATGCTCATTTAAAGGACGTGATTTAACGAATGAACAAGAGGGCAAGCTGATACAAATCATTGCCGAATGGTACAATCAGCATCCTTTTCCGTTGAAAACGCAAACTGGTTTTCATTGGGGAGGTATGACTATGCTTGGCAATATTCCTCAAAAACGCACCGTTCGGCGGGGTGCAGGCATTATCAGTACGCTGGAAGCGGCCGAAAAAACAACCCGGCCCGATACCGTAAAAATGCTCGCCTTTAATCAACTGGATTTGATCGCCGTACCCGAAATCGTCTATCGGTTTTCAAAGCTGGAAGAACTGGATTTATCGAAAAACGCACTTCATGAATTACCCGCCCGGCTAACTGCCGACATTCCAACGCTCAAACGACTGAGCCTGCTATACAACGTCATTCCCGACGACAGTGTATTTATTACCCGCAATAAGCATCTTCAGGCGTTGAACTTGCAGGGAAATCGGTTGACCCAGGTGCCACCGTCTATCCGAAAGAACCGCCGTCTGGAAAGTTTATGGCTGGGGAATAATAAACTGAAAGAACTGGATGGCAAAACGCTACGTCGTCTTCACCGGCTCAACGACCTGAATCTATATAACGCTGGGCTGACTCAACTCCCCAAAACCATCGGGAAGCTCAAGCATGTTCGGGTTATGGATTTGTATTACAACAAATTAACTGAACTCCCCCGCCAGATCGGCCGAATGAAGCGGCTTGAGCAGTTGGCCGTTGCTCACAATGATCTGAAGGAATTACCCCTATCGCTGACCAAGCTTCGCCGATTACAGGTTTTATACGCACACCACAACCGGATTAGCCAATTGCCTGATTCGTATCAGAAAATGACCTATTTAACGATACTCGATCTTGGCTACAATTGGTTTTCGGTGGCTCCCGAGGTGTTGGCCGCTCTACCTTCTCTGGAAGAACTTGACCTGAGCAATAATAATTTACAGGAGTTACCCCGCTCATTGGGCGAGTCAAAACGATTGAAGAAATTGTATTTACGATCAAATCCGCTCTCTGGTGCTAATGCAAAATCGGGGCCATATGCGCCGATCATCCAGCAATTGGAAGCCAATCAAACCGAGGTATTTTACTAACCTTAGCTGGCTGTTGTAAAAATCGAGTCGGTTAGGCAATTACATGATGCGCTACCCATATCCAATCAATTTTAGTTGAGGCTCATTTACTTTTGCAACAGCCACGATGACTATACCGCTGAATTTGAGCATGAAATTCTTACTAAAAGATCAGTATTGGCCTTACTTTCTCCTATCAGCCAGAGTGCTATTAGCCTGGACGCTGTTTCACTATGGTTGGGCCAAACTAACCGGCAGTCAGTTTGGAGTGGATGAGAAAACAATGAACTTACCTCTAAAAGAGGTTGGCTTGTTCCGGCTCTCCTGGTATTTGGCTGACCATCAGCCCTTCAAAGCATTTATCGGCATCTCCCAAATTGGTGTCTCTCTTTTATTGGTTTTTAACAGGACTGCTATCATTGGTGCTTTTGCCTCCATTCCTATTTGGCTCAACATTCTGATGTGGGATATAACATTTATGGAAGGAATGACCACGGCATTTACCTTTCGCCTGTCATTTTACCTGCTGCTAACTGGGCTGATTCTTTATCAGTCTGGAAATAAAGTCTTACCCGCCTTGCAGAGCTTAACAGAAAATAAATCTTCTATAGCTTACCCATATTGGGTATACTTGACCCTACCTGTAGCGGCCATTTGCCTTGAAGTTCTGGGTGCTATTCCTAACGCTATTTTATCGTATGCTGGACTTTTAGGGAAGTAATTTTGAGCGGTCAAAATAGCTATTTCTTAGCTCTACCTAACCGCATTGCCATAGAACCAATAACGATGTTGGAAATAAGATCCGAACTTCGCATGTGTTCTTCGGGTAGATATAGCTACTGTCCGTCATTTTATTCCTCTTCGCTATTGTTCAGTTTTGACAATAAACTATAAGCCCCGTTGACTACGATTGGTGTTTGTTTCGGGTCGATATCAGTAGGTAGTGTAATCGCGATATAACCATTTTCACGTATACCCGTTTTAATCTCCACCTGACGGAATTGATATACAGTGGGTTTTCGCTGTTTATCCTCCAGAATATAAATCAGAGACTTACCGCCATAACTTAGTACTGCGGCTTCGGGCAAAGCCAGCATAGGCTGGGTTTTAATATCGACCAGTCCGGTCACGTAGCCGCCGGGCGTATAATCACTGTCTTTACCATCGGCATGAGCCAGCACCTGAATTGTCCGATCAGCGGCAATCGATTTGCCGATCAGAAAAATAGTGGCCCGGTGGTTCAGTTGCGTCTCCGCTCCGGCCACATCGCCCCCCATCCTGAAGCGCACCACCTGCCCGGCATGAATAAGGCTGATGTCTTTCTCGAAAATAGTCAACTGAACATGTAAGTGATCGACATTTGTAATTTGTACTAATATGTCGGCGGGATTCACAAAGCGGCCATTGTTGACGGGAACCTCGGTAATGAATCCTGACACTGGCGATGGTACAGCAATCGTACGCGATAGGTTAGCGGGCGTTATTTGCTGCGGATTAATCCCCAACATGGTTAGTCGCTGAGTCAGTCCGGCCAGTTGTGCCTGCAAACTCTGGCGCGTCGAACGGGTCTGCTGAAAGACTTTTAGCGCATTTACATTTTCGCGGCTTAGTTCCTGCTGTCGGGCAAACTCCAGGTCTGCATAGTCAAGTTTAGCTTTTGTGTCCAGATAATCCTGCTGAAGTTGAACGTAATCTGGATTTTCAAGAACTACCAGCGTTTCGCCCTTCTTCACCCGCATGCCTGGTTCCAGATTAATCTTCCGGATATATCCTCCCACTGGCACCGATACCGACACCTGATTTTGAGCAGGCACATCGATCACGCCATTTACCTTGAGGGTTGTACTCAGTGTCTGGAAAGTCGGTTGCCCTACCTGAATATCAGCCACGTTGTATTGAGCCTGCGTCAGCGAAATACGCACGGGTCCGGCTGACTTACCAGAATCGGCCTGCTGGGTTGAATCCTGCCCTGAAGTTTGTGTTTCCGCCGTAGCCGAATCACTCGACTGGCAGGAAGATAAGCCAGCCAAAACACTACCGATCAGCGCAGCACTCAAAAATATATAAACTTGTGAACCGATTGATTTCATAAAGTCGATCATTGAACAGTGATGGATGTCGTTATGGATTGCCAAGCAGGTAATTGATGTAAAGTACCGATTGATTGTATTGATTCAGCAAGTCGAGATAATTTGACCGGATGGTAAGGGATTGCTGTAAAGCTAGCGAAAACTCAACGTAGCCAATATCACCACCACTAAAAGCACGTCGGGCATGATTCTGAATCACATCGGCCTGAACAAGCCCGGTTCCTTCGTAATAAGCAAGGGCATCCCGGTACAGCGTATACTGTCTGATGGCTTGCTCCAGTTGTTTACTGAGTGAAAACTGCTGATTCTGCAAATCGGTTTGTGCCATCTGTTCACCAATACGGGCGGCATTGATGCGGGCTTTTTGTGCCTGTCCCAACAATGGGAACGTAACACCTACCTGTCCACCATTGAACCGATAGCCGGGTCCAAAATACAACTCCTGCCCATTAATGAACTGATTTCCAACGAGTGTCTGACTGAACAACCCAACCAGAAAGTCGGGTTTCAGCCGGGCCTGTTCAACGAGCCGGGTTTGCTGAGCCACCTGAATTTGCTGCTGTAGCTGCCGAAGCAAGGGATTCCGAACCAGAGCCGCCGTATCCGCTGAGAGCGTTAGCGCTAATTTAGGTAATCCCAGCATTGGTACATCGATCGGTTCGCGACTATACAGAAGCTCCTGTAAACGCGTTCGGGCAGCCGTAGCGTTGGCTTCATTCTGCGCCAGCCGTACGCGTTGATCGGCCAGTTGGCTTTCGGCCGTTGCTTTTTCCAGTGTGCTCGTTTCGCCTACCCGAAGCCGCACAGCCGCAGCCTTCACAAATTCGGTCAATACCGTATCCTGTTGCTGAAATAAGTGTCGTTTCTGGTACAGATAAATCAGGTCATAATAGGTCGATTTCACCTGATACTGCACATCATTGCGCGTCACCAATACACCGGCCTCTCGATTGGCAACGGTCAGATCGTTCAGCTCCGCCATCCGGCGCATCAGCGTTGGGTTCGGAATGGTCTGCGTAATGGTCAGGTTGTTATCGAACCGGCGGCTGTTATACTGCCCCAGCATGGCCGTAACCGACAGACGTCCGGCGTCGTAGGCAGTTCGGCGCAGGGCCTGTTGCTGGCTAACGCCAAGCCCGGCAATCTGTACCTGTGCATTGCGTGCAGATGCTACTTGCAGGGCCTGATCGAGCGTAATGGTTTGGGCAGCAGGACTGATGGCCTGAGTCCAGCCACTTCCCGAACACAATAGCAGCAAAGCGACAACCGAAGCCACTGTTTTAGCGGGTGTGGCTGTTTTCTGGCGGGCTTTTGCCTCACGATCCAGGCTTTTCTTTTCTACCAGTGAGTATAAAATCGGCAAGACGATTAGCGTCAACAAGGTAGCTGTTAGCAATCCACCAATAACGACCGTTGCCAGTGGTTTCTGAACCTCTGCCCCCGCCGAGTTCGAAATGGCCATCGGAATGAATCCGAACGAAGCGACCAAGGCCGTCATGACAACGGGCCGAAGGCGTACCTCTGCCCCTTTTCGAATAATCTCGATCATATCGGTTAGACCTTCTTCGTGCCTAAGTCGGTTAAATTCAGCGATCAGGACAATACCGTTGAGCACCGACACCCCAAAGAGGGCAATAAATCCAACTCCCGCCGAAATACTAAATGGCATATCGCGAAGTAGTAAGGCAAAAATACCCCCAATGGCTGATAAGGGAATGGCCATAAAGATGAGCAGGCTCTGCCGAATGGACCCGAATGTGAAGAACAATAACGAGAAAATTAGCCCCAGCGCAATCGGAACGGCAATAGACAGGCGTTTTTTGGCGTCGATTAGATTCTGAAACTCTCCTCCGTAGGTAACGTAATAACCACTCGGAAACTTGATTCGCTGATTCACCTTTTGCTGTACTTCAGCCACGATACTTTCTACATCGCGGCCCCGAACGTTGAATCCCAGCGTAATGCGTCGATGTGTGTTATCGCGCTGAATCTGGTTCGGCACCTGCCTTATACTAACCTCGGCAATCTGCGCCAGTGGCAGCTGCTGTCCGGCGGGTGTGGCCACATATAAATTACGAACATCGTCGATGTTTTGGCGCTTGTCAGAAGCCAGTCTGACGACCAGTTCGAAGCGTTTTTCGCCTTCGAAAACCAGACCCGCCGACTGGCCCGCAAAAGCCGTATTGATCGTACGATTCACATCGCTTACATTCAGGCCGAATTTAGCAATCTGAGCCCGGTCGAGTTTGATCAGAATCTGCGACAAACCAGCCACCTGTTCAATATAGAGGTCTTTCGCTCCGCTGATAGTACGAATAGCACCTCCTACCTGATTAGCCAGTTTTTCCAGTTGCCCCAGATCGTCGCCGTATATTTTCAAAACAACATCCTGCCGGGCCCCGGTCATAAGTTCATTAAACCGCATTTGCACGGGTTGCTGAAAGCCAAACGTTACGCCTGGAATAACTGATAGCTCTTCGGCCATCTTATTCGCCAGTTCATCGCGCGTGGTGGCACTTGTCCACTGATCGCGGGGTTTTAGAATTACCATCAGGTCAGAGGCTTCGATTGGCATGGGGTCAGTAGGAATTTCGCCAGAGCCGACTTTGGCCACTACCTGCTCCACTTCGGGAAATTTCTTCAGCAGTATACGCTCTGCTTTTAGTGTAGCATCAACGGTTTCTGACAATGAACTGCCGGTCAGGGTTCGCGTATCAACGGCAAAATCGCCCTCATCGAGTTGTGGAATAAATTCACCTCCCATTCGGCTGAATAGAATTCCGGCAACAGCCAATAACGCCAGGGAGCAGGTTAAGATAATGAACCGATACCGTAACGAGCCTAGCAGAACTGGCTCATAAACGCGCTGAATCCGCTTCATAAGCTTATCGGAGAAGGTCTCTTTATGCACAACCGTTTTGTTCAGGATCAGGGCCGAAATCATGGGAACATACGTCAGCGAGAGAATAAAAGCACCCAGAATAGCAAAAGCTACGGTTAGCGCCATCGGTCTGAACATTTTCCCTTCAATACCCGATAATGCCAGAATCGGCAGATAAACAATCAGGATAATAATCTCGCCAAAAGCTGCCGACGAGCGAATCCGACTGGCGGCTCCAAACACTTCATCGTCCATTTGTTCCTGAGTGAGTGTCTGGTCTTTGTTGCGCAGCATAATATGGTGAAGCGTCGCTTCGACGATAATCACAGCCCCATCCACAATCAAGCCGAAGTCAATGGCCCCCAGACTCATCAGATTCCCCGAAACACCGAACAGATTCATCATGGCAATAGCAAAAAGCAAAGCCAGTGGAATGATCGATGCCACCACAAAACCCGCCCGAAAATTCCCGAGCAGTAATACCAGCACAAAAATGACAATGATGGCTCCTTCCAGCAGGTTGCGCTCTACCGTACCAATGGCATTATTCACCATTTTCGTCCGATCCAGAAATGGCACAATGGCTATGCCTTCAGGCAGTGTTTTCTGGATCTCAGTGATCTTTTCCTTTACCCGTTTGATAACGGCCGAGGAGTTTTCTCCTTTAATCATCATCACAACGCCCCCTACTGTTTCGCCCTGACCATTGCGGGTAACGGCCCCGTAGCGCACTGCCGAGCCAATGCGTACCTGTGCCACATCACGAATGCGCACGGGAAAGCCCTGATTATTGAGACGTACGGAGATATTGGCGATATCGTCGGTTGAACCAATTAACCCATCCGACCGAATGAAATAGGCATTTGGCTTTTTATCAATATAGGCACCGCCTGTATTCTGGTTGTTTTGCTGGAGTGCAGTAAAGACATCATTGATGGTGATTCCTACACTACGAAGCCGGTCTGGATCAACCGCAATTTCGTATTGTTTGAGCAAACCGCCGAAACCGCTTACATCAGCGACGCCGGGCGTTCCTAACAATCCCCGCCGAATGGTCCAATCCTGAATCGTGCGGAGGTCAGTTAGCGAATATCGCCCTTCGTACCCTTTTTTCGGCACAACCGTATACTGGAAAATCTCGCCCAGTCCAGTTGTAACAGGACTCATACCGGGTGTACCCACGCCAGGTGGAATCTGCCCGGCTACGTTTTGAAGCCGTTCGGCTATTTGCTGCCTGGCCCAGTATACATCCGTAGCATCCGTAAACACGACGGTAACAATGGACAGGCCAAATCGCGAAAACGAACGAATTTCGGTTAGATCGGGAATATTTGACAAACTGACTTCAATCGGAAACGTAACGAGTCGCTCGATGTCTTCGGCAGCCAATGAGGGACTGCTGGTAATTACCTGAACCTGATTATTGGTAATATCGGGTACGGCATCAATGGGTAATTGCGTTACCGACCAGCCGCCCCAGATTACTAACGCAAGCGTCAATAGCCCAATAATGAGTTTATTTTGGATCGAGAATTTAATGATAGCGTTCAGCATAGAACTACGCAATTCTTTATTACGAAGAGAATCAGTACGCCAGATGGGCAACGCAAGCACAAGCGTTGATACTCTGGTTCACGACAGAAAAGTTTTGATGATTGGGATAACCGACTCGGTCTTTCGACTATACCTTCGGGATATAGCATCGATGGCGGCTGTTCAGCGATCGCTAAACGTGCCAGTTGCATTCATCCGACGAGTGTAAGGCTTGCCAATAAGACACACCTCACCCATGAAATGCAAAAATTAAGCTCGGGGAGGATTGATCAGCGAGAAAACCGCCAGAAATGAGTACAGATCGGCTTTACGAATAAAGTCGGCCTTATAGGGCATGATTACCTGTACACTTGAAGAAACCACAAGGCGAATTGCATTCGGCGTAAAAACCGGGACCGAGTGACCGGCAGAAGGCAAATTATGATGACTGTGCGTAGGATGCTTCTGGTGTTCGGAATTAGCGCCATAATGCATGGCCAGAAAATCCAGAAAGCTAAGATTACTGACCTCTTTTTTGTGCTGCTGATAATGCTGCATCAACTCATTCCACTTTGCCGACTGGTCAATACTGAAGCCGGGCAGCAAACTGCTCCCCAGTAGTAAACAAGACAATAGGATGGCAACAACTGACCTCATAGCTTCGCGGCTTCATTTCCTAAACGCAGGGAGCGACCGAAAGTTTCAACACCTGATCAGGCAGGTCTAATTTAGAAACAATCCAATGGTAATGTCAAACGCCCAAAATTAACTCTCTATTGATCAGAGCGGTATCGGACGAGATAACGCAGTATCCCTAATTGAAAATCAGAATAGACAACGATTCTACTTTTTGCAGTCTGTCTGTTTTTTTAATGCCGTAAGCCTGTGTGATAAAGGATTTGCCCAGACCAAATAAAATTTTGCTTAGAATCTTCATAATCAATCATAGATAACACAAAAAAAAGAGTCTGTAAAGGAGAAAAAGCCAGTGGGTGTGTGTTACACCAGCAGCAAGTAGTAAACGAGTTATGCAAGCCATTTCTTCCTCAGTTTCTCCAACTCCCAATCGTGTCACTCTCTGGTCAGCTTTAGTCTCAGTCTATATTCTGTGGGGTTCGACGTACCTGTTCATCCACTTCATGACGGAGCAGATGCCTCCTCTCTACATGGCTGCCATGCGGTATATTGTAGCGGGAGGTATTCTGTATACGTACGCCCGACTAACGGGTACGCCACGCGCAACCCGGATCGAATGGCAATCGGCAGGAATTGTAGGTGTTTTGCTATTGACTGTTTCCAATGGCTGCCTAACCCTTGGTATTCAATACATTCCAACCGGTATGGCCGCTTTGCTGGGTGGAATGCTACCCGTATTTCTGCTGACACTTAACTGGGTATCCTTTGGACGCCAACGGCCGACTAATCTGGCACTGGCCGGATTACTGGTTGGTTTAATCGGTATTTTTTTCCTCATAAAACCGGACAAGCTACAGGGAACCAGGGGGGTGCATGCAAATGTCCTTGGTTCCAGTCTGGTCATATTCGGCAATTTTGCCTGGGCAATCGGTACGCTACTGGCTCCCCGAGTATCGCTCCCATCGGGTACGATTTCCAGCGGAATTCAAATGATTATTGGCGGATTCGTTCTACTGGTCATCAGCTTAGTAATGGAGCCTGTTACTCCCTGGAGCATCTTGGTAGCTCCTCCCAAAGCTATCTGGTCCATGTTCTATCTGGTCATTTTTGGCAGTATCGTCGGATTTTCATCCTACGCCTGGCTGGCACGGAATGCACCGCCCCAACTCCTGTCGACCTATGCATTTGTGAATCCGGTAGTGGCCATGCTACTGGGTACGTTTTTTGCCGGGGAAGTATTCTCAAGCCAGTCACTCATTGGGGCAATGATTGCCCTGGCAGGGGTAGTACTGATCACATTGGGCAGGAAATAGCCGTCTGTTAAAACCTGCCAACTGCCTGCTAACGACTGAATATTACCGACAATCATGCGCACCGTAGCTATTCTGCTTTTCAACGAAATTGAGGTTCTGGACTTCGCCGGGCCATTTGAAGTCTTCGGCATAGCGGGTAAAGTAGCTGGCAAACCCCATTTTCAGGTTTTTACGGTTGCCGAACGAGGTCCCGTTTATGCCCGCAATGGTCTATGTGTAACGCCAACGTATCTGTTAAATGATCACCCAAAAGCCGACATCATTATTGTGCCGGGTGGTGGCGGCTACCATACCGACGGAACACCCTTTGGTTCACGACGCGAAATGGATAATCCTGCCATTCTAAACTGGGTTCGTCGATCGGCCGAAACAGCGGAGTTGGTCCTTTCGGTTTGTACCGGAGCGTTAATACTGGCGAAAGCGGGTTTGCTCGAAGCCCTCTCCGCGACTACGCATTACATGGCTATCGACAGTCTTTCTCAGCTAGCGCCCAACACAACCGTCCTTCCGGCTGAACGCTATGTCGATAATGGCCAGATCATTACCTCTGCGGGCATTTCGGCCGGAATCGATATGTCATTGTATGTTGTTGGCAGGCTCCTCGGTAAAGACATTGCCGACGAAACAGCCGAATACATGCAGTATGATTATTGGAAATGAGTGAATTGTTGAATGATTGAGTGATTGAATAGCTGACTAATTGAGATTAATTAGTCAGCTATTCAATCACTCTACCGGCGGTGGGCTTACGCTGGTCCATCCGCCATCAACGACCAGGCTTTGGCCCGTTATATGGCGAGAGGATGGCGAAACCAGAAACAGAGCCGCATTGGCAATATCCTCGACAGTGGCCGGGCGGCCCATCGGTGTAATGCGCGACCAGATCGGGATATATGTCGGATCATCCAGGGTACGTTCGGTTAACGTAGCGCCCGGCGCAATGGCATTTACGGTAATGCCAAGGGGTGAAAAATCGATAACCAGTTGCTTCGCCAGCATTTCCAGTCCTGCTTTGGTCATACTGTAGACGGGCAGACCGGGGTGCGCCTGGTGCCCTACTACCGACGACATAAACAACATGCTTCCTCCTTTGCCCTGCTCACGCATCTGACGGGCAGCGGCCTGCGCCAGAAAAAAGCTCCCGCGTAAGTTCACATTGACAATTTTCTGGAATGCATCGGGTGTTGTGGTGAAGATATCGCCAAAAATAGTAATACCCGCATTGGCGATCGCGATGTCTACCGAACCGAATCTGCTGACGGCAGTATCGACCATCTGTTCAATAAACGAAACCTCGGAGACGTCGCCAGGGTATGCTTCACAACGATAGCCATCCTGTTGTATGGCATCAGCGGCTTTATGAGCCAGTGCTTCATCATAATCGTTGAGTACTACATTGGCACCCTGTTTAGCAAGGGCGCGGGCAATAGCAAAGCCAATTCCCTGTCCGGCACCAGTAATGATAGCGGTTTGGTTAACAAAATCAGTCATTAAAAAGTCGTTTTCCCAGAAACCAGCTTTTCCTATTCAGCGGCTTTGGGCTCCCAAAGTTCGATTTTATTGCCTTCCGGGTCCATAATCCAGCCAAATTTACCGTAATCATATTCTTCAATTTCGCCGATAACCGTTACCCCTTCAGCCTTCAATACTGCGAGCAACTCGGTCAAATTTTCAACCTGAAAATTAAACATGAAATCCTTACTGGACGGCGCAAAATACGTAGAGTCTTTAGCAAACGTTGACCATTGTGTATAGCCTTTTTGCTCTGCGTCGTCAGCATGTCTCCATTCAAATGTAGCGCCATACTGATCAGTCTGAAATCCCAGATGAGTGCCGTACCAATTCCTGAGTTCATCAGGCTTTTCAGCTTTAAAAAATAGCCCTCCAATTCCAGTTACTCGCTTCATGTTCTTTATTGTTAGTGTGAATCACGCTTTACTTCACTACCCGAACCGCCCCGTAGAAAATCGAAGTCGGCTCCTTCGTGAGCCTGCGTAACGTGGCGAATATACAGATTTACATAGCCCCGATCATAACCCAGGTCAAGCGGTTTGAAATGAACGAGCCGGCCAGCCAGTTCTTCATCCGACACATGCAGATGAAGGCTCCGGTTTTCAACATCGAGTGTAATCAGATCACCATTTTGCACAAGTGCCAGATTACCGCCAACGGCTGCTTCGGGCGAAACGTGCAGAATAACCGTGCCGAAACCGGTACCACTCATCCGGCCATCTGAAATGCGAACCATATCATGAACTCCCAGTGCCAGTATCTTGGCGGGGAGCTGCATGTTCCCTACTTCAGGCATACCCGGATACCCTTTGGGACCAACGTTTTTCAGGACCAGAACACAACCCGGATCAACATCCAGATCAGGATCGTCGATTCGCGCTTTGTAGTCATCGATGTTTTCAAAAACTACAGCCCGACCCGTATGCTGCATCAGTGCAGGCGATGCCGCCGAGGGTTTTATGACAGCCCCGTTCAGGCAGAGATTACCCCGCAAAACGGCTACACCCGACTCGGGTTTGAAGGGTTGCCCGACCGTTGCAATTACGGCGGGGTCATAGCATTGCGCATCGGCACAGTTTTCACCAATGGTTCGACCGTTAACGGTTATGGCGTCGTTGTTGAGATAGTCCCGAAGTTCACGGATAACGGCCGGTAAGCCTCCGGCATAGAACAGATCTTCCACGAAATGTTCGCCAGAAGGTTGCAGATTGGTCAACAGTGGGATTTTAGCCGATAGCGTATCGAAATCATCGAGCGATAGATCGACGCCCACCCGCCCGGCAATGGCCGTCAGATGGAGGATAAAATTGGTTGAGCCACCCAATGCGGCATTGATCATAATGGCATTTTCAAACGCCTGCCGGGTGAGAATCTTCGATGGTGTTATGCCTTCACGCGCGAGCTCAACGGCCCGCATACCGGTCAGATGAGCGAGTACTTTCCGACGCGAATCGGCTGCCGGAATGGTTGCATTGTCGGGTAGTGCTAACCCCAGCGATTCGACCATGGCCGCCATTGTGGAGGCTGTTCCCATCACGGCACAGTGCCCCTGCGAACGAGCCATACTGGCTTCAGCAGCCACAAACTCAGCCTGGCTCATCTCGCCCATTTTAAAGGCTTCGGCAAACCGCCAGAGATCACTCGTTCCAATCTTTCGGCCCTGAAAACGACCGGCCAGCATCGGTCCGCCCGATACGACAAGCGTAGGAATGTCGACGCTACAGGCTCCCATCACGAGAGAAGGCGTAGTTTTATCGCAACCACACATCAGAATGACCGCATCGATCGAGTTGCCACGAATGCTTTCTTCCACATCCATACTGGCGAGATTGCGGAATAACATGGCAGTCGGCTTGATCTGGCATTCGCCCAACGACATCACGGGAAATTCAAGCGGAAAACCACCCGCTTCCCAAACCCCTCGTTTGATGGCTTCGGCCAGTTCGCGAAAATGTGCGTTGCAGGGCGTCAGTTCCGACCAGGTATTACAAATACCAATAACGGGTTTTCCCTCAAACTCATGGTGCGGGAAACCCTGGTTTTTCATCCAGGCACGATAAATAAAGCCGTCTTTTCCGGTGCGGCCAAACCAATCTCGGGAACGTAGGGGCATTGTCAATGACCAGTAAGTAGTGATCAATAAAGTCGTCTTATTGTCGATTATACTTTTGGCAAGTGTGCCGTTGGGCAGTTGCAAAAATAGCCTCGGATTTTGCATTAACCATAGCTTAATGCACATTTTTCGCCACAAAGATAACTAGAATACCAGCGAAACTATAGTTTTTTTGCTGGTTAGCCTAATTTATTAATTTCCATAGCTTAGGCTTACTTGGGTCTCAAGTTCAACTGGCCTCAACCTATCTGTATTAGTCCAATTATCGCTTTCACCACTTTTTTCATGTGTTATTTTAAGGTCGTGATTTTCAGTCTGTTTACCGGAAAACCTGACAACAAGTAGTACATCGCCCAATTAGTTTTAATCTAAAATATTGACAATCAACAAACTAATACTTTATCTACTGGCGTTATAGACTCAGTACCATCAAACTTATGTTTTGTTAAAGCGAGTTGGATTTTCTTTATTGATGGCCGTAATTCGTCCGGCTGTCACGGTTGCTGCAAAGTTTACCGCCACCACAGTCCCCAATCTCAACCCATCTACGATTAGCTCTGCAAATCATTCGGACGCGACCCGGTCTGGCGCGACCCGGTCAGGGCTGATGCAATCCGATGCAACGCGGTCTGACATGTCCCGCACCAGTGCCAAAGCAGCCTTACTGGCAACGGCACTTAACGCCCCGGAGCTTCCTTTGCTCGATGTCGATTTCTGCGGAGAGTGCCTGCCACTCGACAAGATCGATGTTGTTGACCGCTGGAAACATGTATTTACGCTGTTTCGTAGTCACGCCAGCGATCTGGGCAACCTCCGTGAACGGGCCGAGGCATTTTTCCCGATTATCGATCCGATTCTGGAGAAATACGACATTCCTGATGATTTCCGCTACGTTCCCCTTGCCGAAAGTGCGTTACGTCCAAAAGCGGTTTCACGAGCAGGTGCAGCAGGTTACTGGCAATTAATGCCTGGCACTGCCCGTTCGTTGGGGTTACGGGTAGGTGGACGTATTGATGAGCGTTTCAATGTGCTTAAAGCAACAGATGCCGCCTGTCGATACCTGCGAAAACTATATGATCAGTTGGGTTCATGGTCGTTGGTAGCCGCAGCGTACAACGCCGGGCCGGGCCTGATGAAAAATCAACTAAAACGCCACGAACACCGCGATTACTACCAGATGAGCCTTCCACGCGAAACCAAATATTACCTCTACCGCGTGTTGCTCTACAAAGAAGTAATGTCTCGCCCGAACGATTATTCGTCCTTTTTGTCTCCTGTTCCACAAACAGCCTATCGATTTCAGCCTCTGGCGTCAGCTATACAAATCGGTTAAAAATACGATTCATATAGGCAGAACGGTCGTAGAATCAGATTCTACGACCGTTCTGCATGTTAATAAAGTCTGCTGATAGTAGACTTTACTTTTTTTATTCACATTATTCAGTCTTTCCCATTAACAGATTAGACAGGAATAAATTTTACCAGCAAATCAGATCAGGCCTTTCTCCAGGATAGCCTACATGGGTATTAGCGTTAGGAAATCGACTTATTAAGTTTACTTAGTTAACTTTTATAGCACACCACACAAAAGCGTTTAACCCAATTCACAGATTATGGCCGCATTTTTTCGTAGTTCAGTCAATAAGGTCGCCGTGCAGCCATCATTCAGCCAGTTTCAACAGGACGAACAGGCATTTTATGAAGCACTTCGGGCCAACGATCAACAAGCCTGGGACTATCTGATGATTCAGGTTCACAATCAGTTTGTTGTTCCGCAATCCCGTCAGAATTATGACTATGATACGTTAATTTCAGCCTATACCGAAGGGCTGGCTGTTGTTAAAGACAACATTTTAAGCGGTCGTTTTACGCACGAGAAAGCCAAAGTCACAACCTATGCGCATAGCGTTTGCCGGTTTACACTACTTAATCTGTATGACAAAGACAAACGTCGGCAGGAAGTATCGCCGTTTCAGGAGCAATCAGCAGATGAGTCAGAAGAAAGTTCGTCGGCAGTTCGTGATGAAGCGGTCGACTGGCTCCTTCAGACAGATATCGACGATCATAGCTGGGCGCTTGAGCCACTCAAACTCGCTATGTCTGGCCTGAAAGATCGTTGTCAGACCATTTTGCGCCTGTTTTATATTGACGAAGTTCCTGACCGCGAAGCCGCCATTCAACTCAATATCAACGAAGCTAATCTACGCCAGCAACGTCGCAACTGCGTCATGGGGCTTCGACAGTCCTTTAACCAACTAAAAAACTCGTATTTATAATGTCTATTTCTCAATCTGATTTCGAACGGGCTGAAGATTATATCGCAGGTCGGCTATCGGCTGGTGAGAAGGCACAGTTCGAACGTGAGCTAACCAGCAACGGCGAATTATCCCGCGAAGTTACCCGTTTGAAAGCGATGCAGAGTGGCCTTCGTCGTATGAATTATCGCGACGAAATAGCGGCCCGCCATGCTGAATTGTTACTTCGAGGAGACATAAAACCCACTCATACCGAAATGGGCAAGGTGGTTCCTTTTGGCTCCACACGGCCAATGTGGCAGTATCTGGCCATTGCAGCCAGCGTCCTGTTGATACTCGGATTTGGCTGGTTTTTCATGCAGGATCGATTCATGGCCCCATCACCCGCCGACATAGCAGCCCGATATATGGAGCCAGACTTGCGGCTTGACCCGACTACCCGCGATGGTGAGCCTTTACTTACGGCACCCGGTCCAGATCAGGTAAGCCGTCTGCAGGCCATCGCCCGCGATACGTCGGCTATCCGGGCCGGATTCACCTTATTGCAGAAAAACGAACCGGCTCAGGCAATAGCGTTACTGCAACCAGCCCGCAACTGTCCGCTACCCGACTGGCAGGCCAATGCCCGCTATTTACTGGCCCTCGGCTATCTGCAAACAGGTCAGGTAGATCTGGCAAAAGCAGAGCTCGGCACACTTCGTAAAACAACCTATTTTGGCAATCAGGCTGAGCAGTTACTCCATGAACTTTCAGCGAGTCAACCCTAATCATTCGGCTCGATAAACCAGACAGATCGTATGATCAAACTTCTCACTAGTCTGCTCATAACCTTAGTTAGCCAGGTAGCTTATTCGCAAACGTTCCATGCCTTGATCGTAGCGGATACGCAGGCAGCTGACGTCGGCCCCGGTTGCCAGAAGGATGTTGCGGCCATGACAACCACTTTCAAGGCCATTGCCTCTGGAATTGGTTATCCTTTAAATCTGGTTGTATTGAGCGATTCGGGCTTCAGGCGGCCCAGCATTGAGCAACGGCTTCACAACCTGCACATTGGACCAAAGGATGTTGCCTTTCTCTATTACACAGGTCATGGACACAATCTTGCCGGACGCACCGATCCATTTCCCTTGCTCAGTGTTGAACCCGGCAACGACCCCTCTCTGCGATCACTTCATGATTCGCTACGGGCAAAACTTGCCCGGCTCACGATCACAATGGCCGATGCCTGCAATATTGTACTACCCGCCGGAACACGCGGTCTGATGATCAACCCTATGTTGAAAGGCGGAACGGTAGAAGATGATATCAACCGGGTGCTGGCGAATTTATTTCTGGATCAGACCGGCGATGTACTTATTGCGGCCTGCCAGCCCCATCAGTCTGCCTGCATGCTTAGCGATCAGGGAAGTCATTACACACGGTCATGGGAACAGGCCCTGTCGGTGCTGACAACGACCCGCTCCCGACTAAGTTGGATTGATTTATTACTCGATGCTCAGGCTCGGGTAGACAGGCTTGCCCGACCCGATAGTTCGCACCAAACGTCGATTTATGAGATTAATCTGAAACCTGTAAAGCAACAGTTACCACCCGACGCGCATTTTACGGCGATTAGCCAATACCTCAATACGCTGACAGACGAGCGACTGACCTACGCCGAACGAGCCCTGCAACGACAAAAAGCCACTCAGTATTTCAACGCAGATGCCCGCGTAACGATCTATCAAAACGATACATCGGTCGGTGAATATGCCCTCAACGATATGCTTAAACGACTGACCCTTAATGCCGTAAAAATCGGGCAGGTTAATTTTATTGAAAAACGATCGAAGCGAACGCCAAACGGAAAACTATACCAAACGATTGCCATTCAGGAAGTATGGTCGAATTAAATCGCTATATTCTTTCACAAAGCTCCATTACCCACTATATACCAGTCTGTAAGCTCCTCTTGCCGTAATGAAGTTGCTTTCCGTTCATATCCTCACATTGTTTACTTGCCTGTGGCTCTGGCTGTCGGGTGGTCTGCCTGATCCGTGCCATGCCCAGGTACGGCTGACAAATTCCGGTCGGCCCCAGGCGACAGCCATGCCCACTGTCCGACTACTAAAACTACCGCTGACCCAAAAAATCGATAGCATTCTGCATCACATACGAACATATTCGCAGATCCCGGCAAACCACCAGGAACGATACGCCCGCGAACTAACCGCTTATTTTGCTCCATCTGGCTATATTTCAGTTCATCAGCCGGGGCAGCCAGACGCCCGTCTATCGGTAAATGATTACCTTGCACAGTTTGGCAATCGGTCGGCAGCGGTTCAGTTTAAAGGTGCCGAAGTCGTGTATTATGGCCAGTCGATTAAAACCGCAGCGGGCGACTGGCAAACGATGGTAACCACCTATCGGAATGCGACAACCTTTACCGGAAACAAGCCACAGGCCTCCGACATTGCTACCGTCATGACACCCGTGGGAACAGCTCCGCTTACAACGAATTATTGGCAGATTTTTACTCTATACCTCACCATTCCTAAAGCTGGCTCAACCCGACAGTAGGCAGCACCGCCCCTCGTAATGAAAACTCTCCTCTGGTTTACGATCTTGCTTTCGGCACAATGGGTTTGGGCACAGGCTCCAGCCGACCTGGTGAATTCGGGCTTACGTTTCGATGATGAAGCCTACCTGCGTGTCGAACAAAAGCCCGACAATGTGATCTATAAGGCTCCACTTCCCAGAGCAATTTCCTACGAAAAATACTTGCCAGACATTGAACGGCAGGGCGACTATGGCACTTGTGTGGCGTTTACCTGTGCGTATTATACCCGAACGGCTATCGAAGCCATTCAGCGAAACCTGACGACTAAACCGCAGATCAATCAGACCCGATTTTCACCAACCTACCTTTATTCCCGACTCAAGTTACCGAACGACGTGACCTGCCAGCAGGGCGGAACAATGGATGAAGGCTTATTGGCGCTCAAAAATTACGGAGCTCCATTCTGGTCCAGTCTCCCCTATCCACAATGCATCAGGAATGTTAAACCCTATGACTCTGAAGCTTCGCAGTTTCGGATTCGTCATTTTGAACGGATTTTTGACTTTGCCACTATGTTCCGCGTGGTTCGCCAGAACAATAATCTCGAGTCGGTTGTCAATGCGAATATACAGAACATCAAACGGGCGCTGGCCGGTGGCTATCCGGTTCCCATCGGCATGATGATTCCTTTGTCATTTCAGGCTGTTTCGACGGATACCTGGACGCCCGCTCCGTCTGATGTCGACGATTTATACCAGGAAATCAGATCCGGCTTTAAACGCCGTAAATTATATGGACATGCCCTCACGGTTGTTGGCTACGACGATAGCCGCCAGGCTTTTCGAGTTGTCAATAGCTGGGGGACACGCTGGGCCGACAATGGTTTGTGCTGGATAAAATACCGGGACTTTGTCTTGTTTACGCGCTATGCGTTCCGGGTGTATCCGATGGAACAACCCACGGCAAAACTAACCAAAGTGACACCCATTATTGCTAAAACTAATACCAGGCCACAATCTCCTACTGCTCCTAAACGATCACCAGTGCCAACCACGCAACCCGACAAATCGGTAACGATGCAGGCCAGCGTGGAAATGCGGCTGGTAGACGGCTCCGACATGCCTGCACGGCGGTTGATGAGCCGGGGTTCGACCGTTGGCGACGATACAAACGACGAAATTGGTGCCTACAAACTTGTTAATGGCTACGCATCCGGAACACGGTTCAAACTGACGGTCAATAACGACAAAGCGGCTTATGTCTACGTGATCGGAACCGATCAGAGCATGAAACTTACACGGTTATTCCCTTATGCCGATAGCCTGAGTGCCATGATCGATGCGAAGGAGTCGGCGGTGTTACCGGGCCCAACCAAACACATTCGGCTCGATAATAATCCGGGACAGGAATATTATCTGGTCCTGTTTGCGGATAAACCGCTCGATATGAGTGCCCTCATAACCAGAATGAGTGCTATAGGTGGCAGTTTATCGCATAAAATTACGCAAACACTCGGCGATCAGTTGATGGACTGGCACACGATGAACTACGATCCAGAACAAATTACATTCAGTACTGCTACTGACCCCATTGGCAAAGTAGTTCCCGTGCTCATTAGCCTCGACCATAAACCGTAACCCACCATGAAACCATTCCTAGCCACACTACTTCTATTACTTTTCGCCACATCGCTGAGTTGGTCACAGGATCGGCTCAAGCAATCGTATGTCGACGATGACCTGTCTGAGAAAGAAGCCGCCGATCTGAAAAACCGGACTAAACAACGCATTGCTGAACTTCAGAATTACCTCAACATCATACCCGACTCCAAGCGTTCGACGGCCGAACGCGAAGATGCCGTTGAACAGGCACTCCTGTTGTTTACCAACGAAGCGAACATGGAAATAATAGACCGAAAAGGGAAGCGAACGATGCCCGTTAAACGCTATTTCCGGAACCTGCTCGACATCAGCACAGGCTATTACACCCATATCGACATTACGCAGTACGATGTAGCCTATGTGAGCGATTTCCGGCTTGGCACCGATGGCAACTACCATAGCACCGGCACGTATTACCAGGATTTTAAAGGTTTTCGGGGCGATCAGGCCGTTTATCATGACCGTACCAAGAAAGATGTCAGTATCCGGGCCGATGCCCGATTGAATGAATACAACGAGAAAAAATGGACGCTGTTGCTTGGCAACGTGAAGGCCAGAAGCCTGGAAGTTATACCCGCTAACTAATAATCAGCCAGTAACGGCCAACAGCTAAATCTTTTCTTCTTCTCTATGCGTCGCTCTCGTTTACTTCTCTTCATCGCGCTATGGATTGGAATTTTCGGCCAGAAAGGCTGGTCGCAATCCTTGCCGATCCAGACTACACAGCCGGTGAAGCAGATCGAGGAGTTTCTGAAACGGTTTTATTATGAACAGACTCCCGACCAGCGCCCGCTCACAACCGACTCGTTAAGAGCCCTGTATCCACGAAGGGCGTATCTGCTTAGTCTGTTTGATGCTAAAGATAGCCGTCGAACAACGCAGCCCAGCTACAAACAGGCTATCGATACGTTCGTTACCGAGCTTTCGGAAGCGGAAGAAAAGCCTGACGACCTGTATGCAAACGTATTGGCCGAAACACCCTTTCGGGCCAGCTATCGGGGTAAGGCCGAAACACTGACCGTTTTTTGGCAAATGACGCACATAGGTCGCGCGCAGGGTTGGCGCATGGTAGGATTGGACGCTCCGTTTCTAACTGCCAGTACCGACACCTCAAAAGCGCCACTATCCGGCGACACAACACAACGGGCAACCCGTCCGCTTACACTGTCGCCAAATACGCACGAAACCAGTTTTCTGGAATTCCACCGGGTCATCAAACAGGGTCATGATTTACGGTTACTCCTGAGTGACTCGCTGAGTCAGACAGGCGTTGGGCGAACCTTTATTGAGGCTGTCCGCCAGCGCGAACTCCGCCTGATCGAAACCGAACGTGTTTCACTGTTTATCCCGACTAAATCTGGCTGGATTGTTCGGGTTGACGAATTCTCACGCGACAACGAAAACTCGGGCTGGCTCATCAGCGATTTATACGGCACCCGGTCGCCATCGCGGCTTCCACCCGAGCTGGCAACTCTTGTACGGATTCGCCCCTAACCAAACGGGTGAGTCTGGTTCGTTGATCAACCAGTATACTATAGAACGTTCGCCCGAAAGCATCTAACAGCTTCATCTTTCATGGTCAGATATTGGTTTTTATTGTGTTTTTTACTGCTCACAGGGCTGGCTTCAGGGCAGCCTCAACCGGCACAACCCAAAATCGAAGCACCCACATTCCGGCCTTCGGATGAGGTATACATTGCCCGTCAGGCCAGGCGCTTTCTGGAAACTGCCTACTACTTCAGGCTGAATGAATTAGGTCGCCCGGCCAGCGATCTATCGGCGGCCGAAAAACGGCAGATTATGGCCGGTCTGCTTGATCGTTGTTTTGGTAATGGTAACCCGTTGGTCGTCAATGACCTGGACCCCTACCAGCGGGAGAGTTCTGAATTACCGATCAAACAGTATCTGGTTAATGTGTTGACCTTCTATCGTGCCGGCGATCTTGCTATCGGTAATGACCTGACCGATGGGCTACATTATGGCCGGATTCAGGCAAACGCAGCCGGAAAACTTTTCATGCCGTTGTATGTTTCTGAAACCCTGACCGGTACTTACGACAATAACCGGGCACCCAAAAAACGGCATGAATTACGGCAGGTTAAAGAATTCAGGCTGGAGTTTACGTTCGACAACAGCAATTGTCAGCGGGTATTCGATAATCTGAAAATCGGTGGTATTCGGCGTCTTGCCGCTATCCCATCAGCCTCCCGGCTATTGACCGGCCGCGAAGACCTGGCTCAAATGCGGGCGCAGGAGCAGGATCTCAATATGGTAGTCGACTGTTTGACCGAAGGAATTCGACGGCAATTACCCGCCGAGACGAAGCATATTCTGATCGACAATTTTACGTTTGAAAATCGGGGAATCAGCACCGAATTCGGTGAAGCGCTGACGCAAACGCTCCGTCAACAGCTCCAGCAACGAACGGGTGCGGTTGTCGAGATACTCAAAAGCGACAATCAGACTGCCGATTATACAGTGCGGGGAAGTTTCGCAACGACGGGCGATCAGGTGGAGATCCGGGCAAAATTGTTTAACAAACAAGCGGCTTTCGAGCGCGATCTGGTATCCAGTGACCTGCCCGTCCGCTGGGTACGGCAAAACCAATTGACGTTCGAGTCGCCGAAAGATGCCAATAGCCTGCGCATGGAAGCAGCCGTAAAGACAGTAATGGCCCCGCAATCGGTCGGTGATTTTTCCATTGAATTACAAACGAACCGGGGGCGTCAGGGCGTTACCTATCATGAGGGCGAACGGATGACCATTAAGCTGAAAGTAAGTAAACCCGCTACCGTTCGCCTGATTTATGTACTGGAAGACGGTACGCAAACGTTACTATTCGACAATTACCGGATTGATGGGCAGGCCGTGGGGCAGTTCATCGATGTACCGGGTGACTTTGAATGCTCTAGCCCATTTGGACAGGAATTTCTACTAGCCTTCGCCACAACTGATACGTTTGCTCCCCTCGAGACGAAGAAGCAGAACAGCTTCAATGTCTTGACGGGTGAACTGACCAATACTGTTCTCCGTACGGTACGGGGTTTACGGGCAAATGGCATCATTGTGGCTGATAAGGTGCAGATTACGACACGCCCAGTGCGGTTTTAACCCAGACCAAATGTACTACCTGCCCATTCGCCTGCGTGGTGAAAAAGTTCATATTGTGCCCCTGCGTTCATCGCGCGAATCAGCCGATGGTGTTGTTCCATCATTTATTATTCCCTACGATCCCCAAACAGCCCTGACACGATTGCTGACGCTCGACGGCGAGGTGCGACTTGTAGCGCATGGTGGAACAAACCTCGACCGGGTAATTGATGGCATAACACTGCATGAAAACCGTCCGGATTCGCTTACCCTTCACCTGACGGTGTCAGATACTGATGCACCAGCAGAAGACTTGTTGGACCAGAGCGCTCACTTTTTGCTCGAACCGGCCGATGAAACTGAATCGGGACTGGCGCTACTGGCCCGAACAAAAGATCGTCAGATCCCACGGACCAACGCGCTGACCATAAACGTGCAAACCCAGTTGGATGGCCAACCATACCTGGGTGAAATCAGGCTGTATCTGGCAGAACCACATGCTATTTATGACGTTGTGATGGACTTCGGCTCAGAAGCCAGTCAGATTGTGCTGACCAATCGGGGCAGCGGGCAGCGCGTGCTGGAACGGCTCAATATTGTCGATGACCTGTTGCGGTATTTCTATCCGAACCTGCTCACTTCCGATAGCGGCAAACTAACGGCAAAAGCCCTTCATCAGCGTGATCCTGATCCGGACTTACTTCGTTCGGTATTTTTTCTACGTCGGTCAGGAGCCGTATTTCAGTCAACGGATGCGCCCAATCAACACGGCGACGCAGAATACCTGAACCTGCTGACCGAACGCGACCGGATTGATTCACTGGCCCAAAGTCATTTTCTGGTATCGAATCTTAAGCTGGCTCACCTGGGTGCCTATCGATTCGATGTTTCGTTTGCCTCGCCAGCCACCAATGAATTTGGGGTTTCGATCCGCCGGTTCAGTGATACCATTAGCGGTTTGCAGCAGGCTATTGTCAATTACCTGCTCCGAACGGTGCTGGAACACCTTCATCATAGCCATCCGGCCAATCAGCCGTTTTTCTTATCCGTCAAATTACTTGTGCCAAACGTTTTTGAGCAGCAGCGGGTCAGCACACTTGTTCAGGGTACGTACCGAAATCTGCATGACCTCCTGCAACCCGACTCGCCCTATGCCCTTCGCGGGGCCGAAGTCGGAACGTTATCGGAGAGCGACGCTGCTTTTCTTGGCTACCGCGAAAGCCGGTCTGTTCAGCGGCAACCTCTACCGTTGAAAGGTCGTTACCTGATTGTTGATTCGGGGAAAGGGACTACTGATTTTTCGCTGATCGAGCGTGACGATGAAACCAAATCTGTCTTTCGATCGGGTTTCATCGGGGCAGGCAATGCGATTTCCTACGCTTTCGTGGAAACGGTTTTCGCGGCTATTTTTGGTCCAGATTCTACAGTCAGGCAGCAGGCCATCTGGCGAATTGCCCTCGGTCCTACCACAGATCTGGTCGACAAAATTCGGTTTGGAGAGATTATCGAAACCTTGAAGCGAGGATTCGACAAAGGCAGGAATCAAACTGCTTACCGCCCCATTCATGACCTGATCGGCCAGCAGATACAGGATATTCGCGCCCGGTATCAGAACAACGTGGGTTCGGCTGGCTTGCTGAAAGAGGTGACGGACGCACTGGAAACGCTCGCAGGGCAGCAGGAGTCATTACAGGACGAATTTGGTTTCATCAATAACGTAGTCAAACGGCTGACCGATAAACTGGCGCAGGAAGTCGTTTATTCAGGCTTTTATGATCCAGACTCACCACCGCAGGTCATTCTGACGGGCCGGGCATTTTTGTTCCGGCTCTTTGCCGAAGAAGTCAGCAATCGGTTTGGCAATGTTCGTTTAGCGTCTGATGGGCGAGATACAACAGCACTGAAGAAAATTTGTCTGGCGGGTGCATTCAGCAGTGAGACCATCAATTACGATGCGAATCTTGTCGGCCAACCAACTCGGCAGGTCGATGGCGATGCGGGCATTCGCCTGGTCGATGCGGGTCACGAAACCGGTGCCGTGGCGGTGTTGCTGCCCCGTCCTTATGAGAAATTAACGGAGGCAGCCCACCGGCTCAAAGGTATGGTGACCAAAGTTGACGGTTTTCTGCAAAAGATTCGCTACGAGCCCGATCCATCATCGCCCGTTACAACTCAAACCGCCCCAACGACCTTACAATCAAGACGGCCGCTGCCGTCGTTGTATGAGGGCGTTACGTTCAGAAACTACCAGTCGTCAAGCCAGTGGATTTCCATCAGTGGATTGCGGTATGCCCATCCGGCCTTGTTGACACCCAATCAGCCAACGGTCAATGTGTTTTTTACGGGTACTGAATTTCTGTTACGGACCCCAACCGAAGCGGCCCGCCTGACCATCCGGCCCGAATTTTTTCAGCACGACCAATTCGTCTTTGAAACCTTATTCCCGTATCTCGATGAACCGCATTTCAGCCAGGTAGTGGTTGATCAGTCGGTCGGTACGCTCGATGACACAATCTGACTCTATGACAACACGCACCAACTGGATTCGCTGGGTAGCCGCCCTGTTGTGGCTCGCGGGTCTGTGGCTATGCCTGCACCAGCCAGCTGCTATTTCTCAATCAGGGAAAACCAGCAGCGATACGCTAAGCAAGACCACGAATTACCTGCTGACCGACTCAACAGGCTCAACCTTGTTGATTCGTGGCCCTGAACAAATAACCCGACTAACGGTAACCGACAGTGCTCTCGTGCTGAACAAAGAACCGTTGCTATTTCGGGCCGACTCCGTGAAAGGAAGTTCGGTGAAAACGCCCCGTGATCTTGCTCTCTGGCGGAGCCAGTTCAGATTTCGACTTGGCGCTGGCGCAACTACCGACGCGGCTCGCTGGGAAGTATCCCGCCAAAAACTGGCAACATTTTGCTCCACTGGGCTTACACCTGGCCCAGCCAGCGATAAAGCTGATCAGGCTTTATTTGAACGGTTTATTACGTTTATCGCTGATCGACAAAAAACCCAGCAAACAACGCTGATTCTCTACAACAACCTTATTCTGGATCGACTGACCACGCAGAATCTATCGCCCGATCAAGCCGTGCAACTATCTCCTTCGGAAGTTACCGACATACCAGCCAGCGCACCTTCGAGCGAGCTGCCAGGTATCGGTTTGCTGGCTTTGGGCGGACTATTATGGGGAATTGCGGCATTTATGAAACGAGACAAAGTCGCTGAACCTGCACAAGTGCCCCGACAGGAAACACCCATTGTTCAGGAGCAGACCAGGGCCATTATAGCGCCCACCCAATCTGAAACTCCAGCGAATGTCTCTCCTGGTTTACCGGAGCAATCTCCGGCAAACCCACCCGTCCCTTCTGATTGGCAAGCTGACCAGACCGCGTTGAAGCAATACATGATGGCTTTCTACCAACGCTACGGGCAATTTTACGACGATCTGCAAACACTCTCAACAGAGTTGCCGGAGGCCGAAAAGCAACAAATCCGTCGCCAGTTAGTCGAAATGGCACTGCACGCCCATGCATTTGTGGAGGGGTATCAGCATTTACCGTTAACACGTCTGACGGAGGTTCCCAATGTCCGATTATTGGTCCAACCGACTAATCGACCTGCTGCGCCAGACCTGACCATTGACCCATACAAAACGGCCAAACGCTATCGGGTACTGCTATCAATTTTGCAGGAGATGCAACTGGGAGAGCTGGAAAATGTACTGCTTCAGGATTTACACGTACCAAAGAGTCTGCTTTAAACACCTTTTCGATTGCCATTCATGGATACTGCACTGGCTTTCCTGTTCAACCTGAATACCTTTCTGCTTTTGTGTGTAGTGACTGTTCTGGGAATTTTATGGCGCGGTCCATTCCAGAAAACACCCACCTACATGCTTCTGGCGGTACTCGGCGTTGCTTCGGTCCTTACCATACGAAGCTACGTGTCGGCCCCCGAGCAGATTTATACGAATGCCAGCCACCATGTTCTCGAACACATTGGCATACAGTTTCAAACGCAGTTGACACTGGCCGATGGGCAGCATCCAAACCGGGCGTTCTGGGATGCTAAACCCGGAAACCTCACACTCCAGGCCAATACATCGGGCACGACCAAACTGGTGGGTCGGGGCTTTTGCGAGCCCATATTTATCGGCAACAACGACTTGTATACCCTGGCAAATCCGGTTTTCGAGAAGCAGGTATCCAGACAATTGACCATTGGTTATGGTCAAAATCGATCCCTATCCCTGAATGTAGAGCCCATCGACGATGACCAGACTCGCTACCTCCTGCAACTCAGCAATGGTACGTCAACAAGCCCCTGGGACACCCTTCTCTTTAACCGACGCATCAAAACCGGCCTTTTGCTCGGAACACTCCTGAGCAGAGTACCCATCGACCGACCGGGTTTAGCACAGGCTCAAACCATGTTGGATAGCGCCTACCTGATTCGGGCCCAACTGGGTACAAAAGCGAACGAGGATAGTCCACTCTATCTGTTTCCATCGGCGGCTATGTTGCGGTCGGCAACATCACTACAAATCGATGGTGTCACGATTGCGCTTAGTCGGCATCCCGAATTTACGGCTCCACTTGGCCCGGAGCAGTTGTTTTTCACCGGACTTAAGGTCAGCCGGACGCCACTCTACCGCGTTGGTGCCATTGGCCGTCAAATGGCGCTGTGGCTGGAAACGCCGGAGCGAATGTACCTAAAACCAACCGGCCCGACTGGTGAATCTCTTTTTCTGACCTCCTCTATCGACGATGTCATTAACAACGCATTACCGGCTGGGTATCAACTAGGAAAACTCCGGAACAGCCAGAATCGGCATCAATTTTCGGCCAGTTTATTTTACGTAACCGGCCCTACAAGGCAGCCGATGCGATTTCGGGTTGTCAGTCAGGAACAAACGAACGCGCTGATCAACGAAAAACGCGCAGGCGACACCCTGTCTCTAAAAACAGCTACCCGTTCCGGCACACCGGCTAACCGGTGGCTCCTCCGTGTAACGGACCTAAAAGCAGTCAATCCACTTCAATTCTGGCATCTGGCTCTACTGGTTGCTCTGCTGGTAGTTGGTAGTTTAGCCTCCGTGTGGCTCACGCCGTATTCGCTTTATGGGCCAACCCGACAGCCGCTGCGCTTCATCAACACCGAACTCATTGCGTATATACTCCTGCTGGCCTTCATGACGGTTCGAGGTATTTTACTCTGGCGGGTGGGTACGTTTCCACCCACTGATTCCTCTGCCAATTTTGCCAACTTGAGCTGGAACTATTACACAGACACCATACTTGCTGTTTTGCTCTTTTTCGCGGTCATCTACGGGTGGAAACTCCGGGGCCAGGTGGTCAGTCAATGGATCAATCGGAACCTGGCCCAATGGCCTGATACGTTATCCGAAAAACCACTATTGGCGTACCTTCTCCCGATATTCGTCAATGTTGCTGCCGGACCGATTGCGTGGCTGGAGCGGATTGCCAGTGTATTCCTCCCGTTGCTCGTCTACATGGTGGTGGATTACAACTGGCTCCGGCAGATTTACCGCAATGGGGATAGTTCGGTGAATTCTTCGGCATACCAGCGCCTTTCGGCCATCAACTGGTTAAGCTGCTTTGGCCTGTTAGGGATGCTCGACGCTGGATTCGCCATTATTTTCGGGCTATTCAGTCTGCTCTACATGTGGCTGCGGTTGTTCACCTTTGAAGACCACCAGTTACCCGGCGCTTCACGCTTCGGGCAATACCGTTATCTGTTCAGTTGGTTTGGACCGCCAACCGCCATTTTATTGTACTTATATGCCCTGCCATGGCTTATCGAACTTACTTTTCGTGCGCCTGGGCCACTGCTAACGATTGTCATCCTTACTTTTGGTGTGATCGTTCTTCGGTTTCTATGGCCTCAGGAGAAACGTCCTACGTGGGGTCTCCCGCTGGTCGCTGGTCTAATGGCCGTGTTAATTGGGAGCTTGTTTCTCTTCCCGAATGCGGTCGATCGTATGCTGGAAAAAGAAGCCCGTATCCGCTATCGGGCGGGCATATTGATTCATTCGGCCGACGAACTGATGCGTCAGGAGCAGAATCGCTTCAACAACGGAGCTAATCAAAAACTCCTTGAAGCCGCCCAGAATCAATGGCTGGTCAATTACTTCTACGACAAAGGCAACTTCAGTCTGACCCACTACGCCCGACTGGTTCCACACATTAATACCGGCTCCACCTATCAGACACAACTTGCCGATCTGGTCGCCGTTCGTTATGTGATTGCCGAGCATAGCGAGTGGATCATCTGGATGCTTCTGGCACTGCTTCTGGGCTGGTTGATCAGTACCGTTAGTGGCGGGAAACTCAGTCCTGCCTCAAAAATGCGGGCCCAATTGGTCTGTCTGCTGTTCAGTATCGCGTTTGCCGTCTGGATGACCGCTACGAACCGGATGGTATTTGTGGGGCAGGACTTTCCCCTATTAAGCCTGAATAGCCGCCTGACATTGCTTCTGTCTCTGTCTATCTTTGTGGCCGTTATTGTACTGGGCACACCACTTTCCTCTTCGCAGCCCTTACCGGCGCGCTATGAATTCAGTCGGTTTGGCCGACGCTCGTTTGGGGTTCTGATGGCCGGGTTAGTATTGATTGCTACCCTGTCGTATTACCTGTTTCCATTTGACCGAAATACACGCCAGTTCGATTTATCGCAAACCATCAGCGATCTGCAAACGGCTTTTGGTGAGCTTAATGGCCCTTTCCAGACGTTTCAGCAGGAACAAAATAACCCAAGAGGTTCGACTCGACAACTACTACGCCAGTTCGACACCTATCTGAAAGGGCCCGGACATGCAGCCGCCGATACGCTCTTTGCCCGACAGCCACTACTTCGGAGCGCGTATGCAGCCTTTCTGGCCCAACCAGCCAGAAATCGATCACAGAATCTGATTCACCTCCGTCGCTCCAATGAGGGCACATGGGAGTTTGCGGTCAATCCATTTTATTATAACGTGAGCAGTCCTGATGCTGATCAGGATGGCTATCAGGGCCATGTACTGGCTCGATCTGAATTGCCCAGTGTACTATTAGTCAATCGATCTAA
This sequence comes from Spirosoma endbachense, assembly GCF_010233585.1. Taxonomy (NCBI): domain Bacteria; kingdom Pseudomonadati; phylum Bacteroidota; class Cytophagia; order Cytophagales; family Cytophagaceae; genus Spirosoma; species Spirosoma endbachense. The sequence goes on from NZ_CP045997.1 coordinate 1,970,278, forward strand.
CAGCGACCAGTCGTTACGAATTTCCCGTAACAGCCCGGTTGCCGACTGGTTCAGCGCTCCCGGCAGCCCGTTCAGTAGCAGCAATCTGAACCTGCGGTTAAGCACAATACCCGCCAGTTGGACAACCGACTCACTACCCTTGCTGGTGCTGACCACTACCCAGGGCGACGAACACACAACCCGGTCGCGGTATCTGGTTAAACAGGGGAGCCATGTACTGGAATCGTCGCGATCAGACTTTGCTCTGCGACTACAACCCGGCGATCTGCTCCAGTTTATGCCCGAAGGAAGTGGTCGGCTGATCAACTATGAAGTTCGGCAAAACGACCATCATTTTCTGGCACGCAATGTCTGGCTAAATGGTCGCCCGCAGTACGTGTATCCCCTGCGTGACCGTTTTTTATGGTCATACCACTTTACGAACCTGGTTAAGTCAGCCTACGACCGGGATGCAGAACGGCAACATCAGCCTGTTCGAACTACGCTCGATCGACCGCTAACCGAGAAGGTGACAGAATTAGTGCGTGATTTTTATGGCTCACGCCCACTCAGAACCCCAGCCGAACGTGCTAAAGCCTTCAGCATGGTGGTGCTCGATGAACGCGGTCAGATTCGCCTGATGGCTGATCATAAACGCGGTAATACAACAGCTATCGATCCAAACCGCATGGCCGATTTCCAGCCAATTCTCGACGCACTTTACCTTGATCCGCAACGCTATGATGAACGGATGCTGTTCGGCAACAAGTGCCTCATGCGGATGGAAAACGGTCCTGCCTCAACCTTCAAGCCGGTTTTATACGCGGCCACAACATCGCAGTTCAATCTGGGCTGGGAAAATCTACAGCTTGGCGCGGTAGATAGTCAAACAATGGAGGCCATCGCCCGCCCAAACGGCGATGATTATACACTGCGCTATTTTGGTGGCAAAGGACTCCGGTTCACCGTTGGGCGAAACAATCTGACAGGTCATAACAATCATTACTACCTGAGCCATTCAACAAATACCTACAATTCGCTGGTACTGCTTCTTGGCTCACTGGATGCGGCTCAGGCAAGGCGAACCAAACAGGCGTTTGTCAACAGTTCGTCCGATACTCCTTTTTTTGTGAAAGGAGTATCGGAGGATGCGAAGCGAAACTTCCCGCTAGTAAGCTATGGTGGACAAACCTATCGCATTCGTCAGTTTCCATCCTGGGATAATCCAAACTCGTTGCTGGGGCGTGGGCTTTGGGAGAATTTCGATTTGCCGATTAATTCAGCGCAGGTTGTCAGCGAAAATGGTCAGCATAGCCGCAACCTCGCTCCGGGCCTCAATGATGCCCTGATTGATGCGTCGCGCAGTTCGTTTAAACTCTGGAGTTTCCCCGAACCCTCCCATCTGTATTTGATCGACCGACGAACAAGTCTGCAAAATGCCATTGCCCAGTGCGCATCGGGTGCCTATCCAATCACAACAACACCCCTAAAAATGGCTGAAATGGCGGGTAAACTCTTCTCGTTTAACAACGCCTACAAAGCACATATTCTGGCCGACCAACCGCCTGTCACACAGACGGGATTTAGTGTCGATGCGTCGTGGATAGCGCCGGATCAACTCAGTACATTTTACGCCCAGAATCTCTTTGCGGGCATGCATGAAGCCATTCAGGAAGGTACCGCTCAATGGCTGCGACCGCTGCGTGATGCTTATGACGGTCAATATTCGTTTTATGCCAAAACCGGCACGATCAGCGGGAACCGGGCAGCCGGCAGCGCACGCGATAAACACCTCTTGCTGGTTGTTAGTCAGGAACCTTTGCACGATCGGCAATTGCACCCCTCCGATTTACGAAACAATCGTTTCCGGGTCATTTATGTGTCGTTTTACAGTCATTCGCCCGGTGGTGCCTGGGATACGGCCACCGCAGAGCTAATCCGTAAACTTATCAAAGAAGTCATCGATAGCCCACAATCGTCAGCCAGCCGCCTATGAAACTTCGCCGATCCATACCCAACGAGCAACCAGCAGTGACTCCACTGCCTTCGTCCCCTCGGGCAACCCCGGTTCGCCCGAAGCCAGCCGGTTTATTGTTCAGTATCACAACGTTTCTGGTGCTGACAATAGCTATTGTCTGGCTGAATGGCCCTTCCGACGAGGCCCCTATCCCCGCACAAACGCTCCAGCCGAACCGAATGGACACAGATCGGCATCTGGTTTGGGTCCGGCTCGATTCGTTGCGAAACCGGCTTGATCTGTTGACGGGGGATAATGGTTTATCGATTCGTTCCGGAACCGAACGGCTGTACATTCAGGCCAGCAATCGAAAACAACTTGAGCGGTATTTGCTCAATGGCCTGGCGCTGACCCGATTTACGCAGGCAGCCAATAGCCCGGTACGGGTCGAATCGGCTGGCGATGGTTTCTCGCTACCCATTCAGCAACGACAGGGCATTACCTACGTACAGGTCCCGACCGACATCATTAGTAGTTTACTCCGCAGCACCGAATCATTAGCCGAATGAAGCCGCTTACTATTCTTTCAACGTTTTCGACCAACGAACTCCGGCCCGCTTACTTTGCCCGACACGTTACGCCCGATGGAACAACCGTTCTGGTTGGTATGGCGGGCAAGTTTAGATCTTTTGCCGACGAAGCTGCACGCACGCACAGTAAGCTACTCAATTCCAGTCAATTTGAATCAATACGTCAGCAAGCATTAGCGTCATTCCGCGAGCGATTTGCCCAGCAGAAACACCAGCCTTTTAGCGGTAGTGACGATGATATTCTGCGGAGTTTCGGGCAGTTAATCATTTCCCCTACTGGAGCAGTAAACGCATTTGCCTGGGGACGTTTCCAGTTTTCGTCGGTTCAGAATGGCTCCGGACGAACCGACCTACCGGCCGTTCTGAATCCGGGGCAGTACATCATTGGCGATGCCGAAGGAGCAGGTATTACCACTACCGTTGCGCAAAATCTGGCGAAGGTGACCAGTCTGGATTCATTGACGCAGGCTACCGGCTCACTGGCTGACCCTTTCATGCTTGTCACCGTTGAAGTGGCTACGGAATCGTCTGCCCCTTTGCCGGTTGAAACCAAGCCGGCTGCTCCGCCGATTCAGGTGTCTGTACCCGAGCCTGTGCCAGTCGAAGTGCTGCCTACGCCAGCCCCGATGGTTGCTCAAACTCCTCGTCCGCCAGCCCAAACGCAGGTCCCTGTGAAACCCGCCCCAGAGCCGGTATCAGCATTCCCTTGGAAAGCCATTTCACTTTTTTTGCTAACCTTTATCATTGTGGGAAGTATTGGCGGTGGTTATTATTGGTGGAAAATTCGACCAAAACAGAGAGCCGTACATCATGCGCAACAACCGAAGGATAGCGCTGAGTATGTTATAACCTCCGAAAATGGATCAGATTTCGACGAGCCGGAAGACAGCACAGCGATTCTTGAAAACCCCGAAGAGTCAGCCCAGCCACTCAATGAATCTCCTCCGCCCAGTGAAGCTGAGCAGTTACTTCAGCAATACCGGAATCAGCCCGATTCGCTGATGTATCTGATTCGTGCTGCCGAGCAGGTGGGGGATGTACCAGATGCCGATCGTCAGCAGGCGTTACGGAGCGAAATCGACCGCGAGCGGGCGTATCGCTTTAACGAACAGACCCAGACTGCCCGAACCACTTACGATCAGGCTGTGCTCTACCTGCTGGCTGACCAAAAAGCAAAAGCGGGCACAGCTTTACAGGCAGCCCAGCGCGCCTATGAAATGGCTCTGCTGCTCCAGCCCGACAAAGCCGACTCAGTAAGGCCACAGCTAGAGCAGGTTCGCGAAAAAATCAATTCATTGAACGAGTAATTCTATAGTTCGCAGCCTGTTTTTTTTAACCGTGGCACGGCCTAAAAAAAACAGGCTGTCCAAAAACTGAACCTTATTCAGGTTTAACGAAGTAGAATTTACCGCGCAGCCGCCCTTCGCTGTAGGGTGGTTGCTTGATGCCCCGTTCTTCCAGACCGGCATCAATACGCTCGATGAGCCCGTAGATATCAACCCCAGGTTCTTCGATGTGTCGGATTAACTCGCTGGTAAACAAGCCATTCTTCTCCAGGCCGTCGGAGGCTACTTTACCTGGCTCCGTGGCATATACGATCATGGTGCCAACGGGTGGTGCAATGGTGGTGTGGATAGGATCGCCCATACTCCGATTCCAGGATCGGTACGGATTATTGCGGCAGGCATCCCAGAATACCAGGTTAGCACCTGTCGGATTTGCCTGCTCCATTTTAGCAACCAATCGCCGTAATGGATAGCACTCAAACTCTACATCGGGCTCGGTTGACGGATCGGCATCAACGGGTTGCAGGTAGTTATCACCATTAACCATCAGCCCATGACCAGCGTAAAAAACCAGCCCGACATTTTGCTTCTGACGCCCTAAATCGACCAGAAACGTGTCAACTGTTCGCTTCAATTCGCGGAGTGGCAGATTCTCCCGCAACACGACCTCAAAACCTACTTTTTGCAGGTAATCCCGAATGGTTCGCCCGTCGTTGATTGGATTACGAAGCGCTGCTTTCGGGTAACTTGCATTGGCTACCACCAGAGCCAAACGCTTGGGAGCATTCGGTGATGGCGGAGTCTGTGGCCCCATTTTATACGTCACATAACGCGAGTCGGACGTGGTTGTTCCGGCGGGGTTCGTTGCGGTCAGGTGTATTTCGTTGGCCCCTGGCTCAAGTGTAATTTCTTCGGTAAGCTCCTGCCCACATTCGACATGCTTAAAACCGGTCCGTTTATTTGGGATTTCTTTGCCGTTCTGAAAAAAATGGTAGCTAAGTGGCTCCACCGATTGTATGCACGCAGTTATCCGCACGGTTGGCACTTTTTGCTCCGACCGTGTCAGTTGCGGACTTTGCCAGGTAATGACGGGCGCGACCTGCCTGACCGTTTTTACCCAGCCGCTGGCGCTGGTTATAATGCCCGTCTGCTGCGCCAGCAAGGATTTGGCGAAGAGTAAGATTCCCCAAAAAACGATTACTATTCTTTTCATTTAGTGTTATGGGCCGGTAATCCTTACGGATAGATAGACAACAAAAGAGGTAAAACCGTTGTAAGTGCTATCCTTTTTATAGTAAGCGGTTCATGTTACCCGCTAGAACTGATAGCGAAGTCCAAATGTCGGCGTTTTCCCGACAACGTTCATCGTAGGTCTCATTCCAATCGATTGATTTTTGCGACGCTGTTCGTTCTTTACTCCTTTCAACAGCGTGTACGTTACATCGGCAACCCAGATAACGGCAGCCGTACTGACTGCCAGTACGTATCGATGATTCAGGCTGTTAGCCTCATTATAATAGGGAACTGCGAGCCGATCATAGGGTTGCTGAAGGTATAGCGCATACTGGTCGTTTGACTTGCCCTTCTGCAAGAGCCCATAGGCCAGTGCCCCTACATACGCGACCGAAATCAATGGCCGCAGCCCAATACTGTGTTTAGGCTGAACCATAATGTTGCCCAGACCCGGCAATAGCGCCGACAGCAACGCATTTGTCGGGCCACCGCCAATAACCTGCTGCTCCGTGCCGGTGGCCGAACTGTTTTCTACATTGCCTTTCCTAACAGCTGGACCTGGTTTACTAAAAGGTTTGATATTCACCTTTGCCTGGATTTCCTCATCCAGCGTTTCGCCGTCACGGAGGTAATCCCAGACAACGATTTTGTTCGGACCCGACGTAACGCCCAATCCGGCATCGCCCGATAGCGTTCTCACGTTCAATTGCCCCCGCAGCCGTCCTTCAATCTGAATAAAGATGGAGTCTTTCAGGGTCAGATTTTCTACGTCATACCGAATAATAACCTGCTTTGGAGACGACTCAACCCGGATGTTCGATACCATTGGCGGTTTCTCCGGCGATTGGCCATAGCCCAAACCAATGCCGAAGCACCAGATGATAAGCCCGTTAACTAAATTTCTCTCCATATTATTGGCGACTATAAAGCGCATCGACCTGATCCTGATTTAGGGGTATATTATAGACTCGAATATCGTCCATAGCACCCTGAAAATAATTCGGAAAGTTTTTCGACTGCGCCCCAAATTTTAAGGTACCACCAATACAGTTATCGATAAAGGTTTGTGTCAAATCCGTTTTTGAGCGGATCGCTTTCCCATTTTGATACACGATCATGGTTCTACCCGAGTAAACAAAAACCAGATGCTGCCAGATATCCACCAAAACCAGGTCAGACAGTTCCAGATCCTGCCAGCCTTTACTCTGAACACAGTTGCTCTGTTGCTTAATGTCGAAATTGATGTATGGTTTCGTAGCCGAAGACCCAACTGGTATCTCCTTGACAATGGCGCTATATTGCTCCTGTTCGCCATCGGCGAAGTTGTTTTTCATAAAAATCTGCATCCTGGATGTTCGGGCCGCTGCGCTTGGTTTAATCCAGACACTAATTGAAATACTGGCCGGGCGTAAGCTGGCATTATCCGCAATTTCGATGTAATCGTCTACACCGTCGAAATATAGAGCCGTCTGATCCCCACCCTTACGGTTAGCCGTAAACGTTGGCCCGTTCTTTAGTGTCGCATGATTGCCGTTTCCGCTAACATCACTGGCATTTCCATCGAATGGAAAGCTGGCCACTAAACCAGTGGTCAGGTCAAAATCGAGCGTAGTAAACGGGAGAACGTCTCCATAAACAACCTGATTATCTCCATACACCGCGAACGACCGATAGTAATACCTTGTGTTGATAGACAGGTTAGTTAGTGTTACAGACGTATTGGCTCCAACAACTGGGCCGGTAATCTCAGTTGTCAATGAACCGGGTAGTTTGGGATCATTTGTCGTACTGGAATAGCAGATACCGTAACGAATAGCAGCTGGAATGCCTGCATTATCCAGCCTGAATAACACCAAAGCCGTACTCCGATCGAGCGAACTTGTCCCAATAGTTGTTACAACCGGGAGTAAAGGTGGCGTTGTAAACGTTCTTACATCTGAACTATAGCTGGGAGCAGCACTATTGATCGCAAAAGCGCGAACGTAATAAGTCGTACCGGGCTGCAATTGAGTTATTGTAAATGCGTTTGCCGTTCCTACCGTTGGATTCGATTTACTGTCAATGACCTGATCCGCAATTGTCGGTGGATTATTGGTTGTGGAATAACATAAACCGTACCGGCTAATCACTCCGTTGCCATTACTGGTTACGGTCATGCGAAGGGCCGCTGAATTCATAGTTATGGTAGTCGGATCGAGGTCCTGAATGGTAACCGTGGGCGGAACAACATTACTGATTGTTATGCTTGTACTGGCCGTGTAAGCATCTCCGCACTTATTGGTCAGATTGGCTTTAACAGCGTATGTTCCCGAAGCCGTGTATGAATGTGGAATAGAAACCGAAACGGTCGAACTTCCTGATTGTCCATCACCAAAATCCCACTTCACATCGTCGGTGGTTCCCGTTAAAGCTGACAGCGAAAATGTTACGCTCAGTAAATTGGCCTGATAATTAATTTTTGCTGTGGGGCTTTCACACTTGGGGAATGAACGGGTATCCAGATTCCATTTACAGGCACCAACTACCCAACATAATACAAAACAACTTACTAAACGAAGCAACCAAAGCGTCGGTAAAAATTTCTTCATGGTGCAATTGAATGGTAGCAAATTTATGGATTGCAGGTTACATCCAGTTCCTTAATTGATTATTCGGCGGCCAAATCGGCGACTTGACTCCTTGTATTGTTTATAGTAATGTTGCACACTTTGTGAAGGTATTGGATAAATTAAAACCCAAACCCGTCAAATCAGTTATTAGAATAATCCGACCAGAACCACTGTCAGCGCTTTAATGCAGTCAGACACCACCAACTCCGCCAATAAATCATCCAGTAAGCCCGTCGTTACCCGGCGGCTGGATAAGTTCTTTTTAAATCTGGCCGATGTTTCGGCCTTTGTCGGACGCTTCTTTCGGGAAGCGTTTATTCCTCCCTATGAATTTAAGGAGATTATCCGGCAGTGCTATGAAGTAGGTTATCGATCGTTGTTGCTGATCTCAACAACGGGTTTTATAACCGGTATCGTGTTTACCAATCAGTCGCGACCGTCATTGTCTGAATTTGGAGCAACCTCGTGGCTACCTTCCCTCATTGCCATTGCCATTGTGCGAGCCTTAGGGCCACTCGTAACCGCCCTGATTGCATCCGGCAAAGTCGGGTCGAGCATTGGTGCCGAACTGGGGTCAATGAACGTAACAGAGCAAATCGATGCGATGGAAGTATCGGGCACAAACCCATTCAAGTTCCTGGTAGTGAGTCGTGTACTGGCCACATCGATCACGATTCCCGTTCTGACCATGTATACCATTTTTGTCGGACTTCTGGGCGCCTTCATTAATGTGAATCAGAACGAGCAAACCAGCTTTGTGTCCTATTTTCAGGAGGTCTTTGGAGCCATCACGTACACCGATATTTTCGCTTCCATCACAAAATCAATTGTATTTGGTTTTACGATCGGCATGGTCGGTTGCTACAAAGGCTATCATTCCTCAAAAGGGACTGAGGGCGTTGGTAAGGCGGCCAATGCATCCGTTGTAACAGCCATGTTTCTGGTCTTCATCGAAGAATTGCTGTCGCTTCAGATCATTACCGCCATTCGAGGCAACTAGCGATTCGCGCTGACGACTGAACAAGATTTTAATTAATGACCCATTTACCCAAATTCCTGTACTATAAATGACACAACCAACCGATCCAGTTATCAGTATCCACGGCCTGAAAAAGTCGTTTGGCGACTTACACGTACTGCGCGGCATTGATCTGGATGTTAGCCGGGGCGAAAATGTTGTCGTGTTGGGTCGTTCTGGTACAGGAAAGTCAGTGTTGATCAAAATTATTGTTGGTTTATTGAAGCCCGACGCCGGAAGCGTTATTGTGCTGGGCCAGGACGTTGAAAAACTTCGCGACCAAGAACTCGATCTGTTCCGTCAGAAAGTTGGCTTCTCGTTTCAGAGCAGTGCATTATATGACAGTATGAGCATTCGTGAAAATCTGGAGTTTCCGCTCATTCGCAATGTTCGGGATCTGACGCAGGGGGAAATTGACCGCGCCGTTGAAGAAGCCCTGGACGATGTTGGTTTATCGCAAACGATCAACCAGATGCCCTCGGAGCTTTCGGGTGGTCAGCGCAAGCGAATTGGCATTGCCCGAACCTTAATGCTGAAGCCCGAGATCATGCTCTACGACGAACCAACGGCCGGCCTCGATCCGATTACCAGTATCGAGATCAACAACCTGATCAATGAAGTTAAAGAACGCTTTAAAGCGACCTCCATTATCATTACTCACGATTTGACCTGTGCGAAATCCACTGGCGATCGTGTGGCAATGCTTCTGGATGGGCGCTTTGAGCGAGTTGGCCCTTTCGAGGAGGTTTTTGCCGACCCCGATGAGCGCATACAGCAGTTTTACAATTACAAATTTGTTGATTAGCCTATGTAAGGTAATCCGGTAAACGAATATCGGCTCAGCAATTGAACTGACACGATTTACACAATTACCTCCATTACCGAGTTACCTAAATTACTCAATTCACTAATTCACTATGAGTACAGAATCGAACAAACGCGCTGTTGTTGTTGGCATATTTGTTCTGCTAGGCATTATCATCTTTGTTGCAGGGGTGTTTGTGCTGGGCGGGCAACAAAAACGCTTCACGAAAAGCATCCGTCTCATTGCCGTTTTCAAAGATGTATCGGGCCTCAAAGCAGGTAACAACGTCTGGTTTTCAGGCGTTAAAGTCGGAACGGTTAAGCGAGTCAGTATCTATAGCAATGCGCAGGTAGAAGTAGACATGGACGTCGAACAGAGTTCGAAGCAGTTCATCCGGAAAGACGCCAGTGCAAGCATTAGCTCGGATGGGCTGATTGGCAACAAAATTGTTGTCATTGTGGGCGGAACCAATAGTCATCCTGAGGTTGAAGACGGCGACCGGCTGCAAACCCAGGCGGCCCTAAGCTCAGACCAAATTATGGCAACGCTACAGGAAAATAATAACAACCTGTTGCGCGTAACCAACGACTTTAAAGAGCTGGTCGGAAATCTTAGGAAGGGAAAAGGCACAGTAGGCGCTGTGCTGACCGATTCGATCGTTGCCAACAACTTTAAACGGGCCATGCTAAACCTGGAAAAGGCGTCGGACAACACCGTAAAGGTCACGGGCGCAGTGTCACAATTTGCGGCTAAATTAAATGCAAAGGGAACGTTAGCCAATGAACTGGTGACAGATACAACTGTTTTCCGCCAGTTAAGCCGCTCGGCTGGTCGGCTGGAAAGTGCGGCAACGTCGGCCGATGTCGCCGTTGGCAGCCTACGAAAATCGACGGAAAACTTTAACCGTGCATCCGAAAAACTCAATAACAACAACAGTCCGTTGGGTGTGTTACTAACCGATCAGGAAACGGCGAACAACCTTCGGATTACGCTCCGGAATCTAAACAGGGGTAGCGCTTTGCTCAATGAAGACTTGAAAGCTGCTCAGAATAATTTCCTGTTGCGTGGTTTTTTCAAGAAGCAAGCGAAAGAAGATGCCAAGCGTAAGGCAGATAGTACAGCCACAAAACCGTAGTCTGGCTTAAACCTATAAGGTTTTTGAAACCTTATAGGTTTATAATTAACTACATACAGGGCTAGTACGTATAAACTATAAATTGAAATAGTACCAGGCTATTTGACCAGCTTTCATGTCACAGAATACGCCATAAAGATGTACTAGACAACCAAGTTGTGCGTTACTAAGATGCACGGACTATCTACCCTTGCTGACTGTTACGGGCTTTATAGAACGGCGACTTTCAGTAAGGGTAGTGTCTTTTTGAACATTTACGACAAATCTCTAAACAATGTTGGGCTATCATTGGACTGCTCTTTGTCTGGCCATGCTTACGTTTACAAGCCGATATAACTCGTATGCACAGGCCAAAAAACAGGAGAATTCATTTCCTACCTACCAACAGATCAAGCCCAAAGATTCGGAGATTATCGACCAGGTATCTCCGCCGAGTTCGTCAACAATATATAGCCGGATTATTAATACCAGTTCGGCTCGATTTCCCCTGAATTTGTTTGATTATCCAGCCGGAACGGTAACATATTACCTGAATAATCAGCCCACAACCGACGTCAAATACGTTAAAGAAGTGCTCAATAATAAAAGCATCTCTGTCGAAACGATTTCTGTAGATAAGCCTACCGAAGATGGGAAACGAATTATCAGAATACGGTATGAAGCGCTTTAAGTAGGGTAAATTCTCCGGATTGTCAGCAGGTGCATTCCAATAAAAAAAGTGGTTTGTTGTTCGCCGATTCATACGAATAAGGCGAACAACAAACCACAGACAGTCAGCTTTCTACCACTTAATGATGCCCACCGGGACCATGAACGTGGCCATGCGCCAGTTCGTCAGGCGTCGCGTCGCGTACCTCAACGACTTCAACGTCGAAATGCAGATTCTGGTCGGCCAATGGGTGATTGCCATCAACGGTAACCGTTTCCGGTCCTACCTGCGTTACGGTGATCAACTCGCCCTGATTGGTTTCAAACTGCATCCCAACTTCTATTTTCTGGCCACCAAACGCTTTGATTGGAACCTCCTGAATCAGTTGGGGATTTCGTTTGCCATAGCCCTTTTCAGGAACTACATCTATTTTTGCTTTGTCGCCTTTGGCTTTTCCTTCCAACCCTTCTTCCATTCCTGGAATCAGGTTACCCTTGCCATGAAGGTAATAGAGCGGGTCACGTTCCTGGCTCGAATCCAGGATGTTGCCTGCATCATCACGAAGGGTATAGTGGATGGCGGCTACTTTATGTTTCGAGATCTGCATAATAATTAGCGTTCGATTGGTTTTTGGTAAGAAACAATCGAAACACAAAGTTGGCCTTTCCCATCGAAAATAAATTAACAATCGGGAAAGAATTGTTATTCAATGCATCTGACTATCCACACATACCCATTCTCCTCACACGGGCATAGGTGAGGAGAATGGGTACTTCTCATCAGTAAAGATTTTGACTTAAACGGGCAACTGTCTTACTTATCAGAACAACAGCATCCAGTTTTTTGGCTCTTTATCAGAAAGTCCGGCTGTTCTTTCCCTCAATTTTTATCCCATTAAATACCGTTTACGAAACATTTTTTCGAAAAGGTCGTTCACCAAAAACCGATGTGTGTGGCATCGGGACTTATTCAATCGAATAAGTCGATTTGTATTCACCATTTATACTCGACTATGACAACGAAATCGTGTTTCGGCTGGGCGATGGGATTCGCTCTACTTATTGGGGTCAATATAACCACTACGGCTCAGGATCAGAATACCGCGACTCAGCCTAGTGCTGCTGCTACCAGTAATATGGGTATGCCAGGAGCGAATCTAAAATCAGGAGTTTCGACCGGTAAAGATCTGGCGATCAGTGCCGCTAAATCGGCCGATCATACCATTTTATTTCGGGCATTGCGCGTATCGGGGCTGACCGAACAGGCTAGTAGTAAAGGCCCTTTCACTGTGTTTGCTCCTACCAATGAGGCTTTCAATAAATTACCGGAAGGCACGGTCGATGGACTTCTGCAACCAGCGGCTAAAGCAAAACTTGTCAAACTATTAGCCTATCACGTTGTAAAAGGCAAGCTAACATCCGATCAATTGCAGGACGGCCAGAAGCTCAAAACAGTAACGGGTGGCACATTAACCGTTGGTAAACAGGGCGATACAGTTACCATTACCGATGGGGCAGGTAACACCGCGACCGTTAACGCGGCCGATGTTGAAACTACAAACGGAATCGTTCATTCAATTGATACAGTGCTGATGCCTGCAGAAGGAGGCAAATAGGCCGCAAAAATCTTTAGTAACAGACAGAATCCGCCAATTCGATTACCGCGTTGGCGGATTCTGTCTGTCTACACCAACCGAACAATATTGAGAATCGTCGGTTATCTACTTGAAAAACGGCTGTTGACAGTAGCCCCAAACCACGAAAGGAGGACGTAATGGAAAGTGAAGAAAAAGAAGATCTGATTCGTGCAAAACAAGCTATTTCGCCCGCAGGACTGGCCAACCAGTCGGCAGAAGGAACCAGTGGACCCGGCAGTCAGATAGACGCAGAAGAGCTGCCCGCCGATCAACTGGAGGATGACTATATGGATGGTGACGAACCGGGATCTAATCTGCGAATTCGGCATCCAAACCGGAATCCGAATCCTAAGCCCGACATTGATAAGCCTGCCTATAGTTAGTGGTTAAGGGATCAACAAAATTCGATCAAAAAACGCTTTTATCAGGTGCATCCGATAAAAGCGTTTTTTGCTTTAGATCGAATCATACAACCTAAGCGGGCATTTCGGTGTTTATTGTGCATATACACTCAACGAAAAATGGATAAACGTAAAATATGGATTGGGGTGGCCATTCTGGCCGGATTAGTGATCGTATTCTTTGTCGGTCGCCAGGTGCTACTCTGGCAGAAGACAAAACAGGAAGAGAAACAAAACCGGGAGCAGGCTTTGCGTCAGCGGAAGCAGGCCTTGCGTCAGCTTAACCAGGCAAAGCAAACTTTGCACCAGGTTTGCCAATATGCCGACTCAGTAGGCATCGATACGAGCCGCTTCACGATCAGTAGCACCGTTTCTAAAGATGATATTGCTGAAAAAATCGCCCAGTTATTAATGGAAACACGGTATGGCAAGAAGCCATCCCGTATAGAATTCAGTGGCCTTCCAGAAGCCGTTGATTCATCGTGGTCCGAAAAGATCAGTACAACCTTCTCGCCCGCAGCCATTACCGATGTTGCCTCCTTTACGCCGTATAATCAGTTAGTGAAGCACTATAACCGATTGAGAAATCGGAAAGCAAGTCCTGGCGTTGCCGATTCGCTTCGATTGATCCGGCAAACACTAAATTTTTACCGCTATATTAATCGATTCGACCCCGATAAATTTGTGGTAGTCAATATTCCGGCGGGCGAACTGAACGTGTTTGATCGAAGTGGGAAACGGTTTTTACCCATGAAAGTCATTACGGGCAAAAAAGATAAGCGAACGCCCTGTATGACAACGTACATTAAAGACATCGTGGCCTACCCCTACTGGAATGTTCCGAAAAGTATTGCGATCAACGAAATGCTGCCCAAAATCAGGAAAAACCTGGCCTTCCTGAACAATCAGAATTTGCAGGTACTGGACAGTCGAAATCGTGAAGTAGATCCCGAAGACATTGACTGGGAAAGCCTGTCTGAGACGAATTTCCCGTACCGGATACGGCAGGCATCGGGTTGCGAGAATTCGTTAGGGTTGATTAAATTCGACCTGGAAAACCCGCTGGCCATTTATCTCCACGATACCAATGGCCGCGACATGTTTACCCTCACTACCGATCGCTGGCGGAGTCATGGCTGCGTTCGGGTGCAGAAACCCGTCGAGTTAGCCAATTTCGTTCTCGGCAAACAAACCTTCGATGCTGGTTTTATGAACCGCTGCCTGATCGATCAAAAGCCACAGACGCTGTCTATTCCCAAACGATTCCCGGTTTTTATCACCTATAACATTGCCGATGTCGATGCGGCTGGGCAGTTGCACTTTTATAACGATGTGTACGGACTTGGTAATTGAATTGGCTGAATTTATGCACTGAGTTATCGGAAGGCATTGATTTTGTTCGGGATTCGATAGTACTTTAGCATTACGAATCTGCTACGCACCGCTCAATGTGAAAAAAATAGTTTCGTTTGGGTTGTTCATCTTACTATTCTGTCATACGCTGGCGCACGTGATTGCGGGCCTGAGCGCATGGTGGCAGGAAGAGCATGACCTATCGACTCGTTTGCAGGTTTATCGTTCGGTGGATAGCATTGTCGAATTTCAGATTCCTCTGGTCAATAAAACCGACGGTACCGGAATTGCACGTACAACCGAAGATGGTTTTAATTACCGGGGTCACTATTACAATGTTGTGAGTCTGGAGGTAAAAGGAGACACATTGCATATAGCCGGTCTGGAGTCGACCAGCCGTTCGTTCTGGCAGGATGATCTTTTGACGTTTGTAAACCATCATCTGGCCTCAGTGCCCGCCACAGGTGGAAAAGCCAGCCAACTCTTAAAGCTTCTGCTTAAAGAATACTCACCCAGTTCACGTACAGTACTTCATTTTCTATTTTCATCCTGGCGTGAATCCATCCGGATTCCTGAATCGCCTTTGGTTTTCTCGACTCGCTCTGAGCCGATTTACTCTCCCCCGCCCGAACTGACCGCCTGACGGTCGGTTACAGGTACGAATAAGGAGGCTCATCTGTCCAGGCGGAAGGGGCATGTTCTTGTACGTTTCAAAATTGACAACGAATGCCTGCATTTTCTGACTTTGCTTTATTGCTTGTATTGCTTCTGGTCAACCAGACGCTTTGCCTGCTATGGGCTTTACCACTCATGCCGGTTCGTTAACAAATCACCTATCCATTGCCTGTTTATCGCGTTCTGATCAATCGGGCAATGGGTCTTGTTCGTCATTTCCTTCGCGTTCGTTTTTCATTCTTACTCCGGATTAGGGCTCAATGCCCGATCAAATCCGCATTGGCTGCGTGTATGCTTTAGCCAATGATTGTATGCTGGGTCTGGTTGATGCACACCTGTTTGGTCTGGTGCACCATTGGTCCATAAATACTTACTCCCATACTTCATGAAATCTCTCTATACAAACCTGTTTTTTTTCCTGTTTCTCATTGGGCTGATACCATCCACTTTTGCCCAGACAGCACTCAATGGCACCGTTACCGACGCCGAAACTGGAAAACTCCTAGCGGGAGCAGCCATCACCCTTAAAGGCAGTAAGCAGGGGGCCGTTACGGATGGCCAGGGCCGATTTAGTTTGCCCAGTTCTGATCTAAATGGGCGGCTAGTTATCGTATCGATGATTGGGTACGAAAAGCAGGAAGTTCTGATACCCGTAAACCAATCATTGATGGTTCGGCTACGCTCCTCGTCTGAATTGCTCGATCAGGTCGTTGTGGCAGCTTCGCGAATTGAAGAAAGTAGCCTGCGCTCGCCGGTGAGTATCGAAAAACTCGATGCCCGTGCTATCCGGCAGTCGCCTTCGGCCAACTACTTTGAAGCGCTTAATAATGTGAAGGGTGTTGATATGGTTACCAGCGGACTGACATATCGTCAGATCAACACACGGGGCTTCAATTCGACGGGCAATAGCCGGTTTCTCCAATTGGTAGATGGGGTCGATAACCAGTCGCCGGGGCTGGGCTTTTCGGTAGGCAATCTATTTGGCGTGTCAGATTTAGATGTGGAATCTGCCGAATTAATCCCAGGGGCAGCCTCTGCCTTGTATGGGCCGGTGGCGTTTAACGGCCTGTTGTATACGAAAACCAAAAATCCATTTGATTATCAAGGGCTAAGTATTCAGCAAAAAACAGGAATAAACCATGTTGCCGATCCAACTGGCGATGGCGCAAAGCTCTTTTCCGAAACATCGGTGCGTTATGCTAAAGCAGTTGGCAACAGGTTTGCGTTTAAACTGAATGCATCCTACCTCAAAGGTCGCGACTGGTATGCAGCCGACTACACCGACATCGATCCGAATACCAGTCCCGATAAACGCGGCCCAACAAACCCGGGCCGAAACGCACTAAATGTTTACGGCGATGAAGTAGCGCAAACGCTGCCGGGTATTGGGCGTGTATCGCGAACAGGTTATGAAGAGCGTGATTTAACCACGTACGATGTTTACAGTCTGAAACTGAATGGCGCTCTTCATTACCGGATTTCGCCTACTGTCGAAGCCATTTATGCACTTAATGTGAATCAGGGAACGGCCAATTATACAGGTAGCAGCCGGTTTATGCTCAACGACTTCCGGTTAACGCAGCATCGGTTGGAATTACGTGGCCGAAACTTTTTCATCCGTGCCTACTCTACTGCCGAGAACTCGAATAACTCCTATAATACGCGTTCACTGGGCCAGCTCATTAACCGCGCATGGGTACGCGACCTGAGTGGCAATGTGGTTTCGCCCGACAAAGCCGACGCCACCTGGTTTGAGCGTTATGGCGCAGCTTACGGTGGAAAAGTAGAAGGCGTTACCGCTCAGAGTAACGATGCCGCCCGCACATTTGCCGATCAGGGGCGTTACATGCCTGGTTCTGCCGATTTTGACCGGGAAAAAGATAAGTACATTCATATTGCCGGATTACAAGGGGCAGGTGTACTCAGCCAGAGCAAATTATACCATATCGAAGGTCTTTATGACTTCGCCCCGCACGTCAGGGTTGTGAATTTACAGGCCGGTGGTAATCTGCGCTACTATGCAATGGAGACCAACGGAACACTCTTCGATGATAAAGTCAATAAGGTACGAGTGTCGGAATATGGCGCGTTTCTACAGGTGGCCAAAACGCTCCTGAACGATAAGCTGAAACTTACGCTATCGGGGCGCTACGACAAAAACCAGAATTTCGCCGGGAATTTTACACCAAGAGCTTCGGCGGTGTTCTCACCTAATGATGCGCATCATTTTCGGGCCAGTTATCAAACTGGGTTTCGGAACCCGACTGTCCCTGACCAGTTTATTAAACTGAACGTTGGTCCGATCATTATTCTGGGCGGGGCTCCTGCGAATTCGACGGGTTTAGGCGCTTACGAAAACTCGTTTACATCAGCCTCTGTGGGCGATTTTGGCGCTGCGTTCGGGCAGGACCTGGCCGCAGGCACACCTTTCCCGCAGGCTGTTGCCAAAAATAAAGATAAGTTGGTGAAGTCGAACGTACCTTACATTCGCCCCGAGCAGTCGCAGGTTTTTGAAGTAGGTTATAAAGGATTGCTGACGCCCCGTTTATTGATCGATCTGAGTTATTACCACGGCCAGTACAGAAATTTCCTCATTAATCAGGTGGTTATCAGCCCGAAAAGTCCGGTACTTCTGGCTGATGGCAGTATAAATCCGACGGCAGCTTCCGATGTGCTGACGACTGCTAACCGGCAGGCTTATCAGCTTTATACCAATGCAGCCGACCGCGTTTCGACGGATGGTGCCAGCGCCGGATTGACGGCCACGCTAAATCGCGGTTATCTTCTGAATATCAATGCGACCTGGGCACAATTCAATATTCTGGATGCAAACCCGAACAATATACCTTCTTTTAATACACCCCGATTTAAAGCCAATGCTGTACTGAGCAATGATCGTTTAACTGATCGTGTAGGCTTTAGCGTTGCCTGGCATTGGCAGGAAGCTTTCGACTGGTATGGTACATTCAATGAAAATCGACCGGGCCGTGTTCCTTCCTATTCATTGCTCGACGCACAGGTTAGTTATCGACTACCGTCTTTAAAAACAACCCTGAAACTTGGAGCCAGTAATCTGGCAAACAATTACGTTGTGCAGGCATATGGTTCATCAGCGGTGGGCGGACTATACTACCTGACACTATCTTTCGACGAATTAATGCATTGATATAAAATGAGTTATGACTTGCCAATCCGGATTGGCAAGTCATAACAAAATACCATAAACCGAAAACTAGAAACCTCATGGATGAAGTACTTACATCTTCCCGCCAGACAGTTACTGACCAGACCAACTGGTTTGCGTTTGGGCTTTGCTTCGGATGTTATGTGATGGGTGGTACCGTTTCAACCCTGTTATCGGTGTTTCTGCCAGTTATTCTGCCCGAATTTGGGGCTGATGCCTCGTCTGGTGCTGTGCTTAATGCCGCTTTTCTATACGGATGGATCGGGGGTGGATTGGGTTTTGGCCTGGTTGCCGACCGTATAGGGCGGGTTCGGGCGTTAACGCTAGCCACTGCTTTAGTCGGTTTTTTTACACTACTGTGTGTTTGGGCAAGTAGCTGGCCAATGATGGCTGCCTTCCGGTTTATGGCTGGTATGGGCGTAGGTGGCGTATTGGTAATAACGACAATCTATCTGTCAGAAATCTGGCCCGAACGTGGGCGTGCGGTTGTACTTGGATTATTGGCGATGTCGTTTCCGGTTGGCATCGTTCTGGCGGGCAGCATGAATTTGCTGTTTGCCCAGTGGCGGGTGGCCTTCTGGCTAGGTCTGATCCCATTAGTACTTGCCTTGCTGGTTGCGCAACTTTTGCCTGAATCCAGCCATTGGCAAGCGGCAAAAAAAACAAGTGATTCGAGTAGGCAATCGCTCTGGCAACCTCAGTATCGCCTTAATTTAGTGCAGGGTTCGCTTATTTTCAGCGCTGTTCTGATTGGCTTATGGGCGGTTTTTTCGTGGACTCCTTCCTGGGTTCAAACACTTTTTGCTACTGATGCCGATGCACGCCAGGCTCGTGGATTAACGATGATGCTGTTTGGTATAGGGGGTATTCTGGGGGGAGCGGTCTCTGGTTTTTTAGTTAATAAACTAGGGATGCGGTCTACATTGCTGGGTACGTTTGCCGGTTGCCTGTTCGCTTGCTGGCTGTTATTTGGCACGAATCAGGCGTTTTCGCCCGTAATTTATGCAGAAACGGCGCTCCTCTCGCTCTGTTTTGGCGTGAGTCAGGGTACATTATCAAGCTTCGTACCACTCCTGTTTCCAATTGCCATTCGAGCAACCGCATCAGGCTTCTGTTTTAATGTTGGCCGGGTGCTGACAGCTACCGGTGTATTTTTTGTTGGATCGCTGGTTGCCGTATTTGGCGGCTTAGGGAATGCATTGCTCTTCTTCTCTTTAACGTTTGCGCTGGCTTTTACCGTGACCTGGTTTAGCCACCGAACAACATCCGTTTGATTTCTACACAAAAAAAATAAATCAAATGCCTCATATTCAACTTCCAGAAGGTGTTCCTGGTATTCGTAGTCTGGTGATGTATAGACCCGATACGGGAAAGCCACTTTATGAATTGGCTCAGACTTTATTACGCGGTGATTCACCCCTGAGTCAGGCTGAACGCGAACTGATTGCAACCTACGTATCGGCTCGTAACAACTGTAATTTCTGTACGCAGAGCCATGCCGCTGCGGCCCGTGCCCTATTTGGCCCAGACCGGGAGGTGGTGGATTTTGTTCTGGGCGAATACGAAACGGCCCCGATTTCGGATAAGCTAAAAGCTCTGCTTACGATTGCCGCACATGTTCAGACCGATGCCCGAACCGTCAGTGATGCGGATGTAGCCAACGCCCGTCAGTATGGAGCGAGCGACCGCGACATCCATGATACCGTATTAATTGCGGCCACATTCTGCATGTTCAATCGCTATGTTGATGGCCTGGCTACCTTGTCACCTATCGACTCAACGGTCTATGAACCAATGGGAGAACGGCTTGCGCAACATGGTTACGTCCTGCCAGCAACACAAGCTCCCGCTAACTAGTTGATCGCAACGATACACATTGGTATGCCAACAATCAATAACTCATAGGTTAAGTTAACCATATTCCCCACTTGCTCTGCGGGTGGGGACATATCTTTCTTTAACTGCCTATTAGCCTCATAAGTAGTATTTAGTCCCTCAGCTTTAATAACTTCCATGATTTGGCCCATTATACGAGGACTTCTGAGCGTTCATCATCATATGGATTGTAAAGAAAGTAGAATTACGTTCTTGAGCGTACGAATGATTAGCTACGAGTTGCCATTGGTGCTATTGTCGGTTAAAAAGCTTCGAATGGCAATTTAATTCGGTAAAAGGATCCGCTGTTATTGGCTAGCTTTAACGAAAAACAGCAGCCGAACCAAGGTATAATATGGCCTGGGTTTGGTTTATCTATGTTACCTTTGTCCTATATAACGATGGGCTTATCAAAACCTTTTCGAATTAGAAATCTCCATGCAACCGACCATTTATTTAATACCACGCTGGGGCGGCAAAATTCATTCAGATTGGTATGATTGGTTTGGTGCCGAAATCATGGAACGATATGGCCTCTCGGTTATAGTACTCGACATGCCTAACTGGAATCAACCCGATGTTGAGGAGTCTGTGAACTTTTTGCTAAGCCAGATTTCTCACGTTGATAAATTGACCTATTTCATAGGACACAGCGTAGGCTGCCAGGTCGTAATCCGGTATCTTATTGCCCGATTGGGGCAGGATAAAACATTGGAAATAGGCGGTATTCTATTGATAGCCGCCTGGTTCATGGTCGATAGACCCTGGGACACGATCAATCCGTGGATAGCCAATAAAGGATTGGATTATCGCTCACTTTCCGAACGAGTGCGGTTTAGGAAGGTAGTCCTATCGGACAATGATCCGTTTACGCCCAACTACGCAGAAAACAAAAAATTGTGGGTTGATCGTATCAATGCAAGTGTGACGGTGTATCCTCAGCGATCACATTTTAACAGTAAAGCCGAGCCTGGCGTGATCGAAGGATTTGCAGAAATGATAGACCAGACCATTAAGACTACTTAGCTATACGTTTCGAAAAGCTAATCTTACTCTCTAGTGTGCGCGACCAATAATGAACTGGCAGTATTCCTGTCGCGGTCCTTTAACTTCTAAAAATTCAGGCATTTTTCTTCAGATGATCGTAGCCGTGCTTTAAACGGTTGTAACCGTGCGTCGTGATTCGTTCACCAAGTTGGGCATAGAATGCCGGTTCGGTAGGCGTTACTGTAGAGAGGCCGTCTACATATTTATTGTAGAGGCAAAACAACGCGGCAATCAAAACCGTATCGTGGAGTTCACGGTCGGTAGCACCCGCTGCTTTTGCCCGCTCAACGGCTTCGGGCGTTACCTCCTTACCATTTTTCTGCACCAGAGCGGCTACGTGCAGTAAAGCCTTCATTTTATTGGAAACCGGCGCCGTTTCGTAATCCTGCTTTACTAATTCACACGTTTCTGATTCGCCCAGCAGGCGGTCGGCAGCGGCCGTATGAGCTGTGGTACAAAACCGGCATTCGTTGCGAGACGACACCAATGTAGCAATCAGTTCCCGTTCGCCCTCGGTCAGCGTCGATTCGCCCCGTAATAACAGTTGAGTCAGTTCGCGGATAGGTTGCGCAGAATCCTGACGGTATTCTAGCAAGCCGGTTATACCCGGCAAGTGGGTTTCGAGCTGGATATGGGGCATGATCAATAAAGGGTTACAGGGTAGCAAACGCGTCGGCCAGAAACGTGGACTGCTGCAAATAATTCGGATCAGGCGAATACACGAACAGACAGGTCCCTCCCTTTACGGCTTCAATAATTGGCTTCGACAGGGCATAAGGTACAGCGGGACAACCCTGACTGCGGCCCAGCCGGCCGGTTTTACGAATAAAATCTTCGCAGACATAGTCGGCTCCGTGGAGCACAATGTTGCGATTATAGACATTATCATTAAAGCCTTTTTCCAAGCCCTTCAACTGGAGAGACAGACCATGTTTTCCCATGTAGGTATTGAGCGTCTGATAAAATCCCAGGCTACTCTGAAAGGACGAGTTCGTATTCGAGAACTGATTGGGAACCAAATCACCGGAATTACGGCCATGCGAAACATACGTATTGAAGAGTAGTTTCTTGTTGGCCAAATCAACCACATAGAGCCGTTTTTTATTCGATGGCTGACTTAGATCGACGATCGATATAACGGATTTCGTCGTGTCTAGTTTCTGCCAGCCCCGTATTGCATACTCAAAAACGCTCTTTTGTAAACCAGATTGAGCCAGATTGAGTTGATCATATACGTCAAGCTTTGCAAAACTCCTGACTTTGGGAGCAGCTTTGATTGTGGTAGACGCGGCTACAACACTACGAGTAGATTTGAGTCCGGTGCTTGCAAAATAAGCTAACGCAAGAACAGCCAGAAGCCAAACGACTTTCTTCATAAGCACTAGCGGGTGTTGTTGGGATTTGTGATAGGAAATGTACTAATAAAACCCGATTCGGATCATTTTAATTCGCTAAACTACTATCTTTTTGCCAGAAATTCTTGTTATGACTCCCTACGAAGAAGCTGTTCAGACCGAACTGACCCGCTGGCAACAGGCCATGCAAAAGCCCCCATCGACCGTTGGGCGGCTTTCTACGGCGGTTCAACGCCGGATCAATCGCATCATTCCCAGGCGTGTTCATCAACTGATTACAGCAACCATTAAGCAAATGACGCGGGCGGTGCTGTTTGGGGCTGAATTTCTGAATCGGTTACCCGAAGCAGGTCTGACTTTACCCCAGCGTGAAGCAGCTGTCGTTGACCGAATCAATTTTTACCGGAAGGCCGGAGCCGCCGAAGGAGGAGTTACCGGAGCAGGAGGATTGTTGCTGGGATTAGCCGACTTTCCGCTGTTGCTGGGGCTAAAAATGAAAATGCTGTTTGAGATTGCTGCTCTATACGGCCATTCAGTTAGCGACTACCGCGAACGGGTTTATATTCTCTACATTTTTCAGCTGGCTTTTTCGAGCCAGGAGCGCAGGCAGGTCGTTTACCGCTACATTGCTGACTGGCCCGAACATAGCCGCCAGCTCCCCGACGACATCAATCAGTTCGATTGGCTGACCTTTCAGCAGGAATACCGCGATTATATCGATCTGGTTAAAATGGCTCAACTGATTCCGGGCATAGGCGCTGCGGTGGGCATTGTGGCCAACTATCAGCTCGTTAGCCAGCTAGGTCGTACGGCCATGAATGCTTACCGGATGCGGTGGGCAGAAGAAAACAAATCTCTATTGACCTAATCTATTTTTCCGCCCGTTTATTGGCCTGTTTGCGAACTTCTTCCCGCCAGTCAATCCCTAAAAACCCGAACGCCGGGTGCTGACCACCAATCGTTTGTTTTAGAATTTCGTCGGCAAAGTCTAACCCGTTCGATCCGTTCGCAAAATAAATGACCGCATCATTGCGGTCACTGTTTGCCGTGACATAGCACTTAAACGCGCCATTATCGCCCCAATGCCAGAAATAGTTTCCGGTTGGTGTTTGCTCAATGCCAATGCCTAATCCCCAGAATAAGCCCGGAGCCAGTGTATCTGAGCCAGAAAAACGCTTTGGTAATTGACTCTGTGGTCGAAGCATTTCTTCAGTGGTCGTCTTTTTTAAACCCGTAGGTTTCAGCAGAGCCAGAATGAATTGGGAGTAATCGACAGCCGTGGTATGAAGGGAATAAGCCATGTTTGCCTGCGAAGGTTTGTATTTGGTCTCCGTTTCGCCCGATTCGTTGTGTGGCAGCGCATAATTGCTGTTGAAGGTCGACTTCCAGACAAACCCACTGTTGGTCATGCCCAGTGGTTTCAGCACCCGCTCTTCCATTAGTTCATTGATGGGTTTGTCCGTAATTTTCTCGACCACTTTTTGTAAAAAAACGAAGCCTTCGCCAGAGTAGCCAAATCGGTCGCCCGGCGAAAAAACCATCGAAAGCTGGTTCGATTCCCTTTTTTTGCGCCAGTTCGGGAAACCCGATTGATGGCTCAACACCAAACGAGCTGTTATTTTTTGGTAGCGTTCGTCGGCCGCAGCATCTGGATAAGGCATGTATTCATACAGTGGTTTATCTAAATCCAGCTTGCCTTCTTCAACCAGTTGCAATACCACATAAGCAAAGACCGGTTTGCTGAGCGACGCAGCTTCGAACACGGTAGTAGGGGTAACCAACTGAGTCGAATCAGCTTTCGTTATGCCATATCCTTTACTATAAACCCGCTTATTCGCTCGGATAAGCACAATGGAGAGACCGGGTACGTGGGCGCTATCCATCAACTGGGTTATGCGCTGATCCAACCGGGAAAACTCTGTAGTGGTCAGAGCCGATTGGCCGTATGCCTGTTGAATCACGACCAGGAAGAGGAAAACCCAGTAGTATAAAATGCCCAGACGTAGTATAGGTAAGTTCATTCGCAACGGTTTTCGGAAAGATAGTGAATAGCGGGCCTTCGTTGCATTGCTATTCAGTAGCGATTTAGTTTAAGGTTCCTGGATAGGTTTCGGCTGTTTCCATTCATGAGTTGATTTTCGACTAAGGAAACACCATAAACGCTAACTGCGCCCTACCATGAAAACCTACCTCCTGGGAATTTGCCTGTTGTTGATCAGTTCGTTTACGTATGGGCAATCAACGGTCGATTCGGTGCAAAACCCGGCTTCTGTCGCTGCGGACGTGCCCGCTTTGATTCCTCTGAACCAGGTGAATTCGCCAGAGCACAAGACCGATGCCCCAGACCACATGAGCGAGCAGAGTATTCTGGCGCTGTGTATTCTTGGCTTTGGTCTACTGGCCATTATTGGCGAGATCTTTTTTATTCAAAGTATGGGCGATGCGTTAAAGATGGATGCCTTCGATGCGCTGCGTCTATTGACCGTCACACTCATTATTGTCGGGGCTCTTTTTGTGTCAATGGGCACCAATGATAATACAAGAACGGCGGCTGCAACTGGCTTGCTGGGCACCATAGCCGGGTACATGCTCGCTCGGAGTGGCTTAACAAAGGGTGGGCCAACGGATGAAGTCAAACGCTGAATACAAAATGAAAACGATTATGATGCTGGTAAATATGGTTATGATGGTAACGGCGGTTTATCCACAGGTGGTACAGCGACCTACGCGAGCAGTACCGCCCAAAATTTACAGTCAGCAATCGGTCATTACGTTGCTGAACAACACAAAAGATCTACTGAAATTTCAACTGCGGTATGATACGCCGGGAGCCCAATGGGCTACCTATCAGCTTTCGGCTGGTGAGCGGAAAGCGGTTCCCGTAAGAGGGTCATACCTGAATCTGTATATGGCCAATACGGGAAAACTGCCTTTAACGTATTCCTTGGTGGCGGGAAAAAACTACCAGTTTTACTGGAGCGTTCCCCGAGGAATGTATGATGTTGACCTGATGCAGTAGGGCGTTTTTGGGGCTATAGTCAGCCATTGGCCGAAAACGGCCAACTGCCTGTTTCAGAATGTATAGATCAATTGTGTCTGCAAACCCAGTTCATACGTGCGCTTATCGGTGTGTGACCCGCCGAATCGCCCTAATCGATAAGTCAACGTTGGCTGTGCTGTCAATGCCAGGTTCGAGTCGATCTGATAAACGGCTCCGGCTCCAATCATAGCATTGAAGATCGGACCAGGATCGGGGTTGAGCCGAAGCTTTTGCGTTGGCAGATCATCACGCTCGGCAATTACCCGCGACGAGAACGGAATATCTACCAGCAGGGCCAGCGTATAATAAGGGGACAATTGATTAGTTGATGATCGACAATTGATCATCAGCGGAATCCGAATACCCCGGTTCCGAATGATTGTGTTTCCTTCTCCCGCAATGGGCAACCGGGCAACACGCGTTGGCAGGTATCGATACCAGATTCCGGCGGATACCGACCAGCCCGGAGCATACGTATAATAGCCCGTCAGACCGGCCGAATAACCCACTGTGCCAATGGGACCAGGCAGGTAAACAGGTTCAACAACCTGCCCATCACTGTCAGGAAATAGATAAAGACGATTATAGGCGGTATGAACGTATAAAGGAGTTACTGTCGCCGAAATGGATAATTTTTCCTGACCAAGCGAAGGTACAGCCTGTAGCAGCAGCAGGCATAGAAACGAACAGAACAGTTTGGTCATAAGCGTAGTACACGATCATTTGGGGGTGAAATAAAACAAAAAAGGGCACCGACCAACTGGCAGTGCCCTTTTTTGAGGTTCAGGTCTCTTACTTCATGGCATCATTGATCGCTTTGATCTTATCCAGATGCTCTTTTAGCGTTGGTATTGTTTTCGAAGCAAAAGCCTTGATATCAGGATCTTTACCATCCTTACTGGCTTCTTCAAATTCGTCGACATCTTCTTTGTGATCATCTACCATCATGCTCACATATTTCTTGTCGAAATCCTTGCCCGACAGTTTGGCCAGCTCGTCAACATGTTTCTGGTGCTCTTCGCCCAGCGTTGTTGGCAAGGTGATATTCTTACTGGCAGCAAGCGCTTTCAGTTCGTCGTTGGCCTGCGAATGGTCTTTCACCATCATAGCCCCGAAGTCTTTAACCTGCTGACTTTGTGCTTTTTCCTGCGCCATACGGCCTAGTTCAACTTCAAGCATTCCACCACTGGCGGCTTTTACGGCAAACTCCGAATCATCATCGTCAGATGTTTTTTTATCTTCGTTCGCCTGTTCGGCGCGCTCTTCACTGTCTTTATTTCCGCTACTACCGCATGATTGCAGGGTAAGCCCGCTGGCAATGAGCATGGCCAGAAGAATGGTCTTTTTCATGGTCTTGTTGTTTTTATAACGTTGATATACAGAACTTTAAATAAAACTCTTCTCCAACCGTATTGTTTGGACTGCGTGCGGTGAGTTATTTTATGGGCCACTTGGCCGCATTCTCCTACCTGATAACCAGTCCTTTCGTATGCTCTTTTTGTTTTTAAGTGTTCTGCTTTCGGTGGTGCTCCTGCTAAACTTCCGGTTGTTTCCGCGGTACGACGTCAATACATTTCAGGCCATTGTTTTTAATTATCCCATCTGTTTCCTGACCGGCTATCTGCTGTTGCCCGCCGGTCAATCGTTCACAATTGATTTTTCGCAAACCTGGACATGGCTTGCCCTGGGTCTGGGCGTTGGGTTTATCCTGACGTTTATGCTTTCGGGAGCTTCTACCCAGCGAATGGGAATTACAGTAACGTCATTAGCTAATAACCTGTCATTGGTCATTCCGGTCTGTTTTAGTCTTTTTGTCTTTCAGGCCGGGGGGAAAGTTTTTGATGCTCTAAATTACCTTGGGCTGATACTGGCCGTGGTAGCAGTTGGCCTGAGTACCTACAAAAAAGAAACCAACGAATTATCTGTAGAGACGCCCGTGCTGGAAGGCCAACCAGCTCCTTCGCCCGTTACACCACGTCGGTTGGGTGCAAACGTGCTGTTGCCGGTCGCTGTGTTTTTATTTTACGGGGCTACGAACACAATGATCAATTACATGAATATTCGCTACATTTCTTCGGCCGATAAAACCATCGTTGTCATGCTGACAATGGTCCTGGGCGCAGTTGTAGCGGGGTTGGTCATGCTGATCGTTCGGGTCATTCAGGGGAAAGAGGTAATTCAAGGCCGCAACCTGATTGGCGCAGTAACACTTGGCGTCCCGAATTTTCTAAGTTTCTATACGCTCCTGCTGGCTTTGTCGCAGTTTGGCGGCAACGGTGCGTTCGTTTATCCCCTCTATAACATTGGTGTCATTCTGATAGCCGCCCTCATGGCCGCTGTCTTTTTCCGGGAAAAGCTGTCAGTCGCCAACAAAATTGGACTGGCACTGGCAGTGTTGGCGATTGGATTGATTTCGTGGCAGGAGTTAGCGGGATAGTCAAAAGGTTTATTGAAAACGTCCACCCGAACGCCATCCAATTCTGAATGGTCCTGTAAGCAGGGCTAAATGAATAGGCTATTTCGAAAAGACTCCTTTCGCAATCAGGTATGGGATCAATAGCCAGAGCAGGCCTTTGATCAGAAAAAATAAGAAGCCCAGCCAACCTACGCGCTTGAGCCATATTTTGAACCGCTCGTTCATGGCTGTCGTTTTTCGGGCAAAGATAACCACGAATGCGGTGCAGGAAACACCGTTGTTGCGGTTTGTTAAAGACGAGCCAGTTTGCGGTCCAGTAACGCCCGTTCATTGACGGACGTCGTCAACGACCGGGCACGACGATATGCCTGCCGGGCTGATTCTACCTGACAACTCTGTTCATAAAGATCACCCAGAATAGCGTGGTAATGATGACTCTTCTCCAATCCATTCAGCGCCAAAACTTCCAGAATGGCCGTCATCGGCCCGTCGACCTTTGCCAGCGCAACTGCCCGATGCAATGCAACAACCGGCGACGGCTTTTGAGCCAATAACAGATCATAGTACAGCAGAATAGTTGACCAGTCTGTCGCTTCGTACGTTGGAGCACTACAATGGATCATGGCAATACCAGCCTCCAGATGATATTCGCCCGGCCCTTCGCCTTCGGCCGACCGGTCTAGATACTCGTGTCCTTTCTGAATTAAGGGCTGACTCCAGCGGCTGCGAACCTGATCGGGAAGTAGCACGATTGCGCCAGTTTCGTCAGTCCGGGCATCAAACCGGGCCGCCTGAAAACACATCAACGCGAGCAGCGCGTGGACCGCAGGAAACTGTGTTTTGGGCGTTTGGGCCAGTAACAGACACAACCGCATGGCCTCTTCACACAAATCCCGGCGAATGAGCATATCCGGATGCGATGAGTTATACCCTTCATTAAAAAGCAGGTAAATGCTCTTCAGCACCGTATCCAGCCGAGAAGTAAGCTGCGAGCCCGTTGGCACTTCCAGCCGGATTCCATCCTGACGAATTTTTTCTTTCGCCCGGTAGAGCCGCTTCGTAATGGTTTCATCACTGGTAAGAAAGGCAACGGCAATTTCATGAACGCTCAGTCCGCATAAAATCTTCAGACACATGGCCATCTGCGATTCTACGGCAATAGCGGGATGGCAGATAGCAAACAGCATTCGTAGCTGGCTATCCGTAATCTCATCATCAAAAAAATAGTGATTGACCATAGCTTCGGCCGTTTCCTGATTGCTCAGGTACTCAACCTCCGAACTGATCTGATGGAATCGCTTCTCTCGACGGACCACATCCAGAGCTTTATTTTTAGCTACCCGATATAGCCATGCTCTTGGATTGTCAGGAATGCCCTGAAACGGCCAGCTCTGCAAAGCCTGCATCATCGCTTCCTGCACAATATCCTGGGCCAGATCAAGCCGATCGAAACCGAGCATACACGTCAATACCGAGGCCATCCGTCCAGCCTCATGGCGGAACAGATGGTCGACCAACTGATTTGACGTCGTCGAGGGCGACACGGTAGCAGAATCCGGCATTGATACTCAAATGGCCCCTCCCCTTTTGGAAGAGGGGCTTGTATTGATTTAGCCAAAGTTAACAATCGGGCGGACTTCTACCGACGATCCTTCACTTTCGAAAAGAGGACAGCCTTGGGCTAACTCAGTAGCCTCTTCAATGCTGGCTACATTGAGGAGCATGTACCCTCCAATGATTTCTTTTCCTTCTGTGTATGGGCCATCCGTAACTAGTTGACCGCCTTTGGTCATAAGCTTACCCATAGGCATAAGTGCTTCCGTTCCAAGCAGTTTGCCCTGAGCCGCAATACCGCCAATCCATTTATTCCATTTTTCCATTTCGGCCTGCATCGCTTCCGGCGACTGATCCATAAAGTTCTGCTCCTGAGAAAACGGCGAGTGGAAGATGAGCATAAATTTGTCCATACGATTTGTTTGTTTAAGGATTGAAAGATATTGAATTTGTTTTTCACCTCTAAGACGAACAGACTTTCTAAATCCGGACAGCTGAATTATTTTTTTTCGAAAATTTTTCCAATCCGCCTTATCAACCCGACTGACCCAACCCTTAGTGGTCTATAGGAAATCATACTCGACATCGGGAATGTCTCCGTTTGATATAAATTAAAACAGCTGGTAAAAATCCTGGAAGTAGTGGCAGGAAGCCGGTTTAGTTTATGACATCATAACAGGATAAATACCTTTTTAAATCACCTACTTAACTAATTGGCATACAGATAAATAGAATTCTCACTGATTCAATAAGTTATTTACCGTTGGTACACAAGTAGGTCTATTATTGCCCAGAATTAAGTAGAATTACTTTCTACTCAAAACATTCTAATACTAAATACTCAGGTTATGAATAATACGTCTACAACTCGGTCAATTAGTTGGTTAATCGGGCTTATCCTGTTCTTTTCCTGGAACTTACAGTCGGAGGGCACCCCCCGGCGAATCGATCCTGGCCATCTGGTTCAGTCTAGTGAGTTCTTCAAGCTACTAACTCCAGCCGCTGACCTCCCTCCCCTCAGCGCGACGGCCACCGTGGGGGTGCCTTTTAGCTTCGATCTGCCCTTCCTGATCCCCCTCAACGGCACGACCTCCGTCTCTGTAACGGGGCTACCCGCCAATGGACTGAGTGTTCAACTTGGTTCCGGCTTTGGGTCAGTTATTAAGGGAACGCCCCTCACCTCAGGAGTGATGAATCTGACCCTGGTCAACTCCCAAACGCCCAGCGGCCTATCCGCCTGGCAAGCCATCACCCTCACCATCAACCCTCCGCTCCCTCCTCTTAGCGCGTCGGCCACCGTTGGGGTGCCTTTCAGCTTCGAGCTGGCCTTCCTGATCCCCCTCAACGGCACGACCTCCGTCTCTGTAACGGGGCTACCCGCTAATGGACTGAGCGTTCAAGCAGGTTCTCCAGGGTCAGCCATTAAGGGGACACCCCTCACCTCAGGAGTGATGAATCTGACTTTGGTCAACTCCCAAACGCCCAGCGGCCTGACCGCCTGGCAAGCCATCACCCTCACCATCGGCCCTCCACTCCCTCCTCTTAGCGCGACGGCCACCGTGGGGGTGCCTTTTAGCTTCAATCTGCCCTTCCTGATCCCCCTCAACGGCACGACTTCCGTCTCTGTAACGGGGCTACCCGCCAACGGACTGAGCGTTCAAGCAGGTTCCGGCTTTGGGTCAGCCATTAAGGGGACACCCCTCACCTCAGGAGTGATGAACCTAACCCTGGTCAACTCCCAAACGCCCAGCGGCCTGACCGCCTGGCAAGCCATCACCCTCACCATCGGCCCTTCACTCCCTCCTCTTAGCGCGTCGGCCACCGTTGGGGTGCCTTTCAGCTTCGAGCTGGCCTTCCTGATCCCCCTCAACGGCACGACTTCCGTCTCTGTAACGGGGCTACCCGCTAATGGACTGAGCGTTCAAGCAGGTTCCGGCTTTGGGTCAGCCATTAAAGGAACACCCCTCACCTCAGGAGTGATGAATCTGACTTTGGTCAACTCCCAAACGCCCAGCGGCCTGACTGCCTGGCAAGCCATCACCCTTACCATCGGCCCTCCGCTCCCTCCTCTTAGCGCGACGGCCACCGTTGGGGTGCCTTTTAGCTTCGATCTGCCCTTCCTGATCCCCCTCAACGGCACGACCTCCGTCTCTGTAACGGGGCTACCCGCCAACGGACTGAGCGTTCAACTTGGTTCCGGCTTTGGGTCAGCCATTAAGGGGACACCCCTCACCTCAGGAGTGATGAATCTGACTTTGGTCAACTCCCAAACACCCAGCGGCTTATCTGCCTGGCAAGCTATCACGCTCTACGTCACTGGAGGGGTTCTGACGCTACAGCCCCCCACCTATAACTGTGCAACAGGGGCTTTTCGGTTCAACACCAGCGGGGGAGATGGCAGCCCCATTACCTTCTTCGCCATTGGCATCACCGGGCTAACGACCAATCCAGATCAGTTTGTCGATACGGATCAGCGCACCGCCAGTGATGCACCGCCTATTCTGCTCCACGCCACGCAGAACGGTACAACAGTGACCTACCTATGGGACATCCGCGCTCAGTGCCCCGTCAATAAACCAGGGGGAACGCTGACGCTGCTGGCGCCAACCTACAACTGTGTAACAGGCTCGTTTCACTTCAACACCAACGGGGGGGATGGAAGCCCGATTACCTTCTTCGCCATTGGCATCACTGGGCCAACCACGTCACCTGACCAGTTTGTCGATACAGGATTGCGCACTGCCAGTGATGCACCGCCTATTCTGCTCTACGCCACACAGAACGGTACGACCGTGACCTACTTATGGGACATCCGCGCTCAGTGTCCCGTCACGCCCACTCCCCCGAGCAGCACGTTGACGCTGTTAGCGCCAACCTACAACTGTGCAACGGGGGCCTTTCGGTTCAACACCAGCGGAGGGGATGGCAGCCCGATTACCTTCTTCGCCATTGGTATTACGGGATCAACGACCAATCCGGATCAGTTTGTCGATACAGAACTGCGCACCGCCAACGATACCCAACCGATTCTGCTCCAGGCCACGCAGAACGGTACGACGGTGACTTACCTATGGAACCTGAAAGCAGTCTGTGGTCGGGCGCGACTTAGTGCAGTTGAACCGGATCGTAAATTAAGCGTGAAAGTCCTGGGCAACCCAGTCGTGGGCGAGATAGTGCACATTGAGGTGAGTGGGGCTGAAGGCCAGCCCATGTTCGTAGCTTTACTCGATCAACAGGGACGCCCCGTGAGCGAGGAACATATTATGCAGGCAGCTGCTATTGAGCGACTTGATGTAAAGCTTGGCCGTTCACCAGGCGTGCATTTGCTTCAGGTAAATATCCCAGGTCAAACGGAAGTGGTACGGGTGTTGAAGACGGAATAAGCAACCCAGCCTGCTTCAGGATATAAAGCGAAAGCCCGAATCGTATTGATTTGGGCTTTTTGTTTGATTTAAAAGCAAAGTAGAAGTATAGCATAAAACTTCTGATTGAGGTTTTATGAATAATTATAAGCCTGCACTATCGTGCCGCAACCGAACGATTCGATACAAGCTTACTTAACCGGTTATGACTGACTAAATTCAATCTGAGCCACTACCTGAAAGCCTGCTCTCACGTAGACCACCGGAAATCTTCGTACCTTTGCGCCCATGACGCAGATTGGCACGGATGTTCGTCTAGCAGCCGAGTTTTTACAAGCAGGTAATGTTGTCGGGATTCCGACCGAAACGGTATATGGACTGGCTGGCAATGCCTTTAATCCGGATGCTGTACTGACTATTTTTCGGGTCAAAAATCGCCCGGCTTTCGACCCACTGATTATTCATACTGATTCATTGGCAAAGGTCGAACAGTTTGTCACTTCAGTTCCCGAACCAGCCCAAAAACTTGCCCGGATGTTCTGGCCTGGACCGTTGACACTGCTTTTGCCTAAGCACGACCAAATTTCGGATCTCGTTACGTCGGGCTTGCCTACTGTTGCCGTACGCATTCCCAACCATCCGCTCACCCTAGACCTGTTGCGCTCGATTGATTTCCCATTAGCGGCTCCAAGTGCCAACCCGTTCGGCTACATCAGCCCGACTACGGCCCAGCACGTGGCCGATCAATTGGGCGATCAAATTCCGTACATTCTGGACGGTGGCCCGGCCAGCATTGGTCTGGAATCGACAATTATTGGATTTGAGAACAGAAAGGCTACCGTTTTCCGGCTGGGTGGTATGGCCCTTGAGCAAATCGAAGGGGTCATTGGGCCAGTTGATGTACGAACTCATTCGACTTCTAACCCCAATGCTCCTGGCATGCTAAGCAGCCATTATGCTCCGCGTAAACCACTTATATTGCTTAAACCGGGCGAAAGTCCTCAGCCCGACAAACGCGCCGGAGCATTGGCTTTTCGAGAGCCATTTGGTGGCATATCGCCTGATAATCAGCGGATACTATCCCCTACCGGTGACCTGAACGAAGCGGCCAAAAATCTATTTGCGCACTTAAGAACGCTTGATGCGCTTCCCGTTGATGTTATCTACGCAGAACAACTTCCCAATCAGGGGCTGGGCTGGGCCATAAACGACCGCTTGAAACGGGCATCGGTACAGGACTGACACTCTGACAAAAATCAGTCAACGTCCAGTTCTTTACTCCTCCCCTGCAAGCCACCGGTATGAACAGCTACAACCGTAGCATCGTTGGGAAAGTAGCCCTGACGGGCCAGATCGTAAATACCGTAGAGCATTTTCCCGGTGTAGATCTGTTCAAGCTTAACACCTGTTTTCCGTTCAAATGCCTGAATAAAAGCAATCAGCTCGGGCGTAGTTTTAGCATATCCGCCAAAAGGATAGTCAACTTGTCTGAGCCGGGCATGAGCCCGTCCAGCTTCTATCGGTTCAGGCTCCAGTTTAGCCAGGTCAAGCCCTTTTAGCACCACAAACCCCAACACCACAGTTTCTTTCGGTGCCGATCGCGCCAGACCGGCAACCGTACCACCCGTTCCGACCGGGCAACACACATAGTCGGGAATACGGCTTAGCTGGGCAATTAATTCGGGAATGATTTCGGTCGTACCGCATATCGCCAGTTCATTGGTTCCCCCTTCGGGAATCACATAACACGGCCCGAATCGATTTATCAGGTCGGCCTGGAAATCTGGATCATTTTTCTGACGATACTCGGCTCGGCTTACAAAATACAGGGTCATTCCACACGATTCGCAAAAGGCCAGCGTCGGGTTGCGAGCAGAAGTTGCCAACTCGTCCCCTCGCACAATGCCGATGGTTTTGAAACCAAATACCTGCCCCGCGGCAGCCGTCGCATACAGGTGGTTGGAATAGGCCCCGCCAAAAGTTAGTAATGTGTTTAAATTCTGCTTCTGAGCTTCCAGCAGGTTATATTTCAGCTTACGCCATTTGTTACCAGAAACGAGTGGATGCAGCAAGTCGTCCCGTTTCAGGTACAGCCGAATACCGATGGGCTCGGGAAATGGATCGTTGAGCAGTTGGACCGGCGAGTTACCAGCTAATTCGGCCAGTTGCCGGGCAAGTTCGTCCATAATCCTTATTTTTGCTGTTTATACGGTTTTTATAGCTTGCCGGGAGGAAATCAGCAAACAGGCATCAAAACTTGCCTGAAGCTGCGCGACACCCCTCGGCTATGCTACATCTGCAAATCTGAGAAAATGGTAGCGGAAACGGAAGACGAATTACCCGAAGACGACGAATTATACGAACATCACCGCATTGTGGTCGATAAAGGCCAGAGCCTGCTGCGCATCGACCGGTTCCTGATGGACCGGCTCCAGAATGCCACGCGCACCAAAATTCAGGCCGCTATTGATGTAGAGTCCGTACAGGTAAACGGGAAAATCACCAAAGCCAGCTACAAAATCAAACCGGCGGATGTAATAACCGTTTCGCTGCCTCACCCACCCCGCGATACCGATATTAAGCCGGAAAACATTCCGCTTACTATTGTTTTTGAAGATGACGACCTGCTTGTGCTCAACAAACCAGCCGGTATGGTTGTGCATCCCGCCCACGGCAACTGGGATGGTACGCTGGTCAACGCACTGGTTTATCACTTCCAGAACCTGCCCACCTCCCGAAATGGCGATATCAGGCCGGGGCTGGTACACCGGATTGATAAGGATACGTCGGGCCTGATGGTTATTGCCAAGACGGAATACGCCATGACGCACCTGGCAAGGCAGTTTTTTGACCACAGTATCGAGCGTACCTACAATGCGCTTGTCTGGGGACAACCGGAGCCACCCGATGGTATCATCACGGGTTATATCGGTCGAAGCGTGAGGGACCGAAAAGTGCAGGTGATCTATGATGACGAAGCCAAGGGTAAATGGTCGGTTACGCATTATAAAACACTGGAACCCTTACGCTACGTCACACTGGTTCAGTGTAATCTGGAAACAGGCCGTACGCATCAGATCCGGGCACACATGAAGCATATTGGGCATCCCTTATTCAACGATGCCATGTATGGCGGTGATCGCATTCTTCGGGGCAATCCGGTCGGCAGCTATAAAGCCTTTGTCGAAAACGCCTTTAAGTTATTACCCCGGCAGGCATTACACGCGAAATCATTAGGCTTTATCCATCCACGCAGTCGCCAGTGGCTTCAGTTTGACTCTGACCTCCCCGACGATTTTCAGGCTACTCTGACAAAATGGAAGAATTTAATTGCCAATGCACAATGAATACGGTGCAATCAGTCTGCTCATCGTCCCTTTAACACCAATCCTTCATTTTATAGATCCTCTACTACATTATACCCATGATTTCGATTCGTCCTGGCACCCGTACCGACATTCCACAAGCCTTTGCTCTAGTAACTGAACTTGCCGTTTACGAATTAGCAGCCGATCAGGTAACCAATTCCGCTGAGCAGATGGCCGATGATGGCTTCGGAGCCAATCCACTTTTCGGGATGCTTGTCGCTGAAGATTCTGAAAGTCAGAAAATTGTTGGCATGGCCTTGTATTATTTTCGGTATTCGACCTGGAAAGGCAAGCGTCTTTACCTGGAAGATATTATTGTTACCGAAGATTTTCGGGGTTATGGCATCGGAAAATTACTTTTAGATGCTACCATTGAAATGGCTCATGAGACCCATTGCACGGGCATGATGTGGCAGGTACTCGACTGGAATAAGCCTGCTATTGGCTTCTATCAGCAATTTGGTACCCGTTTCGACGACGGCTGGACGAACTGTCATCTGGATTTTTGAACAGGGAATAGGATGCCCGGAGCAGGGAGAAAGGCCCGTTTCCTAAAATCTCCCTGCTCATTGCGCCCTGCCCCATGCGCAAAAACCCTATCTTTGCGGTTCGAGAATAGTGACAAAGCATGACGTATCGTCAACGTAAAGCCATC
Organism: Spirosoma endbachense; assembly: GCF_010233585.1. Lineage (NCBI taxonomy): Bacteria > Pseudomonadati > Bacteroidota > Cytophagia > Cytophagales > Cytophagaceae > Spirosoma > Spirosoma endbachense. The sequence continues at coordinate 2,007,460 of NZ_CP045997.1, forward strand.
CGAATCGCTGGCTGGGTATTTCTTAGTATATTTTTATTGGGCTGTGTAGGTGCCGGTATTGCTTATTCCAAGCGTGAAAGCCTGCTTCAATCTGCCCTTGAGCGAGCCATCCGAAAAGCAAAGCGAGACTACAATCTTGACGTTCGGATCGGCTCGGCCAAATTTACAGGTCTAAGCTCCCTGGCCTTTACTGATATTTCGGTCGTTCCCGAAAAACGCGACAGTCTGGCTCGTATCAAGCGGGTAGAATTAGCCGTTCGGTTCTGGCCACTGCTGGCTGGTAAAGTCGGCTTATCTGGTATGACCCTCGAAAATGGGCTTATTCAGGTCATAAAGCGCGATTCGCTCACTAATATTGATTTTCTGCTCCGTCGAAAGCGCGACTCGACAGAAACAGATAGTCCCAATGAGAGCAGCAGGCACACCGATTTATCGAATGTGGCCGAGAATCTGATCGACAATATTCTTTCTAAAATCCCCGAAGACCTGAACATTAGTAATCTGGAGTTTCGGGGCATGGACAATAAGGATACGATCAGTCTGCTTACGCAAACAGCTACCATTAAGGATGAAGCGGTCCTATCGACACTCAAGCTGAATGGTAATCAGGCCACCTGGCACGTTACCGGTACGGCCGATCCCGCTGACCGCGAATATGATCTGGCGCTCTATGCCGAGGGTCGGGGCGGACGCCCTAAACCACTCGAATTATCGTATATTCAGAAGCGATTCAATCTGAAATTACAGGCAGATACAGTTCGGGCCCAGCTTCGCGATGTAGATCGGGCGGGTGATGAGTTTCGACTCGAAGGGGTAGGCTCCGTGCGAAATCTGCGGATTAACCACCCAGCCATTGCCCGAACGGATGTGCTTGTGCCACAAGCTTCGATGAATGCGAATCTGTTTGTAGGCGAAGATTATGTGGGTGTCGATAGCTCATCAGTCGTTCGACTTGGCGAAGTCAGTGCACGACCGTTTATAAAATACCAGCTAAAGCCAACCAAGATTTATGATGTGCAGTTGCATACCGATCTGCTGGATGCACAGGCACTTTTCAACTCATTTCCGCAGGGTCTGTTTGAATCGCTGGAAGGTATGCAGGTAGCCGGAAAGCTAAAATACGACGCAACATTCCATCTGGATACCTCCCTACCTGACTCCGTGCAGTTTAATTCGGGGCTGACACCCGAAGGGTTTCGGGTGTTGAAAATGGGACGCACTGATTTTGCTGCCATCAATCACCCATTCATTTATACCCCATACGAGAAAGGAAAACCCGTTCGGGATATCATGATTGGTCCCGAAAATCCGGACTATACGCCACTGAATCAGATTTCGCCCGATCTGCGTAATGCGTTATTAACCTCAGAAGATTATAATTTTTTCACCCACAAAGGGTTCAATGAAAAAGCGTTTCGGGTATCTATTGCCACCAATTTCAAGGAGAAATCCTTCAAACGCGGGGCAAGTACCATATCGATGCAGCTGGTTAAAAACGCCTTTCTGAATCGCAATAAAACGCTCTCCCGTAAAGTCGAAGAGATTTTGATTGTCTGGTTGATCGAAAACGAACACATCGTTCCGAAAAACCGGATGTATGAGGTCTATCTAAACATTATTGAGTGGGGACGTAACATTTATGGCATCGGCGAAGCAGCTCGGTATTATTTCGCAAAAAGCCCCGCCGATCTCAATCTAGGCGAAAGTATTTTCCTGGCGTTTGTCGTTCCACGCCCTAAACGCGCCCTCGACTGGTTTTTACCCGACGGTTCGCTACAGGCCCGGAATGTACGCGGTTATTTCCGGCTCATTGGAAAAATCATGGCCCGACGCGGATTAACCGCGCCCGATTCAGGTGCTTTTGGATTCTATGATGTTCGATTGCGCGAAGGGCTTCGGCGCCAGATTGCACCGGTCGATTCCCTGTTCCAGAGCGACAGCCTGATGACCGAACCGGTTGACGGGACTGATGAGGACAATGACGAAGGAACCGGAATTGGAAACTTCTTCCGGCGGTTATTTAAAGGCAAGAAAAGCGACGAGAAAAGCACGACCGATGAGGTGCCAGCGGTTCAACCCGACCGTCGACCTGCTGATCGTCCTGATGTTCTTCCCAGCGAACCCGTTACAACTGACACGGTAAAGACCCGTAAGCAACTTCGCCAGGAACGACGCGAACGCAAGCGTAGGGAGAAGGAAGCTCAAAAGGAGTTAGAAAATAATAATCCATAAAGCGATTCATAATGAAAGCGTTGATAAGACTTCTCCTGATTGTGGTAGTCATTGGTGGCATTGCGCTCTACTTTATGTCGCAGTATAACCATACATCATTCACACCACAGACAATAGACCTAACGGTCGACTGTTCGGAGGTCGATAATGTGCTGGTTACATCAACGGTCAATGTTGTCGTTGAGAATTTATCGTCCCGATCTCATAACGATATTTCCGTAAAAATTACGGCATTTGACGAATCGGGCAAATTGCTCAAAGAGAAATACACTACATTTTCACGAACCCTTTCTCCGAACAGTAGTTTCGACAAACCCGTTACGCTACCCGCCGAAACGAAACGCTGCGACTGTAAAATCGTTAGCTCGCATCCACTCTGATAAGCTCTCAAATGGGTTAGGTATGATCTGTGTTCGACCGCCGAAATGCCCGATTTAACCAGCTAAATCGGGCATTGGTACTTATTCGTTTTATCATACGAAATATGATCTCCAATTTTGAGCCGGATTTACGTTCAGCGTTATACAACGATTAGCTGGTACACCCTACATATCGGGCATAGCACCGTACGTATAATACACTTTTTCAAAAAAAGCTTAATGGTTTAAGCAACGATTCCATATCAATTGGCATCCTTGTAAAAAACGCAAAAAATAAGATCATGTTAACTGCTAAAAAATACGGAATTCGTCTTTTAGTTGATAACAAACAGATTCTGGTCAAATCAGTGGGTGGCAATCTGTTCCACTCCAAATACTGGGAGTTTTGGGGCGAGTATGACGAAACAGGCCGATTAATTGGCCATCCTGTTCGATCGCTGGTACCGAACCATGCGGTAGACGAACAAACCGACGAAAAGATCACCTTACCGATTCATGGCGTTGCCCTCGACGTAGCTGAAATTGTTAGTCAGCAACTCAACAGCACGGCCTATGTCGAAGCAGCGATTCGGGAAAAGTATGCGCGAGACCGGGAAGTAGCCAATCTGGTCAATTAAGGGTGAGGACTAAATTCCTGAGAGGTCTTGAGCATAATCGGTATGCTCCATTCTAATTGCCCGACTAGCGAGCGATACGAAGCCATTTTATGTAAGCTGTTTAGGATTATTACAATCCTGAACAGCTTACCTTTTTTAGAGCCCTATTGACATACACTATTCATTGTCAATTTATTATAAGTAGTCTTCGTTTAAAAATCAGGCTTTTAGCTAATTTAATTTCGCCCGCGAGTCACGATAGTTCATGATTTGAGTACACTGAAAATGGGATCAATAGTATACGTTCCCGCCTATTAGTTGACGAAAATTGATCGAATCCACCAATTTTCACCTGCTTTAACCATATTACTTGATAAAGATTCGGTTGTACATTTTGCCTTTTCAATGAAAAATCAAAAGCACTTATTGTACTTTACCAAGAATAGCAAACTATTCTTATACTGCAACTAGTTAAGTATGTGAGCGAAGAAGGTGCAACGTCCTTTTTCTCCACTATTGATTATTAAGAAATTATCTAAATTATGAATTCGTCATACACACTAAAGCAAGAAAATAAAGCGAAGGCTATATGGATATCGATTTGTACTTTTTCACGTTTATTCATACTTGGCTTTATTCATCAGAACGCAGTCGTTTTTGAGGGACTAACCCGCATCATGACACCGTTCGGCGGCAACTTGCTATCCGGAACCCGATAAACGCTTTTTGCTTCTATACCGGGCAAGCTGTCCGGATACTTCTCAGACTTTTCTGCGCACTCAACCCTGTTCTGGCCCAGAAGGCCAATACCATCGGGGAAATGCTTAATTCCTGTTTTGTGCAACGGGTTAATGACCCAGCTCACAAAATCAACCAGGTTAACAGCTGCGCATGACTCCGCCTGACCTGGCTATAGTAATGGCCATTGTCAGAGCAGCTTAGGGAACATTCTCTGCCAGAGGATGGCCTTTGCTATCACACTAACAACGAGACAAAGAACACCAGACAAGCGACTCATTGACAACGTGATCATGAATCTACCTGTCATTCGTATGTCTGCTATGTGGTGGTCTCCATCTTGAATTAACCCCATTGTCATGAATCGTTTTTCAGTTATATACCTGCTCAGAAAGCAGTATCACCATATTTACAGTGCCACTTATACCGAAGCTGAAGCTGTTTTACGGCAGTTGTCAACTCAGAAAGGACGCACGCCTATCGGCATCTACGATGCTAAAACCGAGCTTTTTTATTGGGAGCCTACCCGGCAAAGCCGATACAATGAAGCAGGCATTGAAGAACAGGGAAAGCTGGGCGACCAGATTATCGGGATTGCACAGCGACTGCGCCAACGTGGTGATGAATGGCGATCCCAGAGTAATTCCATTTCTCAGCTTCTCAGTATAAACAAGGTCTAGATGACAAAAAACACCGGGATGCCCGGTTGTCACGTCAATCAATAACGCTATAAACGCATTGACTATGTTGACCCTCATTCAGAACACACTGGCTAAAGATTCATCTGCTATCCATGTGCCAAAATATAACCCGACCGAATTAACCGCTGGTATTGCCCATATTGGTGTCGGGAATTTTCACCGGGCACATCAGGCCTACTATACCAATAACTACCTGAACCTAACCAAACAGACAAACTGGGGGATTCGTGGTATTGGTATAACAGCTTCGGGTAAGTCGATGGCAACGAAATTCGCCAATCAGGATAGCCTCTATACACTCACCGAATATTTGCCCAATGGATCATCGAACGTATCGGTGGTTGGGGCCATTATGGATTACGTAGCTGCCAGCGACGATCCGGAAAAGGCGATTGAGTATTTAGCCGACCCCGCCATCAGAATTGTATCGCTTACGATAACCGAAGGTGGCTATAATATGGACGAGAATGGTAATTTCAGGCTCGATACACCAGCCATTCGCCATGATTTAGCGAACCCTGGCCAACCCGAAACCGCTTTTGGCTATGTAACCGAAGCGTTAGCCCGCAGACGGGAACGCGGCTCCAGCCCATTCACGATTTTATCGTGCGACAACCTGCAACACAACGGAAATGTAGCGAAGAAAGCATTTCTTTCGTTCGCCTATGCCAGAAATCCTGAACTGGCAAACTGGATCGACGATCAGGTAACCTTCCCGAATTCGATGGTCGATCGTATAACGCCTACGGTAGACGATCTCGACCGGCTTCGGCTCAATGCCGAGAGTGGCATCAATGATGCCATGCCGGTATACTGCGAAGATTTTACGGAGTGGGTGATCGAAGATAATTTCTGCGCAGGTCGGCCAGACTGGGAACTGGCAGGCGTTACGTTTGTCGATGATGTTGCCCCCTACGAAGCATTGAAGTTGCGTTTCCTGAACGCTTCACACAGCATGCTGGCCTATCCGGCCTTTCTGTCAGGCTATCGAACGGTTCATGAAGCGATGAACGACAACGTATTCAGTAACTACATCAGCGTCTTCATCAATCATATAGTCACGCCACTGGTTACGCCCCCGGACCCCGTTGATCTGACCGACTATAAAAACAAATTAGTGAGTCGACTGTCGAACGCTGCGGTAAGCGATCAGTTAGCGCGATTGTGTTTTGATGGGGCCTCTAAATTGCCTACGTTCCTGTTGCCTACACTGAGCGACCTGGCCGCGCAGAATAAGCCGACTTACTGTATCGCATTTCTGATTGCTGCTTACGGGCATTATTTACGGGCCAAATCTGATGACAAAGGAACACCCTACACAGTCGATGAACCGTTCCTATTGGAAGATGACTGGCTGAAAATCAGGGACACGGATGAATTGGCATTTTTAGACACGTCGCCACTGGCTTCGGCTAATCTGCGGTCAATTCCTCATTTTGCGGCTGCCTACAAGTTATACAGAAAGCAGATCGCGATTTATGGCGTTGCTTTTTCGCTCCGCCAAGCAATGTGCACGTTCTGGGAGACCATTTAAGTAATGTGGATGCCCCCCCTTTGACACCGTTTAGTGGGTAATAACGTGAGGTCAGGTTCTTCAACCTGACCTCTGATGACGGTTCGCTGTTGCGATTCTTAAAACCGAGTGTATAGTCTGGATGAGTTTTAGCAAACCGTCGCCACGGCGAACCGTCCTCCCCATGTCGGTTTTGAGAACATTACTGACGAATTCACGAACCAATCCGTAATTCGATTGACTATCCTTTCGCTTAGAGGCCCGACGGTATCGCCGAATTCAGTTTCGAATAGGTTAAATTACTGATTGAAATGCCTTTCGCTGACTTGATAAGGAGTTTGGTCATATTCTTTTCCGGGAAAAATATGTCCGTCATAACGGTAAGGCCATCATCGGCAAACAATTCTACTGACGCGGCATCGGCAAGGAGAGTAAGCGAGATTTTGTTAGCCGTCGACAAACGGGGCGCAGTATGCCGTTTCCCAAACCCTTTCTCAAAGTCTGTTTTACCCGAATGCGTCCGGTCAATGTAGTAATTGTTAGTCCCTTTATCGTAGCCAATTACCAATTCGTTGCCCTGTTCGTTAGCCAGCACAATAGAAAAGTCATTCGTGGCCTGCGTAGCCAGGTCAAGCCTGAATAGGCCCGTATCGTTTTTAGCCTTTGTCGTTAAATCATACTGATCGTTCACCGTCAGGTTTTTCAACGCAAAGCCCTGATCATTCAGCACGTCCAGTTCTTTTACCGGTTTTGAGGTAAGGAAGAGTTCTTTATTGACTTCCTTCAGCCCAAGCTCCCGTGGCACGGTAGTCGCACTACGCCAGTTGATGGTGGGCACCTTGTCGGCATACTGCCAGTTACTCATCCATCCCATCAGGATAGTCCGCTCCCCTGTGTTGGCGAACGTTACACCAGCATAGTTGTCGGCCCCAAAATCCATCCATTTGGTTTCTTTGGAATAGGGTTTGAACGTTGAGCCATCAAAATCACCTACAAAATACTGACCAGCCGAGCCACCATTTGGACCACCGGGATTGATGTTCACGATCAACACCCAGACGGTCTTTCCGTTATGGTTCAGCGGCACCAGATCCGGGCACTCCCAAACACCGCCGTGTGCGCCCGCATCGCTACCGAAATCACTTTCCTTTTTCCAGGACTTAAGATCAGGCGACGAAAAGAACGTAATGCGGTCTTTGGTTGCCAGGGTCAAGATCCATTTTTTCTGAGCCTCATACCAGCGCACTTTCGGGTCCCGGAAATCTGTAATTCCAGGGTTGGGCAACACAGGGTTTCCAGCATACTTGGTCCATGTTTTACCTTCGTCGAGGCTGTATGCCAGGCTCTGCGATTCGACCTGGTCCGGCTTCTGTTTCTCTAATTTGGGATTATGATGCGTAAAAATAGCGACCAATGGCGTCTGACCATTCTTGCCAAAACCGCTGGTGTTGTTGACATCCACAACCGCGCTTCCCGAAAAAATATAGCCCAGACTATCCGGAAAAAGCGCAATGGGTTGTTCCTGCCAATGCACCATATCCTTACTGGTTGTATGTCCCCAGTGCATCGGGCCCCAGACAGTACCATCGGGGTAATATTGAAAAAACAGATGATAGGTTCCTTTGAAATAAACCATACCATTTGGGTCATTCATCCAGTGGGCTTTGGGCGAAAAATGGTATTGAGGCCGGTAGTGTTCCGATTTCGTATCCGCCTGGCCGTAGGAGCAGTGTACCATAGAGGCCAGAACGGCAACGGCTATTAGTAGTTTTCGCATAAGATATACGGGTTTGTTAATTCCAGTAGAGAAAAGATAAAGTGGGGAGATATACAAACTTTTGACGCTCCCCATACTAAACTAAACTTATTTTTAAAGCTCTACTGTGAGCCAATTTAACCGCAAAGCACGCTAAGATAACTACGCAAAGAACTCAGAGAAATTGATTTAAAGACTTAGCGCTCTCTGCGTAGTTATCTTAGCGTGCTTTGCGGTTAAAATGAACAGTTTAAAAGGCTCGAAGCGAAAGGCTCACTATTAAAACCCTGTGTTTTGTTTGTAAAGTCCTTTCGTAAAATTGATCTCCCGCTGTGGTATCGGCAAATATTCGTCCCGACCAGCCGTAAACTTCGCCCCACTCAGGAAACCTCTTCTCGTTTTCTCTTTGTCGAGATAGGCGTTCAGCGTTTCGGCGGCAATTCCCCAGCGTACGAGGTCGAAGAAGCGAGGGCTTTCGGCCGCAAACTCCAGTCGCCGTTCCCATTGCAATGCTTTACGCGCATAAGCCTGCGTCCAGTTTGTGGCATCGTAAGGTTTGATCAGATACTTCGAGGGGTCGGTTCCATCTGCTTTTTTTGTGCGACCGGTACTGGTAGCTGCTCTGGCCCGAATTTTATTGATAAGCGGTAGCGCCGATGCCTGCTGCCCCAGTTCGATATACGCTTCTGCCTGCCACAATAGTACATCGGCATAGCGAATGATGTCTATATTCTTCGATGTACCCATGAATGGGCCTTGTTTCTTATACGACGAACTGGTTGCCAGTTGCTGTTCCTTCATGCTCTGGAAGAACCCATACACGCCCGGATCACGCACCCAGCTATTGCTGAATGGCAGAGCCGCATTGTATTTGTATGGATGCCCGTCGATGCCAATCGTGTGATCGACGCGCGGATCGACCGTCGCCGTTTTGAAGTCAATGATCCCGTCATTGAACGTATCGAATTTCGGCAGTCCATTCGCGTCTGTTCCGAAAGCGTTGGCCAGGTTCTGACTTGGCTGGTGGAAGCCACAGCAGCCATACTGCGGAGCACCGTGTGGGTAGTTGAGCCCCGTTTCGAAGTTGAGCCGCCCTACCGTCGTTCCATCATTGATCGAATACTGTACGGCAAAGACAGACTCCACACCATTGTCGTATTCGGGCAGGAAGTTTTCGGCGAAATCGGGTTGCAGGTTATACTTACCCGAACTGATCACCAGCTCAGTCAGTTTAACGACCTCCTGTAATTTGGTTTTATTGATCGAAACAACCTTGTTGTTGTCATCCTGCTCATAAGCCTGATACAATCGCAGTTTGGCTAGATATGCAGCCGCAGATAGCTTGCTGGCCCGGCCCACCTGGGTCTGCGTATTGGGTAAATTATCGACCGCGAACTGAAAATCCGTTCCTATTTTATCCCACAGCTGATCATTGGTCATAGCCCGGTTCGAGATGGCCAGAATCTGATCATTCGATAGCGTTTCGTCAACGTATGGGACATACTTGAACAACATTTTCAACATGAAATGAGCGTGTCCCCGCAGAAAGCGCAATTCGCCCAGCCGGGTTTTCTTCAGCGGAAAACTGGTTTCGCTCAGGTTACTGATCGAACGGATGGCTACGTTGGCCCGTGAAATGGCTTTGTAATAGTTCTCCCAGGTGTAGGGATGCATGAATCCATCGCCCTGTTGCGGCTGTGTCAGGTTATACTGTTCATAAAAGTTAACATCCTGAACATCGGACACGCCACCGCCCCCTTTGTAGGCATCGTCTGACCGGACGCTACCATAGGCCCACATACTGGCAATAGGACCGATCATTTCTCCATTTCCAATCGAGGCATAAGCTGCCGTTACGAGGGCATCAGCATTTTCGGCACTCTTTACGTTATCGGACGATAGGGTTCCCTGAGGCTGGTATTCCAGGAAATCAGTACACGAAGTAAACAAGCTCCCTGCCGTAATCAGGATTGACGATAGAAGAATTTTATTTTTCATGATCTTGAAGAGCTCAGGGTTAGAAAGAAACATTTAAACCGAATGTGAATGTGCGAGGTACCGGAATCGTATTGACGTCAATCCGCTCGGGATCTGGCCCCAGGAAGCTTTTACTCTTTATCCAGAACACATTCTCTACCATGCCATAAAGACGAAGGCTCGTTAAGCCTAGTTTACCAATCACATCCTTGTGGAATGTGTAGCCCAGTTGTACGTTCCGGATTTTGAAATAAGACGTGTTTACGTTGAAATAGTCCGACGTACGGGTTTCATTATTGCCATCCGACAGGGTCAGGGCCGGAATCCGCGAAGCGGTGTTCTGGGGAGTCCAGGCACTGAAAACACCCGGCCCGACATTTTCACGTCCGCGAATGAAATTATTGTAAAACGTGTAAGGATCGAAACCTGTCCGGCCCGCAATGCCCGAACCAAAGATGGAGAAATCGAAGTTTTTGTAGCCTAACTCAATACGGGTACCGTATTCAAGAGTGGGCAGTGTCGTTCCGAAAAATTCCTGATCGAGCGCATCAATTTTACCGTCACCATTGAGATCGCGATACCGGATTCGGCCCGGAGCCGCCCCAACCTGCTGGGCGTGTTTGGTGACTTCTTCCTGATTCTGGAAAATTCCGTCGGTCCGGTAACCGAACAAATCGAGTTGCGAATGACCGATGATCGTCGTGATTGCATTGCCAGCAAAAGCAGACCGCACTTCTTCGGGTAGTACCGTTATTTTATCCCGGAAGCGGGCAAAATTGGTCGAGATGCTGTACGTAAAATCACCGATGGGTTTACCGAAATATGCCAGCGAGAGTTCAAACCCTTTGTTGGTTTTGGTGGCCCCGTTCACGAATTTCAACTGGCCCTCACCCACTGCCGACGCTACGGGTGGCTTAATCAAAATGTCTTTGGTTTCCCGCGTGAAGTAATCAAATGAACCCGCCAGACTGCCGTTCAGGAAAGAGAAATCCAGTCCTACGTTCAGTTCATCGGTTGTCTCCCATTTAAGGGCTGTATTCTCGCCCTGGGTTTGCACGAATCCGGAAGGCAGTGTTCCGGTATTAGAGCCGTTCAGGTCATAGGCTGTACCGACGTTCCAGTACTGATCGAAGAATGAATTATGGCCATTGGGCACCTGCGATGCCAGGGTTCCATAACGCGGCTCAAACAACCCGAACCGGGCCAGGTCGCCAATATCCTGATTCCCGATACGACCAACGCCAGCCCTCAATTTCAGGCTACTGATCAGTTTCACATTGCTCATAAAAGCTTCCTTGTCGATGCGCCAGCCAACCGAGGCCGCCGGGAAAAAGCCGTATCGATTCTGTTCGCCAAAGCGCGAGGACCCATCCCGGCGCAGCGTTAGCGCGGCCAGATACCGGTCCGAAAATCCGTAGTCGATCCGGGCAAACTGCGACAACAAGCGACTTCCAGTCGATGTGCCATTGCTACTGGCGTTGCCAGAAGCGGCACTCAGCACGAAGAAATCTTCGGTCTGTACCGCAAAATTCTCCCGATACGATGTTACGTCATCCAGATTATCCCGTATGGCTTCAATACCGGCAAGCAGTTTGAAATTGTGATCGCCAATCCCAAAATTGTAGCGCAGTGTATTGGTCCAGGTCAGGCTTAAGAACTTGTTCGTATTAAGCGTCAGACTATTCAGGGAGCGGGCAATAAAGCCGTTCTGGAACGACTGTTCAATGTTTTTGTTGGAATATCCGGCGTTGTCCATTCCCAATGACGACCGGAAAATCAGGCCCCGAATTGGCTCGATTTCCGTGAAGACGTTCCCAAACAGAAAGGTCCGGTTGATTTTATCCCAACGGTTGATGTACTGCATAAACAACGGGTTGTTCCGGTCCGAATAACCCGACCCGATTGGCCCGGCGAAATCGCCCGTTTTGGTATACACCGGAATAGTTGGAGCCAGCGTAACGGCCAGTCCCGGCGTTGGTGCACCACCCAGGTCGGTAGCGACCGGCGTCTCGCGGGATGTGGTCATTTGCAGGTTGATGCCAAATTTGAACCGTCCGTCAAATTTGCTGGTCATGCCATTGATCCGGCCTGTCAACCGGTTGTATCCCGTGTAACGCAGCATACCGGAATTATTGAGGTAACTCAGATTAACCAGTATCGACGAGCTTTTTGTACCGCCCGAAATAGTCAGGTCGTTATTGGTAACATAGCCGGTCTTATACATTTCTTTCTGCCAGTCGGTATCGCCAACCGGCACATTCTGGTCACCACCCACAAACGGTTTCACCGAAACGCTGTTCAGCATTGGATTTTTAAAATCCTTGTTCCAGTCGAATGAATAAATATCACCGTACCCCGATGCCGGGTCAACACCATCATTGACGGATGCCTGCCATAAAGCCCGCCCCCGGTCAACAGCGTTCAGCATCTTGAAACGCTCCGGCTTTTCGGACTGGGCCGAGATGCTGCTATTGAACTGAACATTCAGCTTGCCATCGGTATTGAAGCCGTTTTTTGTCGTCACGATAATCACTCCATTTGAAGCCCGTGCTCCATAAATAGAGGCCGACGATGCATCTTTCAGCACCTGGATGGACTGGATGGCCGTTGGGTTCAGGCTCTGAAAAACCTGCGATCGCTTGGTTGGTACACCGTCGATAATATAAAGCGGATCGTTGTTGCCCAGCGTGTTGGCACCCCGAATCAGGATACGGCTGGCCTCACCAGAGGGCGTTCCTGATTTTTCGATATACAAACCCGGCACCCGACCCTGAAGCGCCTGCATGGGATTCCCCGAGCTGGTGTTTTTGGTCGCTGCAACCTCAACGACAGCCACCGCGCCGGTCAAGTCCTCTTTGCGGGCCGTGGTATAACCCAAAACGACCACTTCGGCTAATTGCCCACCCGCAACCAGGGCAACGTTGATAACGCTCACGCCTTTAACGGACACTTCCTGCGCATCATAGCCAATGAACGAAACCTGTACCGAACTGGCACTGCTGGGTACTGAAATAGAAAATGTCCCTTTCGTATCTGCGACAGTGCCGGTTGATGTTCCGGGAATAACGATGTTGGCTCCGATCAGGGGCTCTCTCGTTTTAGCATCAAACACACTCCCCGTAATCGTGCGCTGCGCCAGTGCAAACTGCACGGTCATCAGCATAGCCACCAGTGTAAACAGGTAGTTTTTCTTGTTCATGATCAAGGAATTAAAAGGATTGGAAAATGGAAGGGTAATTACAGTAGAGCGGAAGACAGGCAGGAGAATAAAGCATTGTTTATCAAAGCACTGACCCTCCTGACAATCATCATAGCGCCTAGGCTTCAGCAGAACACAGTATGGCGGTGACAATAGTTTCTTCCGAAAAAACGGGCGTAGCCCCCTGTTGCGTAGCCACATAAGCACCCGTTGCACAGGCAAACTCCAGTGTTTTCTTGGGTGATTCGCCCTGTAGGGTTTTGTAGAGGAAAGCAGCCAGAAACGCATCGCCACTCCCGATGGTGTCGGCTACATCGACCGAAAAACCGGTCTGACTATACAGACCTGTTTCGTTCAGTAACACGGCTCCGTTCTCACCCAGGGTTACACACAGTGTTTCGAGTTGATACCGATCACGAAGTTGATGCATGGCTCCGTGCAGATCGTTTTCCTCACCATACCAGCCCGAAAGTTCAATCAGTTCATGCTCGTTCAGCTTGGCAATGTGTGCCAGATGAAGCAGTTCTTCTACCGAAGCCCGATCATAATGCGGAGCCCTCAGATTTACATCGAATACTTTTCGGGGTGCCACTGCCAGCAGCGCCAGCAGGGTTTCGTGGGTTTGTGGACTACGGGCAGCCAGGCTCCCGTATACGAACAGGTCGCTCTGCTGAACCGTTTTGAGGAGTCCAGGCACCAACTGAATGTAGTCCCAGGCAACAGGCTGTACAATTTTATAGGTTACCTCATTGCAATCAGAAATGTTGGCTTTGGCAACACCCGTCAGGTGTGTTTGCCCTACCTGAACCAGATCGAGTGGAATAGCCTTCTCCGCCAGAAAGTCAAGTAGTTCGCGACCCAGTTCGTCGCTGCCGACACGGCTGATGAGTTGGGCAATCAATCCGAAATTGCGTAGATCAGCGGCTACATTCATGGGCGCTCCGCCGGGTTGCTTACTCGTCGGTAGAACGTCCCAGAGAATTTCGCCAAAACAGGTGATGGTTGGTGTCATGTTTAGACAGGATTAATGAACGACGAATGTTTTTTCGATTTGCTCCAGACTGGTGCCTTTGGTTTCAGGCATGAGCCGTAGCACAAACAGCAGTTGCAGCACCATCATGATGGTGAAAAAGAGGAAGGTATTTCCTCCACCGAAACGCTCAGACAGATACGGAAATGAGAAGGTGATGATGGCGGCCATCAGCCAGTGCGTAAAGCTGCCCAGCGCCTGACCACTGGCGCGTACTTCGTTCGGAAAAATCTCGGAAATAAATACCCAGATAACCGCTCCCTGCGAAAAACCAAAGAAGGCGATGTAGCCAAATAGCAGCAGCGGTACTGTCATTCCGCTGAAATCGTGCACATAAAAGGCACGTGCTACGAGTGCAAGTGATAGAATCAGGCCTACCGACCCTATTTTCATCAGCGTTCGGCGCCCAAAACGGTCGATGAGGTTCATTGAAATCATCGTAAAGACCAGGTTCACTAAACCGATGCCTGCCGACGACAGTAAGGCTGAGCTTTTTCCCAGGCCCGTCATTTCGAAGATCCGGGGGGCGTAATAAATAATGGCATTGATGCCCGATACCTGGTTGAAGACAGCAAACAGTACGGCCAGCATGACCGGTGTGCTATATTGTTTTGTGAACAGCCGAGCCGTTTTTGGATGATCGACAGCGTGCTGCTGCAAGGCCCATAAGGTACTCTCGGCTGTGGCAGGATCGATCATGTTCAGCACCTCGCGGGCTTCGGCTACATTACCTCGTTGCAGCAGCAACCAGCGTGGACTTTCGGGGATATTGAGCACGGCAATCAGAAAAATCAGCGAAGGAATAGCCTGAACACCCAACATCCAGCGCCACGAATCACCAGCGATTCCCTGCAAAAGAAAATTAGATAGGTAAGCAATCAGGATACCCAGTACGACATTAAACTGAAACAACGCAACTAGCCGACCACGCGATTTAGCGGGTGAAATTTCGGTGATATACATTGGTGCCGCCACCGACGAGGCTCCTACACCAAGCCCGCCCAGAAACCGGAAGATCAGAAAAACGGACCAGTCGACGGCTAAGGCCGTACCGACAGATGCGGCCAGGTATAAGACAGCGATCCAGAACAGGGTTTTCTTACGGCCTACCTGCTGCGTGGGAATTCCTCCTAACATCGAGCCAAGCACGGTTCCAATAAGGGCTATAGAAACCGTAAGACCGTGCTCCCACACGCTAAGTCCCCACAAGGATTGGAGCGACTGCTCGACACCGGATATGACTGCCGTGTCGAATCCGAATAAAAAACCTCCCAGTGCCGCTGTGATTGACCAGAAGAAGATACGTTGTTTTTGACTCATGTCTGACTGGAATGAACTGGGTTTACTGGCAGTTCATGAGTCAAACTTAGCGGATGGGTATGGGGTAGACTTTCGGAATTCGATCAAATAATTTCGAAATCGTGAAATTATTTATATATCTGACTATCAATTAATTAGGCAAATTTCTCCTGAATCTACTTTCAAATTTGTAACGCTTATTTTCGGATTTGATTCAGCCTTCATCGCTACAATTTAGCCTCAACAGGCAATTCCAGTTCTACAGTATATACCCTCTGGCAAATGCAGTCGGGGCAACAACTCGAATCTGATTTCAAACTATTAGGAAACGAATCTCAACCGTACTGATTACTACAAAAGCTACATACCGCTAGATCAGTAAATACGCACCACAAAAAATAAGATAATTCCAAGATAAATTAAACAAAATCAAGTAGTTAAGTAGTTACATGTTGCTTCGTTCCAGCAAACGTGAACTACCGTTCATACAACATCGCACCCAAAAGAGAGTTTTTTTATATGAAGTCTTGTGCGTATCCCGGCAAGACGGGATAGGTAAGAGACGAATTTATTTTATCTGTTCATTATAACTTACTCAACGCATGAACCAGTCAATTTGCGCGTACTTTCGACAGAGTACGCTCCTGCTACTCTTAGCAGCAAGTCCGTTCTTTTTTAGTTGCTCAACTGAAACCCCTGATCCGGGCACCAGCACAACGCCACCCGGTTCGGGAACAGTAACGACGCCAGGTACAGGCACAACCACAACACCGGGCACGGGAACAACAACAACGCCGGGCACCAGTACAACCGCTACACCGGGCGTTAGTGTTGTCTCTTCAGTAACGTTTATCGCTCAGAACGATAAGCTGAACTTTCTGGAAGCAGCCATTGCTCGTGCGGGTATTGCTGCCGAATTAAACAAAGAAAATATCACTATTTTCGCCCCATCAGACGATGCCTTTAAGGCAGCCGGCTATGCAAATGAAGCGGCTGTTACAGCTGCACCAGCGGCCGATCTACAACGAATTTTGCGTTATCACGTTGTCAATTCCCGGATTGATCAGTCTGCCATTCCAACGGCAGTCAATACGTCCTATCAGACTGCATTGGCTGATAATCAGATTTCTGTCTATAAAACCAGTGCCAGCGATATTAGTGTTAACCAGGCTAAAATTATTCAGGGTGATAACCCAACAACGGGTAGTGTTGTCCATATAATTAACCAGGTGTTGAAACCGGCATCAGTCAATCTCGTTGCGCTGGCTAAGAATAACGCGAATCTGTCATTCCTGTCGGCTGCTATCGATCGGGCGGGTGCGAGCGTACAGGATGCATTGAATAAGAGTACGCAGAATGGGTATACCCTCTTCGCTCCAACCAACGATGCGTTTAAAGCAGCTGGTTATGCCGACGAGGCTGCGATTAAGGCAGCCGATCAGAAGAAGCTAGCGGATCTTTTGCTCTATCATGTGCTGAATTATCGCGCTTTTTCGCAA
This sequence comes from Spirosoma endbachense, assembly GCF_010233585.1. Classification (NCBI taxonomy): domain Bacteria; kingdom Pseudomonadati; phylum Bacteroidota; class Cytophagia; order Cytophagales; family Cytophagaceae; genus Spirosoma; species Spirosoma endbachense. The sequence goes on from NZ_CP045997.1 coordinate 2,024,380, forward strand.
ACATTCCAGAATGGGGCCGACATCGTAACGGCTCAGGGTAGTAGTGTGCGTGTGAACGTCAGCGGTGGCAAGGTAACGGTGTTAGGCAAGGGTAACGGCTCAACGGCCGCCAATATTACCCAGGCCGATCAGGTGGCATCAAACGGAGTGGTGCACGTAATTGATCGGGTGCTTTTATTCCAATAAGAACAGGAGAAGGACGCTTTAGTAAAAACGTAAAACGCCGGGTTTCATATCCGGCGTTTTACGTTTAATCAGGCATTTACTGATGTCTTTCTGTACTCAGAGGGCGTCTTTTGTGTATGCTGCTTAAAGAAGGTCGTAAAATAGGCGGGCGAGCTGAATCCTGTTTCGTAGGCAATTTCGGCCATTGGTTTAGTCGTTTCTTTTAGCAGGTACCTGGCTTTTCGCAGGCGGATTTCAGCCAGGTAATCAATGACGTTCATATCGAGTAATGCCTGCACTTTCCGGTACAACTGCACGCGGGAAAGGCCCATATCACGGCTTAATTTTTCAACGCCAAAAGCCGGATCTGTCAGATTCTGTTCAATTAAGGCCGTTAGCTCATTCAGAAACTTCTTGTCCTGACGGTTCCCGGAGCCTGAATTAGAGAGGAAATCAGAGGCATAACGCCGTTGCCATTTTTCGCGGTTGGCGAGTATTGTGCGAAGTGTTTCGAGCAAATAGGTGGTATTGAATGGTTTCGTGATATACGCATCGGCTCCGGCCCGAGTACCTTCTATCCGTTGTTCCATTTGTCCTTTTGCCGTCAGCAGAATAACGGGGATATGTGATGTTCGAAGGTCTGCTTTAACCCGCTGGGTAAGTTGTAAACCATCCATTCCGGGAAGCATAATATCGCTGATGATCAGGTCTGGAATTGTTTCGAGCGTACGCTCCCACCCTTTTTCACCTGAACTCTCGGCAATAATATCGAATTCGCTATCCAGGCGGGTGGCCAGAAAAGTACGCAGATCATCGTTATCCTCAACAACCAGCAGTGTACCTCCCTGTTTACCCGAAAGGGTTATCGGTTCCGAAACTTCTTCACTGTCTTCCATGTCGGCCAGCGTTCGCTGCCGGGCCGATGAACCAGACACTTCCACACCACGACTTACCGGGCCATCCATTTCTTCCGGAGCCAGATGTTGATTACCCAGTGGCAGAAGAATTGTAAATATGGTTCCTTTACCCGGCTCAGACTGCACGCCGATGTCGCCCTGATGCAGTTGAATAAATTCCATCGATAAAGCCAGGCCAAGCCCCTTCGACAGATTGAACGGTCGGGTTCCGCTGAAAAACAGATCAAAGGCATGGGCCTGCTCATCGGGCGTCATTCCTTCGCCGTTGTCCTCCACCTGAATGCGTACCTGATTGTCAACTACATCCAGACGCAGGTGAATCAAGCCACCTCTAGGCGTGTATTTGAAGGCATTCGATAGTAAATTCACAATCACTTTATCCAGTTTTTCACCATCAAACCAAACCGGCAGACTGGATTTTGACGGTATGAACTGAAGGTCGATCCGCTGTTTTTCAGCCTTTTGTTTAAAATCCTGAACAATGTCCTGAATGAAGGCAATAATATTCTGCTCTGACGCATGCAGGCGCTGTTTGCCCGCGTCGGTTTTGCGCAGATCGAGCATTTGATCAACCAGCCGCAAAAGCCGATATGCATTTTTCCGAACCAGCGATAAATTACTTTTCAGGTCGTGGGTGCTAACGTTTTTCTTGCCCAACAAGTCCTCTGTTGGCGTCAGAATGAGGCTGAGTGGCGTATTAAATTCGTGGGAGATGTAGGAGTAGAACCGGAGTTTTTCTTCGGTGGCCAGCCGAGCCTGCTGCGATACCGATTCAATTTTGTCTTTCTGGTCAAGGATCTCCTGATTCTGTTTTTCAAGCGTTTGGTAGGCTGTCTGTTTGGACCGGAATAAGTAGAGTGCCCAGCTACCCAATACAATAACGACCATCAGGCTGGCCAGCGTGAAATAAAGGGTATTCTTCTGAGATGAGTAGGTCTGGGTCAGTTCATCGATACGCTGGCTTTGCTTTTCAATATCATGTTGCTGTTCGATCACCTTCTCGTTCTGGAGTTTCATAATCCTGACGTTCGACGAATCGATCAGCGTAATCGGCAATCGGTTTTCGCGTTTAAAGGGTTGTTTTTGTAGAATAGCCATAGCCGTTCGGATGGCCTCTTTTCCGCCAGTCGGGTAAAGGACAGTAGCACTCAAAATACCCCGGTCCACGAGGTCAATTCCTTCATTTTTACCGGGTAACCCATCAACACCAATGACGTTAACGCGCTGCCCCAGCCCCAGTTGCTGGCAGACCCGATGGGCCTTTAACGCCGTCCGGTCATTCTGCGCAAAAATGAGCTGTATCGACGGCTGTGACTTAAGTAAATGGGTTAATTTTTCGGCGAACGACTGTTTATCCCAATCACCTTCCAGCTTGGCAACCAATCGAATGCCCGAATGATTACTGATTGCTTCCATAAAGCCGCGATGCCGGTCAATATCGGCCGACGAACCCGGCGATTCGCCAATTTCGACTACATTGCCTACCCCTTTCAACAGCGAATTGGCATGTATTCCGGCTGTTCGGCCCACCTCTACATTATCGGCTCCTACATAAGCGGTGTACTGGTCGGAAGCGGTTCGGCGGTCAAGCACGATGACGGGAATTCCCTGCTGATACGCTTTTTCGACGATCGGCGTAATGGGTAAGGCCGCGTTCGGCGACACGATGAGCAAGTCGACCCGTTGATTGATCAGTTCCTGAATCTGCTCGACTTGCCGGGCACTTTGTCCACCAGCGTCCTTAACGATAAAATCAATCTGGGGATCAAACGCTAATTCCTGATTCATGCTCTCCAGCATGGTTTTACGCCAGGTGTCGGCTCCGGTTCGTTGCGAAAAACCAATTCGATAGGTCTTGTCTTTGGTGGTTGAGGTGCAGGCTCCCGTTAATTGCCCCAGGAGAGCAATGACACAAAGTCTTACAAGTAAAGACGAATACCTTCTCAGAAAAGATGAATTAAGCGTTGTCGACGACCGGACAGGGTTAGTCATGAGAGAGGCACAGATTTCCTGTATTGAACAAAGATAATGTATAAGATTTTGGGCACAAAATGAATAAATATAATGATTACAGACGTGAAGTGCGATAGTTTGAGTGGTGCCAAAAATACAAAAGCTCCCCCAATACTGAGAGAGCTCTGTACTACTAACAACTGTTGGGAATTTAGAGTCTGCCCTGCTGTTGTTTAGTTGGATAACCCGAATTTATGGTTTCATTATTCGGGTTGTTTAAGAATTCAGATCGGGCAGGTATTAAATCCCTGTTTTCCTGCCAGATCTGATTGGAATTTCGATTGTGTACTTTCCTATGCTCCTGGGTAGCCTGGATTCTGTGGCCGGAGGTTAGGGTTGTTCAGCAACTCCTGCTTGCCAATTGGGAACAGGAGGTGTTTTTCCTGCAACGCCTGTTTCGAACTCTGGTTCACGTGACCTACGAAAGCGTCGAATCCGTTGGTGGTTTCGTTGTAGACTTTCCGCAGACGAACCATATCGAACCAGGTAATCTGCTCGTAGCACAGTTCATGCCAGCGTTCACGCCAAACCGCTTCCCGGAAGGTAGCCTGCGTATAGGTACCCAGTGCAGGCGTTGTCAATCCGGCACGATCCCGAATGCGTTTGAAAGCATCGTAAGCCACTTGGGTTGGTGCGCCCAATTCATTTTGCGCTTCGGCATACATCAGCAACACTTCAGCATACCGAATCTGCGGTACGTTCAGGTTATTGAGACGCGACCCAGTGACTCCTGCTGTACCGGCAGATGTCCGGTTGAAGTGCTTGAAAATATAAGGGCCACCCAGGTCGAACGGAGCACCGTTACCATTGGTAAAATAACTGGTATAGAAATACCCCTGATCTTTAGCCCTCAAATCGCCCGTTTCGTAGGATTTATAAAAGGATAAGGTAGGAACTGTGCTGCCCGTACCGGATGGACCGTTATACGTAACTGGCTTAAAGTTCGGAAACATATTATCCATTGGATTACCGGCTACCAGCGTGTTGTATTGAAGCATGAATAAATGCTCAACGCGGTTTTTGGTGCTTTCCTTATGAACATCCTCGTAGTTCGTAAACAGGTTGATGGCCGTCGGATTGGCATTCGCATACGTAATGATTTCGAACGCCTTATCAGCCGCCAGTTTGTAGTACGCTGCTCCTTTGTTCAGGGGTTGACCGGCCATGGTCAGGTATACCCGAGCCAGTTGTGCTTTTACCGCAGCTAGATTCGCACGACCACTCACATCCATCCACGCTAAACCAGCCCCTTCAGCTGCTGTCAGATCCTCTACAATCAATTTATAGATATCTTCCTGAGGTGACCGCTTCGGATAAAAATCATCGGAAGTTGCCGATTGTGGTTTAACAATCAGTGGAGCATCACCCCAAAGACGAACGATGTTGAAATAAGCCGTTGCCCGCAGGAATCGTGCTTCGCCCAGGATTTTAGTTTTCAGAGCAGCATCCATTGGTGTGATGCCCGGCACTTTATCAAGGGCCTGATTGGCCTGCGCAACGACACGATACCAGCCATTCCAATAGTTAACAATGTGCTGAGTGTTGCCATCATAGACTAACCCATACAGGTTATTCAAGTCGGAGTTCTGCGCTGTTTCCGTTGTGGACGTACCCGTAGGTGCTTCCAGCATTTGCCAGTTCGATGAGAAAATACCGGAACCGTCGCCAAAAAACCGCAGGTTGTCATACACGGCGGCCAGGGCTGCTTCGGCATGGTCAGGAATGGTATAGAAATTATCTGGTGTCAGGTTCGATGGAGCCTGCTCTACCAGAAAATCTTTACAACCAACAGGGCCAAGTAGTATTGCTCCGCCGAGTAATACTTTGCCTATTTGTTTTGCTACTATATGCTTCATTGTGAATTTCTTTTAATACGGTTGAATGGGTTATAAACCAATCTGCAGGCCTACCATATACGTAGTTGGCTTTGGGTAGTTGTGCCAGATCTCGCCTTGTGAGAAGGCGCTGTTGTTGTCATTCACCCCTTGGTTTGTTGGTGTTACTTCAGGATCACCAATGATTTTGTCAGATACCTTCAGGAAGAAATTCTGAGCTGATGCATAGATTCTGAGCCGGTTTAACTTGATCCGGTTGGTTAATTCTGCCGGGAATGTATACCCTAACAACAGGTTTTTACCCCGCAGAAACGAACCATCATAAATCCAGTGACTATCAACGTTGGTTACGTATCCTGCCCGTGTCTCCCGGATCTCAGCAATAGGCGTGTTCTGATTCGTTGGTGTCCAGGCATTCAGGACACTTTTGTAGCTGTTCGCAATCGAAACACGGTCTTCGCTGGGGTGGAAATTCATCATCATTACGTCGTTACCGCCCGAGAACTGAAGTTCGAGAGTAAGGTCGAGATTCCGATATTTCCAGGTATTGGTAAAGGCTCCCCAGAATTTTGGGCTACCATTGCCAATGATACTCCGGTCAGCGTCGGTAATGGCTTTATCACCATTTACATCCAGATATTTAAGATCACCGGGCAGAATCGTCAAGCCATTCCGATAGCTCGTGAATTTAGCCGCTTCCTCCCGTTCGGCTTCACTCCAGGTACCCAAACGGGTAAGTCCCCAGAAAGAACCAACCGGCTCACCGATGCGAATGATGTTGGTCTGGTTAATAAAGTTGGGACCACCTACCCCGAAAATATCGGATGGCGTTGCCAGGGAGAGCACTTTGTTTTTGTTGAACGAAATATTGAACGTGCTGTTCCAGGTGAATCCACCCCGGTCAATATTAACGGAGTTGATACCAAACTCGAAGCCCCGGTTCTCCATCGAACCTACATTCCGACGGATCGTTGCATAGCCGCTAGTACGTGGCACAGGTGCATCCAGCAGCATATCGGTTGTAAGCCGGTAATAATAATCGGCTTCAATGGTAAGGCGACCTTTAAACAAGCCTATTTCAAGACCAGCATCCGTCTGAGCTGTTTTTTCCCAGCGCAAATCCGGGTTTGCCAGGCGGTTGATGCCTGTTCCGCCCACTCTGGCCTCATTGTAAATCGTCGAATAGTTCGAGCTGAGCAGCGAGAGAGACGAGTAAGGCGGGATTTCAGAGTTACCTGTCAAGCCGTAGCTGGTGCGTACTTTCAGGTTAGAAATTATCGGATTACCCTTCAGGAAGCTCTCTTCCGAAACACGCCATGCAACTGCCGCTGATGGGAAGAACGCGAATTTGTGGTTTTCCCCAAACTTAGATGAACCATCTGCCCGACCGGTAAAAGTCACCAGATACTTATCCATCAGGTTGTAGTTGATACGCCCGAAGTAGGAGTTAAACGCACTTCGGTCAGCAAACGAGGTCACAGTGGGCTGCGTACTACCGGCACCTAAGTTATTGAAGGTAAAGTAATCCGTTGCAAAGTTCCGAACACTGGCCCCCATGCCAAATCGATTTGTTGCCTGCCATGAAATACCCACCAGGGCAGTAATGGCGTTCTTCTCGTTGATTTGCTTGTTATAGGTCAGGTAGTTTTCCAACGACCAGAACGTAGTACGGTTATTGTTGGCCTGTGCAGTACCATTCGCGCCAATATCCAATGTGCGGGTCTGCGACTGATCAATTTCCTGCGTCTGAATATTCGCTCCTACAACCGTCTTCATTTCCAGCCCTTTAGCCAATGTAATATTGGTATATAAGCTTCCGATGCTTGTCTGTGTATTCTGGATGTATTTACGATCCATAAGACGGTGAACCGAACTCATCGTACCTTCTGCAGACGGATAATCCCGGTTTTCAGCGTACTTACCATCAGCGTACTTCACAGGCAGAAAAGGAAAATCTTCAACGATTTGCCGGGCAACTGCATCATTGATATCGACCAGATTCTCTGACTGATTGTTATAGCTCAGTGTACCACCGATTTTCAACCATGTTTTCACCTGATCGTCAATCGTAAACCGTCCCGAATACCGTTTCAAATAGGAGGTTTTGATCAGACCTTCATCATCCCGATAGCCTACCGACAGGGCATATTGTGTACGCTCGTTACCACCACTAAACCCTAACTGGTGATTTTGTGAAAGCTTGTTCTGCGAAGACTCTTTGAACCAGTCGGTGTCATACAACGGATTGAGGTTAGCATCAAAAACGCCTGGATGTGCTGCACTAAAGGCAGTCCGTCTAACTTTCGGATCCAGGAACGTCCATTTACCAGCCGCCCAGCCGACGGGATCGTATTTTGCCATGTTGGCATAGGCCAGATCTTCCGTTGCCAGATATTCTTTGGCATTCAGTACCTGAGGTTTGTTCGGACCAATGGTATTCACGCTGAACTGACCATCATACGTAACCCGTCCTTCACCGGCTTTCCCCTTCCGGGTCTGCACCAGAATAACACCGTTAGCACCTCTGGCTCCATAGATCGCAGTAGACGAAGCATCTTTCAACACTTCAACCGAGACAATGTCGCTGGGGTTAATGTAATCAATTGGGTTACTGAACTGATCGCCCGTACTCTGTGGCAACATAACTCCGTCTACCACATATAAGGGGTTATTCGACGAGTTGATCGAACTGAAACCCCGAATCCGGATGGTAGTCCGTCCGCCAGGCCGCCCCGAGTTGGTATTAACCTGCACACCGGGCATTCGACCCGACAATGCCTGGTTTAGCGAAGGCGCAGGACGCTCAGCCAGCTGGGCTTCTTTGACACCAGCGACAGCCCCCGTTAAATCTGATTTTTTGGTTGTACCATAACCAATAACGACGATTTCGTCCAGTACTTTACTGTCAGCTTTAAGCGAAATATTGATCGTAGCCTGAGCTCCAACGCGAACTTCCTGAGGCAGGTATCCAACAAACGAAAATACGATCGTAGCATCGCTATTGGGTACATCGAGCTTATAACGGCCATCTGAATCGGTAACGGTACCCCGCTGACTGCCCTTCACGACAATACTAACACCAGGCAGTGACGCATTATTCTCGTCGGTTACTCTACCCGATATCGTTCTGTCGACAAATTTGGTAGTTAAATTGTTTTTTGTTGATTTCCCCGAAGTAGGAACCGTTGCAGCGTAAGTGAGCGTAGAGCAGAAAAGAAAAAGGAAACATTGTGTAGAGGACAGCCTCAACATCCTCACAAGCCAGGCTTGCGGGCGTAAAAGTTTTTGCATAAAGTTTTTGCCGCCGAAACGACTGTCTAGGTTTAAACAATAGAAGGAATACAGGGTATGCAGACTCTGCGGATAGAAATACTTATTTTATCTTAACTACTCATCTCTTATTAAAAATTTTTAATAAATTTTTAAGTCTGCTTTAACAATTCTGTTAATTCTAATATCAAATAGCTCATAAACAGAACTTTAACAATCTTCACATATGAAGTCAATTTTTGCTTCAACTTAGTTGCGTACTATTCTATCTGATCATCAGCAAATTCTTTATTTATGGCTTTATTCGTTCCCATCTTTTCTATACTGAATAATGCTTACTGATAATTGTCGACAACACAGCGTTACTCATTGACTTCTAACTACATTGAGGATACAGCTATACAATTTCGCCAACCAATCCAGACTAGTTAAACAGCCTGATTCGGTTGGCGAAATCCAAAAATTACTCGATACAATTAGGTGGTTGCCAAAACGGGCCTGGGCTGAACTTCTCTTACCTCAACCGTTCCGCCATAATCCAATACGGGGCATGCCCTGGCTAGCTCGACAGCTTCATCGATGGATGAAACAGCCATACGAATAATACTAACGACCCGAAAATCTGCATCAGCAACGAAGCCCTGATCAACTTTCCGGTCTGATCCCGAAAGCACAAATCCTTCCTGTGTGATAAGACTGCTCCCGACAAAATACCCTTGTTCAGTCCAGTGCTGAATCAGTTTTCCCCACTTTTCGGTATTTATTTGTCGCTGTTCAGGAGCCAGGGTGGCGTTTGCGCCAAATCTTACTAAGAAAACATACTCGTTCATCGTTGTTCTAGTTTTGTCTCTGTCAACCGATTAGTCACTTGACTGCTACAAAACTAGGTTACTGAAAAAGCTGGGAATTGTAAAAAATCATTGACTTACCAATACGGGCCAGCGGCAAAGAAATGGTGTGGGGTTTGTCCGGTAAATGATTTGAAATCTTTTATAAAATGCGCTTGATCGAAATAGCCTGCCACATAGGCAGCCTCGGTCAGATTTTCCTGCTGCGAATGGTCAGCAATTAAGCTCCTCAACCGGATGATTGACGAAAACTGCTTGGGCGAAGTGCCTATGACCCGCCGAAACCTTTTCTCAAAAGGGTCCAGGCTAATGGGCAGATTAGTGATTAGATCTTTTATTCGTATGACTCCGTTGGCTCGTTTAATTTCGTTAATGGCCCTATCGACAAGCTTATCGCCCGCTGGTTCGTGGACTCTTGTTAGCAGGAATTGTTCAATAATGTTAACCCGGTGTCGATTGCTTACCGCTTCGGCCAGGCGCTCTTCCAGTTCATCGACAGTTCTACGAGGAATGAGATCGTCAAGTGCTACACTCAAGCCAAACAACTCATGGAGCGGTTCCTTAAATAAGGCAGCGGCACCACCCTCCTGGAAAATAACAAGTAGCGTAGCCGATTCTTTTGAATAGTCTAACAAACGGTGGGACTTCCTTAATCCTGTGATTGTTGACATAGACAAAGACGTTTCAATGCCTTTCTCTGCATAGCTCACGCTACCCTTAATCTTGAAAGCCATTACGATTGATGTTCCGGGCAATATCCGGTTGACCATGCCATTTTCGCTTTCAATAATCAGAAACGTCTTAATGAATGGCTTTAATCGATCAGCAGGAAGAAATTGCTCCGTCTTCATGAGAATGGCTTTTATTGTAAAAGGACGCCTATTTGCTCCAACAACAGCTACATCTTTCTTTTTATTCCTACTCTTTCAGAGTAGGAATAAAAAGAAAGATGGTATTCAGAGAAATCCCGATGTGGCCCGTGGTAATTCATAACGATGTCAAGGCTCCAGACCTGAATTAGTTAATCTCTGATACGATTACATAGTTGTCATTTCGGGTAATGCCATAAAAAACCAGCTTATTATTTACACTTCGGTCGATGGCAAAAGCCTGCCCTTCGCTAAGGGTCGGAATTGTTTTCAGGTATTGCAGCGTATGCCCGCGTTCAGGCAATTTCAGGACGTATAACTCAGGTTTGTCATGGCCAGTGCAGTAAATTAATCCATCGCTTCCCCAGGTCCCACCCGACGTACTCTTGGGAGCAAAAGCCTGTAATACATTAGCCGGAAACGCCCACGATTCTACCTGTTGCCAGCTTTCAGTGAATTTCACCAGCGTTGTCCACCGGTTGTCCCGTCCCTCGGCAGATGCCTTATCGGAGTAATTGGCGAACGCGACCCACCAATGCCCCTGGTAAAAATCGGCCCAGGTAACCGAGCCAGGAAACAGGCCAAAACTATGACTACCGATGTGCCGAAGTGTTAGGGCATCGAAGATTTCAATTGAACTGGCCATCGGTACATCCGGATAATTTGAATGCGTACAGTACAGTTTTCGGCCGATCACCACACCGCTGTTCATGTGCTTAAGCAGGCCCGTTGTATCACTCCATGCTGCCGTCTGTTTCCCGTCCGATTTCGTATGTTTCGTCAGTGAATGGTTGTTAATCACATAAAAATGCCCCTCGTCGACCGCAACGCCCTGCCGAACTTCAGTCAATTGAAATCGACGAATCTCTTTCGCTTTCTGTCCATAAGTTGATAGTGAGGTGAACAGGAACAGCGCCAGCAACGCGCTCACAACTTTTTGATCGAACCGCATAAGATCTGGAATTTCAGGTTTTGTTAAAATCGACAATACATATCGGCAAATCGCTTTATGACCGATACACGCTCTTTGAGATACCTGGGGCTTAAAAAGTTATTAGACCAGTCATCGAAGTTTTCGCACGCAAAACCCAAATAAAAGATCCAGAACATTATCCCTAAGAATGGAATCGCGTCAATTTCCTCATCCGACAGGGCTCTAACTTCTCTATACCCGTCGAGAAAGCGGTTAAATTGACGATCGCCCTCCTCTTTCGCTAGTTTACCCGTGGCCGTATGGAAGAAAAAATGGACCAGAAAAGAAGCATGGTCATTGGCGAGAAAGCCTTTTCCGGCAAAGTCGAAATCGAAAAGCGTAAACGTATCGCCATCAAAATGAAAGTTTTTGGGCAGATAATCGTAATGACAGTAGCCGTAACTAAATGATGCCGTATGAAATGTTTCCATTTTTCGGATGACCCGTTCAGCAATAGCCTCTAATTCCGAATAGCTTTCCATTTCATCAGCAAACCAGGGTTCAGTGAGCCTGAGCGGCCGTGTCAGTGTCGTTTCAATATCATAGTTCTTTCGTTCATACGACAGGTTAATCTGAGAGGTAATGTTGTGATTGAAAGCCATTTCGTTACCGATAACCCGCAACTGCTCATCAGTAAAATCATAGATGTTCTTTCCTGGGGCGAAGTTAAAAACCACACCGTGGCGTATTCCTTCCGCAGCATTGAACGCCTGAATCTGTTCACCATTGAGATCGCGAACCGGGTAAGATACCTTTGCGCCCTGTTCGTTCAGGATGTTAAGTAGCTCCACTTCGCCTTTTATTTCATCCAGACTTCGGTGTGAATTCCGGTAAATTTTAAGAATGTACTTATCGGCCGGGCCTTTCAGCAAGTAGGTATCGCTAACGCCATGCAACAGTAACTTACAAGTCAGACCACTGAATCCGTAGCTTTTTTCAATGCTATCGTTTAAGGCCGACGACGATAAAGTCGAGTATTGGGTAGGAAAAATTCCCATAATTGCTGAGAACAGAAAATAAGTTGTAGTTTTTGAAACGCAAAAAAGGGCTGTGCAACATCACAGCCCTTTGGAAATAGTCGTAAGCGAATTATAACAGAACCGGCTGACCCGTCCGCACGGATTCATCGCAGGCGAAGGCGATTTGCAGGCTGCTTACGGCATCCTGCATGTGGTCGGTCAGATCAAGATTCTCCTGAATAGCTTTCAAAAAATAACGTTGTTCCCGGTTGCACAGCTCCTGATGATCGGGTTCATCCTGCATATCAATCCAGGTATCGGCTTCCACAAACTGGTCATTGGCATCCAATGCAGCGCGATGCACCCGCAACGATTCTGTTTTTGTATGCGAATCGACATTATCTGATTTTCCGGCAGCGCCTGCATTTTTAGCAACAATCGACACGCAGCCATTTGGACCGATTACGTCTTTAACAAAAAACGCGGTTTCGCTCATCATAGGGCCCCAACCGGCTTCATACCAGCCTACCGAGCCATCGTCAAAGCGAATCTGCAACTGCCCATAGTTGTAATTACCCGCCGGAATATCGTTGGTCAGCCGGGCACCGATCGCGTTCACCTGAATGGGTTTCGAACGCGTCATCTGGCACATCACATCAATATAATGAACACCACAATCGACAATCGGGCTTAGGCTTTTCATCAGATTCCGGTGAACGGTCCACATCATACCGTGGCTCTGCTGGTTAAGATTCATGCGCATAACCAGTGGTTTACCCATTTCCCGAGCTACTTCGACAAACTTCTCCCACGATGGATGATGCCTTAGAATATAGCCCACAACCAACTTTTTACCTGCTTTTTCGGCAGCAGCTACGACACGTTTCGCTCCCTCAACCGTATCGGCAATGGGTTTTTCGATAAATACGTGGCAACCCTGTTCAAAGGCCTGAATGGCAAACGATTCGTGGGTATCGGGGTAGGTCGAGATACAAACGGCATCGGGTTTGGTTTCTGCCAGCGCTGTGGTATAGTCGTCAAACAAAGCATACCCACCACCCAGTCGTTCGTTAAGGACAACCTTACTGTTTCCGGTCGATACGATCCCGCAGATGTCGAAGCCGTCCAGGGTTTTATAAGCAATAGCGTGCGATGATCCCATGTTGCCGCAACCGACTACTAGAACCCGCAATAATTTAGTTGAAAGTGACATGAAAGTGACGTTGACTGGGATGTTAGTGTTAGGCCCATTGAATCCGTAGCATCCCGAACGAGACGACTACCAGATTACCTATTAAACGACAAAGTTATCAGCTGAACCGCAAAGATAGCATTTCTGGAAGTAGACAGGCAGATCTCTTCTAAACGGACCTAATCATTTGGGTCGTACTTTTGTCACATATGCAAGTAAGCAATCCAATACACAGTGCCTCCCAGCCCTTGACGTTGTTGTATCAATCCGACGATTTAGTCGCGATTAATAAACCGCACGGCTTACTGGTCCATCGATCACCTATCGCCAGTGATGCCAGCGAGTTTGCGGTTCAGATGCTCCGCGATCAGTTGGGCCAGCGGGTATATCCGGTTCATCGGTTAGACCGGAAAACGGGGGGTGTACTTCTTTTTGCGCTGACTGATACCATGAATTCGGCTATGCAGCAACAGTTTGCCGAGGGCGAAATCAGCAAAACGTACCTGGCCATCGTGCGCGGCTACACTGCCGACGAACAAATTATCGATTACCCGCTTCGCCGGGATGATGGTGTACTTCAGGATGCAGTTACGTTTCTTAAAACACGCCAGCGCACGGAGATTCCGTTACCGTTCGGCAAACATGCCACCTCGCGCTATTCGTTGGTAGAGCTGACGCCAACTACGGGCCGAATGCACCAACTGCGAAAGCATATGGCCCATATCCTCCATCCGATTATCGGCGACCGCCCCCATGGCTGCAATAAGCAGAATAAGCTTTTCCTGGAGAATTTTGGCATGAATACCATGCTGTTACATGCCAGCCGTATTCAGTTCAAGCACCCACAAACGTCAGAAGAAATTACGATTACAGCACCTTACCAGACTGAATTCAATCGCATGTGGAGTACATTGTTTGGCAATGAGAATCGTCAGCCTGTACCCAACATTTAATTATTAAGCACAGTCGTGCACATGAACAGGCGTTGGTATACCCAAATCCGATGTTTATTCTTCGTAGTTTATCCCGGTAATTTCCAGGGCATTCGTTCCCTGCTTAGCTGGCAGTACAATGGTTTCACCAACCCGTTTTCCCAACATGGCTCGCGCAATTGGAGCAGTAAAGGCAATTCGCCCCTGTGATGCATCAGCTTCATCAACGCCTACAATCGTTAATTTCTGATCGGCCTGTTTTGCGTCTGTTGCCCGGTTGCGTAGACTGATTGTAGCGCCAAAGCGTACCTCATCACGCGGGTGCTCACGGGCGTCGACTACCTTAGCAGTTGCTATTCGTTGATTCAGGTTGGCGATACGACCAGTTAACAGAGCCAGTTGCCGGGTACGTTCAGCATCTTCACTGTCAATCTGTTGCGCCAGGACACGTTCGTTTTCCAGCTCGATTAACTCAACCTGTAACAACGCTAAACCACGTAACGTAACATAATTTGTAGCCCCTGGCGGAAGCGGTGCCCGCGCTGGTATAACGACAGGATCATCCGCACTTTCGTTTTTCAAAAAAGCTCTACTCATAGCTCTGGTCTATTATCTCCACCTAACAGCTATTAATAGCCTTTGTTTATTTCGGCTTTCTACCCTTTTGCTTCCTCTATTTTTTCGCTGGCCTCTTCCAGATCGCTATACTCCGGCTGCGGAACTTCGTCAGCCATCTGCTTAGGGTCTGGCGCATAGGTCAATGCAATGAACATGGGAAAATGATCTGATCCGCAATTTGGCAAACGAAGTATTTTTCGCAGTTGAAAGTGTGGGGTGACAAAGATGTGGTCAAGTGGCCAGCGCAGAAAGAAATAGTGGGCATGAAACGTATTGTATAAACCCCGGCCAATTCGTGGATCAAGCAGACCACTCACCCGTTGGAACAGCCGGGTCGTATGCGACCAGGCAACATCATTCAGGTCGCCGGCTACAATGATCGGCCCCTTTATTTTTCGGGCTTCCTTGCCAACCAATAGTAATTCGGCGTCGCGTTCTGTAGACCGATAATGCTCCGTTGGGCTAGGCGGCATTGGATGAACGCCATAAAAATGAACCAACTGTCGGGATGGCAGCTCAATCCTTGCATATATTGACGGAATATCATCCTGAATCAAAAAGCGTAACTCCTGATGCCGGATCGGGAAACGGGAGTATAATAGCATTCCGTATGTATTTTCAAGCGGATGCAATATTCGATACGGATAGTTAGCTTCTAACGGGATTAAATCCTGTTGCCATTTCTTATTCGCTTCCAGCACAAGAACTACATCCGGTTTATGTTTATCGGCCAATTCCCGCACTTCTGGCGTTCGCGTATTCTCCATGAGTACGTTAGCCACCAGAAGTCGAATCGTATTTTCCTCGAACTGATTGCTGCCGCTTTTATGCGACAACCTGACCACCTGTTTTTTATGAAAGGGTGTAAACGGATAAACCAGCCACCCCTGATAAAGTAGCGTGGCCAGCAAACCAACGGGCACAATTACGAAATAGCCATCTAGATGATGACCGACTAAAAACCAGCACAATAGACCAACAGCGGCCAATAAAGTGAGTTGTAGATGGGGAAAATCCCAAATTCGAACCCACCAATAATCAAGACGGATGAGATTTAAAAATGAAGTGATTGTAATAACAATGGAGTACGTGAGCAGTACATAATCAACCGTTTGCATAGAAGATCATAAATGGCAGTTGAGAGCATAACCCCAAAAGTAGGGTCGAGGTTATGTATCTCACTTAATCAATTGGCTGATTATTGATTGCCAGGCTTTATTCGTTATGTTACTGATCCAGTGCATTAACTAGTGGAAGAATCGCCGACCATTGCGGATTATGATCAGATATCAACTGCGAAACGGGCCATCCACGCTGTTTTGCCCGGTCGGCGTGTATCGCAAAATCATCGGCCTTAGGATCTTTACCCGCTTCAACGGTTAGAATATATCGGGCAGGAAGATTTCGGGCAGCAGGATTTTTCAGGGAAATCGTTTCGGTAAAAGTTTTCAGTGATTGCGGAACATCCTTAGGGGGTTTCTGATCGGCTTTCACCCACATCGGCACAATAAAGCCATCTTTCAACATCGGTTTAATAAAATCAGCCCGATCTCCCTGGATACTCATTACACTTTCTCCATCATTGGGAAGAATTGCATCCAGGTAAACCAAACTCCGGATTCGGTCGGCAACCCGATCGGCAACGCCCGTAATGACCATACCCCCATAACTATGGCCTACAAGGATAATATCATGTAAATCTTCATACAAAATCGTGTTCACAACGTCGTTAATGTGCGTAGTCAGACCTATGTCAGGCGAAGCCAGATTTACGCGTTCCCCCTGGCCAGTGAGCGACGGACGATAGACAGTATAGCCACGGTTAGTCAGGATCGAGTCAACTTTTTTAAACGCCCAACTCCCACCCCAGGCCCCATGCACAATAACCATGGTGGGTTTACGGGCTGTAGATTGCGCCCGTACTGTTGAACTGATCGACCCGACCAATACAGACAGCGTTAACCCCAAAATAACGAATCTGAAATGCATAGTTTTGACAGAATAAATATTTCCGAATAATCTTCTCTTAAAGACTCAATTTTTGTAAATCTAATGCCACTAGTGAATCAATCCTGGGAAACAAGCCGGTTTATCCAGAATATTATACGGTTTAGCGCCTATTTTCTACACCTCATAATTTGTTAGTTCGCTCACCAGACATCTACCCTGTAATTTTGTCCGCAAGTGAACAACGATTGTCCAGTTGCGGACATTGTCAAGAACCGGAAAAAGCTATAACTAATTGACAATCAGAGTATATTATTTGTTGGCACAACCTTTGGCTTACTACTATTGAACGGTTAAGAACAGAACACAACAAATAAATCTAATAAACACTAAACAACATTACTACCATGTATTCACTAATGAGCAATCTGGCAGTTTCTATTCTAATGGGTACTGCAACACTGACCAATCCAACAACACCTAAAGCATTGCCATTCGATGCCAGTGCATTTGTAACTGCCAGCAATCAGATCCGTGTAGCCGTAAGCAAGACCGCCGATGTACCCGTTGTGGTTCTTCTGCGTAATTCAGAGAATCAAGTGCTTTTCCGCCAAAGCATCAGCAAGAAGGAAGCTAAATATGCTGTGAAATTGAATGTCGATGAACTGGCCGACGGCAAATATGAACTGGAAGTTAAATCAGCCGAAGGAAGCATTCTTAAACAATTGAATCTTTCAACTGCGCCCGTCAAACAAACGCCCCGCGTTATTGCCATGCAGTAACAACAAATGCGATTGACTAAGCAATAAAGCCCGGTGATTGCCGGGCTTTATTGCTTATAATAAGTGTCAAACTAGACCTGCACACTCACTTCATAATAATCTACCGTGGGTTGGCCAGCAAAATAGTTACTCATTTGTTTCAAAACATCCTTGAGAAATCCACTCGTTTCGGCAGCCTGCCGATGCGCTTCCGACTCCCATAACGTGACCATAAGCCCTCTATTCGTCTCCGAATTCGTTAGCATTCGGCTATTCTTAAAGCCGTCAAGATTTTTTAAGGCAGGCCCTACTGAGTCCCGAAAATAATCTACTGCTTCACTAATACTTTCAGCCTTCAGTGGAAATTGGATAACACGGGCGTACATAGTTTTATGTAGTAAGCTAGTAAAGGTTTAGGAAAATTATATCTGTTCAGGCCATTCGCTTCAAACCATGCCACGGTTCGTATGTGATGTTAACCGTGGTATGATTTATAACGAAGACTTGCTGTTAAGAAACGCCTTTAAATTCTTCCTGCTGCGCAAATGGCTGGCTCCGCAATCGTTTGCCGGTAGCTTTGTAAATGGCATTGGCGATAGCGCCCCCCGCTGGCGGCAATGAAGGTTCGCCCAGACCAGTTGGCTCAATCTCATTCTGGACAAAGTGCACTTCTACCTCTGGAATTTCATTAAGCCGAATAAGCCGGAATTCATTGAAATTTTTCTGTTCAGGAACACCGTCCTTGAATGTAATATTTCCGTACATCGCGTGGCCAATACCATCAACGACGCAGCCGCGAACCTGCTGTTGTGCACCGCTTTGGTTAACAACGACGCCACAGTCAGCCGCCGAATATACTTTCTGCAAAACGGGTTTACCCTTCTGCATCACGACTTCACCGACCTGAGCCACATAAGAGCGGTGCGAGAAATAAACGCTGAATCCCTGAGCGACGAGTTTACCATCAGCCCCTTTTCTCTTACCCCAACCCGATTTTTCGGCGGCTAACTCAATAACCCCCTTCATTCGGTCAATGTCATATTTTATAGCTCCAACCGGCTTCTGCTTGGCTTTATCGAGCAATTCAAGCCTGAACTGCACAGGATCTTTACCCGCAGCCTGCGCTACTTCGTCAATAAACGACTGTTCGGCAAACGCCAGGAAGTTCGTAATGGGTGCCCGCCACGGTCCAGTTGTAATCGGGGATTTGTGGTCTACACTATCAATCAGGAGGTTATCGACAGCACCAGATGGGAAATTATCTTCGCGGGTTGCGTTTCCGGCATTTATGCTGGCCCCCCGAAGTTTGTACCCAACCATGTTTCCCTGTGCATCAAGAGCCGCTTCGAACCGGTAACGAACAGCGGGCCGATAACTACCACCCGTCATATCGTCCTCACGCGTCCAGATAACTTTAACGGGAGCCTTAACAAGTTTCGAAACCTGAACAGCCTCGATCACATAATCGGCTTTCAATCGACGGCCAAACCCTCCGCCCATGCGCGTCAATTCAACACTCACTTTGTCGGGCGAAATGCCAAGCAATTTTGCGGTTTCGTTACGGGCTAATTCGGGAGTTTGGGTTGGACCAACCAATTCTGCACCATCTTCACGAACATGGGCAAAGAAATTCATTGGCTCCAGCGGATTATGTGGTAAGAACGGACATTGATATTCTGCCTTTACAACTTTAGCCGCATTCTTAAAAGCTGTTTCAACATCACCGTCTTTCCGCCGAACGGTAGCGTTCGAACTATCCAGCATTTCTTTAAAAAGGCGATTATGATCGGATGTGCTTTCCAGGACATCCGCTTTTTCCCACTCGATCTTGAGCGCATCTTTCGCTTTCTTAACCTGCCAGGTCGATTTACCAACTACTGCTACATTATTATCGAATGTCACGACATCCACAATGCCACCCATCGACTTGGCAGCCTTCGAATCTACTGATTTCAACTTATAGCCAAACGCCGGCCGTTGCAGCATCGCAAACAGCATCCCCTCGCGGTAGAAATCTAATCCAAAAAGAGGCTTTCCTGTAATAATTTTCGGATTGTCGACATTCTTGACGGTGCTGCCAATCAGTTTAAAATCCTTGATCTCTTTCAGCTTAACATCAGCAGGAACAGTTATTTGAGAAGCTTCGGTAGCCAGATCACCATAACTAAGTCTACGATTGCTTCCCGTGTGCAGTACAAATCCATTCTCGGTTGAGCATTCTGAAGCCGGAACATTCCAACGTTTCGAAGCTGCCAGCACTAGCATTTGTCGTGCAGTAGCACCGGCTTTCCGTAATCGCTGCCAGGAATGAGGAATAGATCCGCTACCACCAGCTACCTGGCGTTCAAACTTTTTAGTATCCAGCGGAGCTTGTTCAACAACCACTTTCTTCCAGTCAGCATCTAACTCTTCGGCAACAATAATCGGGAAAGCCGTCTTGATCCCCTGTCCGACTTCAGGATTAGGGGAAAATATGGTAATAATACCTTGCGGATTAATAGACAGATAACTGTTAAAGTCAGCTCCTCCAGCGAATGCGGTGGGCACTGAAGCCGTGGCATCAACTACTGCCGACGCGGCAGCTTCAGACTCGGCCCAATTAAAGCCCAGCAAAAGACCTCCTCCGGCTGCCGAAGCTATTTTCAGAAAGCTTCTACGGCTTGATTGTGATACAGTCTGCATAGCTATTTGGTTTTTGCAGGTTTAGTGGAAGGAGTAGAGGCTGCCGCTAATTTCACCGCTTCGCGTATGCGGTGATAGGTTCCACACCGGCAAAGATTACCGGTCATTGTATCATCAATCTGGGCTTGGGTTGGTTTTGGATTACGCTTGAGCAGGGCTGCTGCCGTCATAATCTGACCCGCCTGGCAATAGCCACATTGCGCAACATCTACTTCATTCCACGCCTTTTGAACCGGATGGTCACCATTGGCTGATAAGCCTTCAATAGTCGTAACCTTTGCTTTTCCTATAGAAGAAACAGGGAGAACACAGGAACGAGTTGCTTCACCGTCCACATGAACAGTACAGGCACCACATTGGGCAATTCCGCATCCATATTTAGTGCCGACCAGGCCAAGAGAATCGCGCAATACCCATAATAAAGGAGTATCGGGATCAACATCGGCCTGATAACTCCGTCCATTGACTTGTAGTTTGAAGATAGCCATTGATTTGCAGGGTTGACTCAGAGAAGCTAAGATACGAAAAAGCAAAAACTACTCCTCTCTGATAGAGTAAAAGCAGTTAAAAAGGGAACTCTTTATTTAAGGAGTTCCCTAAGGCTATTAGAATATCTCAATAATCCCGTTCGTAGGCCAGCTTTGGCTACGAACACAACCAAGAAGAGCAAGTCAAGAGAGTAGCTAACCCGAGCTCTGGCCAAGTTAATCACACACAAAAAAGTCTCTGACCTTGCGATCAGAGACTCGATTTCATCAGGTGGCACCTTCCTACTCTCCCACTTGTGACAGCAGTACCATCGGCAGTACGGGGCTTAACGGCTCTGTTCGAAATGGTAGAGGT
>NZ_CP045997.1:2045236-2270658 GCF_010233585.1 Spirosoma endbachense
GCCTTCATAAAGGCCTTTGATGGCTGCCTGTTTAAAGGCTTCAAAATCGAACTCGTTAGTCATGATAGTGAAAGTTAGAGGTTTTACTCCTTTCATTCACCTGTGACACAGTTTAGCGAGCAGTCTCAAATCGATCCATTTCTCCAGCAAACTCCCCACCTGTATACTCAAATCTGTAGTTAGGAGATGACTGTTGCGCATATCCCAAACGAAAGGAAAATGCTATTAACAAGGCGAGTATGATTTTCATGGGTTCTATTTTTTCTAATTACAGACTGTTCCCTTCTTTTCGTTATCGGTAACTCCGATCCTTCTATATCCACTCCCAATCCTGCTAATATCATCAACTGTGAGATTGTATCGACCGGCAACTTGATTGTAAATATCAGGCGTTCGTCCATAAACATCACCAAATTGAAATAAAGCAAGAGCCCGTGCGTCATTCTCTGAAATATTAGGATATAAAGCCCTCGTAGCATTGACAAGATGGTCAACATAGTTTTGAGTCATATCAACATGCTGATCAAACTCGCTTAAGGAATTACCTTGGCTATCTAAAATACCATGAACAATTCGTGATAAATTGTCATGGTTGCATACTCTTTAGAAGCATCCGCTAAAAAATTAGCATTCACATGCATTATTATCGTTAGTGGATTAGTAGAGGTAACTTCTGTTCTAGCTGCCTTACCCAATCCATTATCTTCCTGAAAGATCATCATATTGAGACCTTTTGTATTATTAAATACTTCGTTAAACGTAGTCTGGACGTAATTTTTAACATTAGCATTAATTATACCATTTACTTGACTCCGAACGCAAGGTTTAGTTACCTGATTATCAACATCTGCGCTACCACCTGTCCCAGGATCGCCTGAAACGGGATCTTGAACCCAGTAACACTCATTATACATTTCTGCACCATTATTCTCCCAATGGCCGCATCTATAGCCTTCCTGAGTAATCCATGGTGTACCTACATCATTACTGGTAGGAGGATTAGCATTACAATCATTCGTATAGGATGTCCCGACAACTGCCACATCAGCAAGGCCCGATTGGGTTCCCGGTTTTTGGCAGTAACAAGTGAAATAATATTGCATTCTGCAATTACAAACCTCACCTGCTGGCTTTGCATTGGCACTAGTAGGGTTAATTTGAAAAGTAACCTTGCCTTTATCATAACGATAGCCAAACAATAATTTCCCATCATTAATCGATCTGAAAAATACTCTTCCTGAAAAAGAATCAGTAATAGTATAGCTAGACCAATCTCCAGCTGCTAGCTTCGATGTGAATTGAACGATTCGCCCCTGAAATTTTTTACTTAATTCATCTTTAAAAATACGCAGATGAAGCTGCTGAGATTGTACAGAGCTACCCTTTACATTAAAATTGACTGAGCCCTTAAAAGGGACAATGAGGAAGTCTTTATCATCGCTAGATTTTTTAAATAGGGCCCCGCTCCATTCTGGTTCCAGCGTGGTGAATAAGCTCGTTTTTGATTTAAACTGAGAGTTATACCATGTCTCGGCTTCTTTGACACTAAAACTAGTGCCTCTATTAGGTAGCCTAAGCGTGTTCTCTTTGTTACAAGAGATCAGTAGCACCATAATTAAGAATAAAGGTAACTGTAGGAAATTTGACCGTTTAAAGACGCTAAACTTTTTCATTATATTTGTTTTGTTTAATGGTGAAACATTAGACTCCTGTAAAGCCCCGCGTCCGGTCGCCAAACTGTCGTGGGGCTTTCGCCGTAAAAAACGGGATTCACTGACTTATTGACTAATGTCAGACGGCTCTTTCCGTCTGAAATCACCATTTTACCGGACAAAATCACCCAAAAAGTCACTACTATTAAATTTATATATATTTGGTATTTTTAAATATATATATTAAAATGACAGGACACATCATACAGGTCTATTTTAAAAATATAATTTACTTATATATATAATTAAATTATTAATAGTATTAAAAAGTCCATTTGCATTATTTTCACTGCGGGCTGTAAGAGTTCTTGTAATGAAGCCATAGACTGGCCGTATACACACCGTAAATGCTCGAAATAGCACCAAAAATGATAAAAAGGTAAGACCCTATAGTTGCCAAATCTAGTTAATCAGGAGGTTGGTTTTAAGGATTATTCCCATTTCTCAGTTGCTTACAAGCAGTTTTTTGGCCAAAGCCCTTCATCAAAGTAGGTTTTTACCAACGTCTCATACGACGCCCCCAGAAAACGAACAGGGCGAGTGCCAGCATGACAAAATTGAACGGTGTATTGGCGGCCTCGCCACGAGACAAATGGAAGGCAATGGCGCAGACCATAAGCATCGCTAAACCCAACGCTGCCCATACAATTAACCCTGGCTTACGGATAAAGGCGGGTAAAACGATACCAATACCGCCACCTAGATCGAGTACAGCCGTGAAACGAAGCAGGTTCGGATATTCTCCCGCCCAGCGCCACATGTCGGCAAGCGTAGAAACAGGCGTAACCAATTTAAAAAGCCCCGATCCAATAAAGGAAAGTGCAAGTAGTATCTGAACGACCCATAAGGCTATGTGCCGATTTTTTGAGTTTTTTTGTTGGCTTACCATACTGGTTAAGTAGGAGTTGATTGGTCTGTCAAAGGTCTCTACTTTTACTTTCAAAAAGTAAGCAGTTACCTGAACGTAAGCAGCATGATTTTAACAGAGGGCAAAACGAAGCATATCGATTGTTTAGAACAGATGCTTCCGATCCGTGATGCGCTGGATGTAATAAGTGGCAAATGGAAAGTATTGATTCTAACGTCAATTATGCATGGCAATCGGCGTTTTACGGAAATACAGACGAGCATTCCCAAAATCAACCCCAAGGTTCTTTCCAAAGAATTAAAAGACATGGAAGAACATCAGTTAATCAAGCGAATCGTTCATGATGATCACCCTGTTTTAATTGAATATATCGCTACGGATTATTCCCGTTCGCTGAAGAAGGTCATGATGGAACTACATAGCTGGGGGATTAATCACCGCAAACAATTGCTGGGAAAATAATCAGTCTGCTATCCCGTTCCATCAGTTCCGCCAATACGCGGAGTGCTTTACTGACGAATTGAGGGACCAATAAAAGAATTTCGAAACTCCAGTGGTGAACAATTGGTTTTGCTCTTGAATAAGCTGCTAAATGACTGCGAATGTTCAAAGCCTAATTCATAGGCAATTTCGCTTACGGTCAAATCGGTAGTCGACAGTTTTTCTTTTGCCTTTTCTATCAATTTATCGTGTATGTGCTGTTGGGTACTTTGACCTGTCAATACTTTTAACAATACGCTCAGATAATTTGGCGATACATTTAACGATTCGGCAATGTATTGAACCGTTGGTAATCCTTTTTCCGCTAAATCATTACTAGTAAAATAGTCGGCAAGAATAGCTTCCAGTCGATTGAGGAGCTTATGGTTCGTAATTTTTCGGGTTATGAATTGGCGATGATAAAATCGATCAGCATACGTCAGTATTAATTCAAGCTGTGCAATAATTACGGCCTGACTAAATCCATCGATGGGCGAATGATATTCCTGTTCAATATTTTTTATAATCCCCGTAATTATGGCTTCTTCTTTTTCTGAAAGGTGCAGGGCTTCATGTACCGAATAACTAAAATATTCGTATTGCTTTATTAGTTTGGCTAAGGGTGTATTCCACAAAAAATCGGGATTAACGAGTAACAACCAGCCCGAATGTTGTAACTCTTCATCTGCCTCAATTGTAAAAACCTGACCGGGCGAAATGAAGATTAGTATTCCCTCATCAAAATCATATTCCTGCTGACCGTATTTCATCTTGCCGTTAAAATTTCGTTTAAGCGCGATGGAATAAAAATCATGAATAATGCTTGTCGGCTTACCACCCGACAAACGCTTGATCACTTCAAAATTCAGTACGCTAACCAATGGATGCTCCGGCTTTGGCAAAGCCATGAGTTTATGATAGTCGGTTATGGTCTTAATTCTGAGGGGTTGTATACTTTTCATTAGTAACGAATGAATGTTATACGATTATAGATACACTTTCATTGATAAAACCATCAGAAACAGTCATGCCGTTTCTGATGATTCAAAGACAATTACCCCCTGTGAAAAGCAGCCGCAAATTCTCGGGCAAAATCGTCGAGCTTTACATTGCCCATAGCCGTTGGTTTGTTCAGGTCATAATCACGTCGCATGGCGCCACTATGAATACTTGCCCCCAGATCGATAAAGTTCGCGGCCAGATAGGCAGGTATTCCTCTGTCTTCGAAACCACTTTGGGCCTGCTCATCGGTAAAGGTGATCCACTTTAGAGCTGGCTTGCCAATGGCGACACCTAAACGATGAGCCACTTCGCTGGCGGTAAGATCATCGCTGGCTACATAGCGTATGGCCTGTACAGCATCCAAGATCACCAGTTCTTCGGCAGCGACGGCGGCAATATCAACTGGAGCAACCATAACAAGTTTGTCATCGTCCCCGTAATTCGCGCCAATAAAACCCGCTTCTTTTATCATATCGACAAAAATGTACAGGTTGTAATAAAAATAAGTAGGGCGAAGGTGCGTAATGGCAACGTCCGACAGTTCATTTAGTATGCCTTCTACATCGTAAGCACCGAGGATGAATCCAGTGCCCTTATCTAAATCTGCACCGTAACTACTGAGATTAACCACACGCTTTATACCCACCTGTCTGATGGCCTGCGCATAGCTATTGCCAATTTTCTGGTAATACGCTCTCAGGTCAGGCACGGCATAATTGGGCGGCACCATCGTATAAACGGCATCGGCACCTGTAAAGGTGGACACCAGGAAATCAACATCGTCCAAAGAACCAATGGCTGCGGTGACACCCAGTGCTTCAATGGCTTTTTGCTTTTCTGGTTTGCTGCTGATAACCGTAACTGCATGCCCTTTTTCTACTAACTCCTTAGCCAGTGGCTTGCTGATATTTCCTAACGAACCTGTTACTACAACTTTCATTTTTCTATTTTTCCACAAAGTTCCGCAGCTGCGAAGAACGATATGTAATCAAATCGTTTGTTGTTGTAGTCAAAACATGAATTTGTACAGAAGATAATACGTCTCAAAAATGCACCCGGCTTTACGCCTTAGCCAGTAGTTCTGCCAAATCGTAAAGCCTAAATAGGAGTCAGTACAGGAATGGGATGCGATTAACTAGGATCAGTCGATTTTCGTCAGGAGTTGGCTGTGCATTTTTCGGCCTTCATCAACGATGATCACTATAATTTCCTCTATATCTTTTTTTGATGTTCTAAAATTAACAATACAGGCCCTTAAGCAATACACGCCATTGATAACGGCATTTGATAAAAATACCTGACCTCCCTGTTGCAATTCGTTCAGCAGGGATTCATTTAATCTGTTCAGATAACCCGTCTCTTCTTGAGTGGCAGGTCTATAATCTAGTGGAACATACCTAAACGTTGTAATGCTTAAATTCTGCGTAATGGCTTCGATTTCAGAATGCTTATTAGCCAGATCGAATAATAACTTCGATAAGGCTATATCTTCACCAATCATTTTGATATAACCCCGTCGCCCTACCTGTTGTAACGTAAGCCAGACTTTTAATGCCCGGAAACCTCGTGAATTCTGAAAGCCGTATTCATAATAATTTAGAGCTGGCACTTCGTCGGTCGTACTGAAATTATAATAGACTGGATGAGAGCTGTAGGTCTCCAGTAAGTGGTTGGGATTTTTTACTAACGTACAGCCGGCTTCCAATGGGCTATAGAGCCATTTGTGCGGATCGAGGGCAATCGAATCGGCGGCCTGAATGCCTTCAAATACATCGTTCAGTTTCGGAATCACAGCCGCCGGTATCCCATAAGCCCCATCTATATGAAACCACAGGTCATATGCCTGGCAGATTGAAGCAATCCCCTTCAGATTATCTACCGCACCGGTACTAACATCGCCGGCGGTTCCGATAACCATAATGGGTTGACAAGCATTGGCAAGGTCCGCCTTAATGGTTTGTTCCAGAACATCATTGTCCATTTTGTTCTGGCTATCAGTCGGAATCCAGCGAATGGCACTGGAACCAAGGCCAAATAAAACAGCCGCTTTGTCGATCCAGGTATGCGTCGTTTTTGAGCAATAGACTGTCAATTGTTGAGCGAGAGTAGCCATTCCCTCTTCTTTTATTGTTTTAGGGGCTTTTGCCGTTCGAGCCGCTAAAAAAGCGGTAAAATTGGCCATATTACCACCACTAACCAGTAGACCTCCATAGCTGGGAGAAACGCCAATTAATTCAGCCAGCCATTTCACGGTTTGTTTTTCAATTTCAGTGGCAATGGGGCTTAAGCTGTTGGCACCGACATTAGGATTAACTGCAGCAGCTAACAAATCGGCTAATGCACCGATTGGTGCCGGAGAGGACGTGATATAGCCAAAAAATTTGGGATGGCCATTAAAGAGCGAATGGTTGAATAGTAAGTCTGTGGTTTTAGTAAGAATTTCTTCAACAGACTTTCCCTCTTCGGGTATGGATTGTGTGCCAATAATTGTTTGCAATTGTTTGGGAGACTCTCCAGTGGTCACGGGTTTTTCCTCAATGGTGTCAAAAAAATCGGCAACGGCATCAATTAACTGGTAGCCAATTTTTTTGAATTCTTCTTTCCCGATTTGGATTGGAGTTGCCCGTTTCGTTGCCATACCATTGTTTCGCCAAATGTGAGCAAACTTACCTGAGCACGTGAGTCCTTAAGGGTTTCGCTTTCTTAAATAAACGAAATAATTCCTGGCCAACCCGTCACTTGTTTAGTTATTGGCACGAGCCAATGCTGTGCTGAGGGTCGTTGGTTTGGTATCCGGGAACGCTTTACGAAGTTTGGAGGGACAGCGTGTAGTACACCGAATGCCAAAGAAACAGAAAAGCCCTGAATAACAACGTATTCAGGGCTTTTTGTACAACAACTGTTGTGATTGTTAGTGACCGATACGGGAATCGAACCCGTGTTACCGCCGTGAAAGGGCGATGTCCTAACCGCTAGACGAATCGGCCGTCTTGTGACCAAGACCCAACGTTTTAGCTTGTTTGCCGCTGCGTTGGCGAATCGTGGTGCAAAGGTAAGTCGATGTTTTTATAATGCAATAGTCACCCTCAAAATTTTTTCAAAAAAAGCGTTCTTGACCGATTTACTGCTATTTTTGAAGGTGTTAGCTTTTATATTTTTTTTTCACCTGATTCATGAAACACCTTTTGCTGCTGGCGGGCCTTATGGTCGCGTCGCTGTCGGCTTCATCGCAAACGACCAACTCCTCATCCACCCGACTGGATTCGCCCGCTCAATTCCTCGGCTATAAAATTGGCGAACGATTTACACCCCATCATCGCGTTCTGGCTTATGCTGAGCAAGTTGCCCGGCAGATGCCTTCCCGTGTCAAACTCCTCCCCTATGGTACAACCTATGAAGGCCGTCAGTTAATGGCCGTTGCCATCGCTTCGGAAGCGAACCTGGCTCGTCTCGACGAGATTCGAACCAACAACCTCAAACGCATTGGCATGCTCGAAGGGCAACCCTCAACGGCAACTCAGCCGCCTATTGCGTGGCTCAGCTACAACGTTCACGGCAACGAAGCCGTTAGTTCCGAAGCTTTCATGGAAGTCCTGTACCGGCTGTTGAATACAACAGATCCGATTTCCCAGAAAATCATGAACACGACGGTTGTCATTCTGGACCCCGGCCTGAATCCGGATGGGCATGACCGGTATGTGAACTGGTACAATCAGATGATGGGTCAGTACGCCGATCCGACACCCTTCGCCCGTGAACACGTTGAGCCCTGGCCAGGTGGTCGATACACGCACTACCTGTTCGACCCAAACCGCGACTGGGCCTGGCAAACTCAGGAAATTACACAGCATCGCATGGCGCTCTATCAGCAATGGATGCCTCACCTCCACGGCGATTTTCACGAAATGGGAGTTGAAAGCCCCTATTACTTCGCACCTTCAGCCAAACCCTATCACGAAGATATTACGCCGTTTCAGCGGCAGTTTCAGCAAACCATTGGCCAATATTGCAGCCGCTATTTTGATCAGAAGGGCTGGCTCTACTACACCCGCGAGCGTTTTGACCTCTTTTATCCCAGTTACGGCGACACCTACCCAACCTACAACGGGGCCATCGGTATGACCTACGAACAGGGTGGTAATTCACGGGCTGGTCTGGCTATTGAAAAAAACGATGGCGATACGCTGACCCTTCGCCAACGGATCGACCACCATTATGTAGCCAGCATCGCCACACTTGAATCGGTAGCCGATCGTCCAGCGGAGGTCGTGAAAGAATTTGGCCAGTTTTTCGACAAATCGCGAAACACACCTATCGGGCCTTACAAAAGCTACCTCATTAAATCCAATGGCGATGCCGGGCGCTTAAAATCACTGCAACAGCTTCTGGATCGCAATAAAATCACGTATGGCTATGCGGGCAAAGCACAGACAGTAGCCGGATTCAATTACACAAGCCAGAAAAACGAAAAATCGGTTGCTATTGCTGCCGAAGACATGGTTATTAGCGCCTATCAGTCAAAGTCGACGTTGCTCAAAATTCTGTTTGAACCAAATTCAGCTCTGGAAGACTCCGCAACGTATGACATTACGGCCTGGTCGCTGCCTTATGCTTTCGGTCTGCAAACCTATGGCCTGACAACCCGATTAACGCCCGTCGCTTCTCAATCCGCAACGAGTGCGCCCGCTTCGACAACGATCACGAAACCCTATGCTTATGTTGTGCGCTGGCAGTCGCTCCCGGCCGTGCAACTGCTCGCTGGTTTGCTGAAGCAAAAAGTCAGAGTGAGAGCAGCCGAGAAACCGTTTGAATTAGAAAACAAGACGTATCCCTCGGGAACGCTCATTGTAACACGCGCCGGAAATGAACGCTTTGGCGATCGTTTCGATGCCCTCGTTCGGGCCGAAGCCACCAAGTCGGGTGCCGACCTTACACCGGTCCAGACCGGCTTCGTAGCAAAAGGGTCTGACTTCGGGTCTGATTTTGTAACGGGACTAAAAGCACCCCGTGTGGGCCTCGTTGTGGGCGAAGGGACCCCTCCACCGGCAGCGGGCGAGGTTTGGCACTTCTTCGATCAGGAGTTGGGCTACCCCATTTCGCTTATCGATGGGAACACGCTCGGGAACGTTGAGTGGAGCAAACTGGATGTGTTAATTCTGCCAACGAACTACAATTACGCTCGCTTTCTGAACGACAAGAACCTGTCTTCCATCAGAGAGTGGATTCGGGCTGGTGGTAAACTCATTGCTCTGGAGCGGGCTACATCGTTTCTGGCAGGAAAAGATGGGTTTGATCTGAAAGAGAAAGAAGATAAAAGCGGCAAGGACAAAGCAAAAGAGAAAAGCAACCCGGCCGACTCGCTTAAGCTCTATGGCAACCGCGAACGGGCAACTATTTCAGATGAAACGCCCGGCAGCATTTATCGCGTTAACATCGACACAACGCACCCACTCGGTTTCGGACTGACAGGCGGCTATTACACCCTGGTGCAGAACACGTTCAATTACGACTTCCTGAAAGATGGCTGGAACGTTGGTTACCTGAAGGCCGACAATTATGTAGCTGGCTTCTCGGGTAAAAATGCAAAGGACAAGCTAAAAAATACGCTGCTGATGGGCGTTCAGAATTACGGTCGCGGAAGCATCGTCTATCTGGCCGATGATCCGCTTTTCCGGGGATTCTGGTACAATGGCAAACTGCTCTTTGGCAATGCCGTATTCATGGTTGGCAACTAGTAGATTACTTCCTGAACATAAGAATGCCGGGCAATACAGCGATTCAATCGCTGTATTGCCCGGCAACTTTTTATTTTACCAGGATTGGTTTCTCCAGCTCAGTCTTCATCTCGGCGGGTAGCTGAAAAACCTGACCGTCCTGATTGCAGAAATAGAGGTAGGACGCTGATGGCTTTCGGGCGTTTCCATCGGCCCAGAACGCGTAAAAACCAGGCTGCGCTGCCACCGGACGCCGTGGATAGGTCTGATTGCGAACCATGTTTTTAGTGATAGCTTTCATGGTTGCCCAGCTCTGTCCCTGATTTGTGCTTTTCAGCAGGATCAGGTTGCCACCCGTACCGTATGGCTGTGGCCCCGCTTCGACCGGCCCAATAATCTGCCAGGTTTTCCCCTGTACATAAAGCGAGCCCATATCGTAATTATGGTCTGATTGAGTCACCCGATGAATGGCCCATTCTTTACCGGTCCAATGGGCAATATGCCATTCATGTGGTCCGTTGGCAGGGCCGGGGTCGGGGCCTTTGCTGGTGATATACAAAATTATTGGACGGCCAACCTCATCATAATTCACATCGCTGATGTACGCGTTTAATCCCAGACTTTTATACTCCTTCACCAGGGCCGGATTGGCTATTTCTGCCAATGGCAGGCGAAGCGGCTTCCCGTCAGCCGTGTGCCAGGTTTTCCCAAAATCATCGGTTTCCGCGTAATAGATGTTGGTGCGATAGTCCAGCCCCGCTCCAACTTTGGTATTGGGATGATAGTTGAATGCACTGCCCACTTTATTCTTCCATTGCCCACTGGATTGGTAATGACCTTCTTCAATAGTCGCGATATCCTGCCAGGCCGACCAGTTAACGCCATCGGGACTGGTAATGAACGAGATTGTTCGGCGGGGTTTGTTTGCCCCGTAGATCAGAACGCCACGATCGTAATGTGTCATCAGATTGAAGAAACCCCGGCCCGGCTGGTAATACGTTTGCAGGTACGAAAAGTTGTCGAACGGAATGCGTTTCCCGGCGTCATCCTGCCGCGTTGCCGTTATTGGCTCAAACGAACTAATGTCGTATGGTTTACGGCTGCGGTGGATAAAAGACGGGCGTTCGGTGCCGTGTGAGGTAGAAAACACCCAGATGTATCCCTGAGCATCCAGTTGAATCACCGGATTATCGTGGGCGTCGTCGGTCTTTTTATTGAGCAGGAGTGTCGGGCGGGATACCATGCCCGTTTTATGGTCGAAGTAGCCGATCATATGGCACAGATCACGGGAAGTAGAATCTGTCACACCTCCATAACAGAAAAACGTCCGCTGAACAGCTGGGGCATAGACCGAAAACGGGTAATGATTCGCGGGGTAGGTGCCTAAACCACCACTGTATTTATAAGCGTACTCATTGTTGGTAGGGCCGATGAAATACCAGATTCCGCGATAACCAGCGGCTTTCTGATTGAGGGTCTGCGCCTGTCCCGTAGACGTTACGGCCAGACACAGCACGGCGACAAGGATACGTAACATTCGTAGCGTCGGGTTAAAACGTCTATAGTATTCTTAAAACTGACGAATGGAACGTTTCTACCCGAAAAATAGCCATCAGTCAGAAGGTAGGTCATTCAAACTGGCGATGGCAAAAAGTTTAAATTTTTCACATAAAGCAAACTAGAAAATTAAAATTAACACCAGTCAATATCTTCTGGTAAACATTTTCCAATTTGTTTAAGCAGAAAAAAACACAGTCGACTCCCCAAAATATACGCTTCAGGCGAATCATACTCCTTTAGGTTGGCTGTCTCATCTACTTTGCTGGCTCATTTTTTAACTAAAACAGTAAAGCGTATGAAAAAAGCAAAACGGTTTTTCCGTTTAGGTGTAGGCTTTTGCCTGAGTTGGATTTTGTCGGGTTGGTTAAGTCCGCTAGCCGTCAGGGCTCAGTCGGTCAGTAAACAGATTATTGTCGATCAGTTCGGGTGGCGATTGTCGGCGAAGAAAATGGTTGTCTTTGCGAATCCCATTACCGGACAGAACGCCGGAACACCCTACATACCGGGCGGGCAGTTTCAGGTGCGTCGATCAGCCGATAATGTGGATGTGTTTACGGGCGCAGTGGTCCAGTGGAATGGCGGTAGCACGCACGAAGATTCGGGCGATAAAGCGTGGCATGGTGATTTTTCGAGCCTGACAACGCCGGGGACCTATTACGTTTATGACCCTACGAATAACCTTCGGTCGTATGATTTCGAACTGAGGGACGATATCTACGCTGCGGCCCTGAAAGCATCGACACGAACGTTCTATTACCAGCGTTCCGGTACATCAATTCCGGCGCAGTACGGCGGCAGCTGGACACACGGCCCGGCTCACATGCAAGATGCGAACGCGTTGCTCTATACGGGTTCTGCCCAGGCAGGTACGCAGCGTAACGTGACAGGTGGCTGGTATGATGCGGGCGATTACAATAAGTATATCCCGTTTCTGAACCACACGCTCTGGAATCTGATGGTGGGTTATGAACTCCGCCCATTGGCATTCGCAGACAACACCAGCATTCCGGAATCGGGCAATGGCGTGCCGGATCTGCTCGATGAACTTAAATGGGAACTTGACTGGATGCTGCGAATGCAGGCTGCCAATGGCGGGGTTCATAATCGCGTTACCGTAACTAGTTATGACAACGGCACAGATGATCCCTCAACCGATACACAGCCACGTTACTACACACCCGTAACCACCTGGTCGACAGCCACCTTCGCAGCTATCATGGCGCATGCGGCCCGGATTTACAGTGGGTATGCCGGTCAGTATCCAGCCTACGCCAGCACACTCCGTACAGCCGCTGAAAATGCCTGGGCTTACCTCGAAGCCAATGCGACCATGCAACCCGCATCAGGAAAAGATGGTGCCAGCACGGCTGCAGCTGATGCCGGTTCTGATTCAAATGACGACAAAAGACGACGGATTGCCGCAGCGGCCGAACTATTCGCCACAACGGGTACGGCTAAATACAAATCGTTTTTTGAGGCTAATTACAACGATATCGGCGGCACCAGTGAAAACGGGTTTCATCCGTTCTCGGCGGGCCATCTGGATGCGTCGCTTTGCTGGGAATTGAATCGTGCCTACTATGTTTATGCCAAAGCCAGCGGCTCTACGCCAGCCATCGTTTCGGCCATTAAAGACAAGTTCAAGAATACAATGGACTGGCCTGTGGAAGCGTATTACACCCAGAAGAATGACCCCTACCTGGGCTTTATGTGGACCGGGCATTATTCATGGGGCTCAAATCTGCAAAAAGCACTCTGGGCAATGCTGCCGATTCTGGCCGTCGATCTAAATGTCAATCCCGCCAAGAACGCTCTGTACAAAGAGATTGCCGAAGAGTATCTTCACTACTTTCATGGCAGGAATCCATTGTCATGGATTTATCTGAGTAATATGGGAAGCCGGGAGGCCAACGCCGGGGGCGACAACAGCGTCGATGAGTTCTACCACAGTTGGTTTCGGGATGGTTCGGCCCGTTATGATGGTGCCGGATCTCAGTTTGGGCCACCACCGGGCTACGTGGTTGGCGGACCGAATGTCTATTATGGCGGTACGGCTTCTCCACCCAAAGGTCAGCCCGCAATGAAAGCCTACCGGAACTGGAACACGTCTTACCCGGAACCCTCCTGGGAAATCACCGAACCGGCCATTTATAATCAGGCTGGCTATACGTTCCTGGTCGCGTATTTCACGACGCCCTCCGATACGCCCCCACCAGCCACGCTGACAATATCGAGCAACAGTCCAGTCTGTGCCGGACAAACGCTGAACCTGGTAGCCAATGGCGCTCCTGCCGGAGCCACTTTTCAATGGAATGGTCCGAACGGGTTTACGTCGACTGTTGCTAATCCAGGCATCCCGAACGCAACGACGGCAGCATCCGACACCTACTCTCTCACCGTGACCAGCAGCACAGAAGCGGCCAAAACAGCTAGTATTGTTGTTACGGTTAATGCCTTGCCAATCGCTTCGGCGTCGAGCAATAGCCCCATCGCAGGTGGGCAAACCCTGACGCTGACGGCTGGCAACGCAGGTGCCGGAGCGACGTATAGCTGGCAAGGTCCTAATGGTTATTCGGGCAACGGTCAGAACGTTTCAGTGGCAAACGTAACGGCATCTGCATCAGGAACCTATACGGTAACGGTCGGCTTAAGTGGTTGCACCAGCACGGCTACAACAGTTGTATCTGTTACGGGCACAACACCCGGACCCGGTGCTGGTTCGCAAATCATTTACGAAGATGCCCTGCAAACGGGTTGGGCCGACTGGTCGTGGAGCACATCGCGCAACTACAACAATACCTCGCCGGTCTATAGTCAGGCGAAGTCGCTGGCCGTACAGCATACTGCCGGTTGGGGCGCATTGTACCTACATTCGGAGACGCCAATTACGTTAAGCGCTTATCCATACCTGAAATTCTGGGTACATGGCGGAACCAGTGGAACCCAGCGAATGCAGGTTGTGATTAACAGCAGTGGCTCGTATGAGTTCAGCGCCAAAGCCAACCAATGGACATTAATCACCGTTCCGTTCTCGGCTTTCGGCAATCCGGCAACGCTCCGGGATATATTCATTCAGGATGTAACGAATCAGGCTCAGCCTGCCTATTACATCGACCAGTTGCAGCTAGCCTCCGGGCAGGGCGAAAACCCACCCCCTTCGGTTGTCGTCAGCGCGTCAAGCAATAGCCCCATCTGTACCGCCCAACCGCTGAACCTGTCGGCAACCGTAACGAATGCTCAGGCGGGTACTACGTACCAATGGAACGGCCCGAATGGATTCACTTCCTCTACGATTAGTCCAACGATTCCTGCTGCGTCCTCATTAGCTTCGGGAACGTATAAGCTAACCGTAGTGAGCAATGGCGTTTCTTATACGGCAGCTACCACGGTTACGGTTAAACCCTTACCAGTAGCTCAGGCTTCCAGCAACAGCCCGGTAACGGCAGGCCAGACCCTGAATCTGACAGCAGCCAACGCGGGTTCGGGAGCAGGTTATCAATGGAATGGACCGAATGGCTTTGCCTCAACGACTCAGAATCCGGCTATTTCTTCGGTAACGACAGCTGCATCAGGTCAATACACATTGACCGTTACGCTGGCCGGATGTGCCAGTACGGCCACAACCAGCGTAACCGTAACAGGCGGCACGACCGATCCTGACCCTGTTCCAACCGGTTATCTGATTTACGATGACGCGCTCAAAGCGCAATGGTATGACTGGTCATGGAGCACAACGCGTAATTATGCCAACGGAACGCCCGTAAAAGCTGGCTCGAAGTCACTGGCCGTACAATACACGGCAGGCTGGGGTGGTTTGTATCTGCATCCGGAAACAGCGATCAATCTCGCAGCCTACACGCACGTCCAGTTCTGGGTACACGGTGGTAGCGCAACTGGCAAACGGTTCGACGTTATGATTAACGACAACTACAAAACCTACACAGTCCAGCCCGCTGCCAACACCTGGGCTCTGGTTTCGATTCCGCTATCGGCGCTCAACAGCCCCGCCACCCTGAAGGATCTGTATATTCAGGACACGGGCGGTTCGATCAGTACACCATTCTACATCGATAACCTTCAACTGGTCAAGTTATCGTCGGCGCGGGTGATTGCGGAACAACCGGAAGGAAAACCAACGGTACAGATTTCACCAAACCCGGTTTCTGGCAATCAGGGAGTTGTGCATTTATCATTCAGCAACTTCCCGGTCAACGAGACACTAACCGTTCAGCTTGTCAATGAGCAGGGTCGATCAGTACATCAGGAGAGTCTTGTTCTCGCTGGTCGTGAGCAGTCGATAACACTCCATAAACTGCGTACAGGCACTTATTTGCTTACGGTTTATGGTCAGACAACGCAGATTACACAGCGTCTGGTCGTCGACTAAATTCAGTGATTCACATCATTAAATTCACAAGATTCGCTCTATATCTACAGTCAGGTCTTAAGCCCTACCACAGTTTGGTTGCGTATCACTAGTAACCACGTTCCGCCGTTATGGTAGCACGGTTCGAAGCGAAAGGCCTGACTGTATTTCACTAAGTAGCCACTAATTGATTCAGCCTTGGTTTATGATAAACTATATCGATCACTTATGTATGTCCAGCTTTTAGCATCTACATGTAGTACGAAATTTAATTTACGGAATTTCGTACTACATGTAGATACTAAAAGCTGGACAAGGCTTTATGTCTTTTAATTCATAAGGAGAAAAAACGATGACAAAAAATAAATTACTCCGAATGGACAATGTCGGCATCGTGGTAGAATCCCTCGATGAGACCATCCTTTTTTTCGCCGAGCTTGGCCTGAAACTCGAAGGGCGTACCAGGGTCGAAGGAGAATGGGCCGGGCGCGTCACGGGACTAGGTACTCAAAGCGTCGAGATCGCGATGATGGTCACTCCCGATGGCCACAGCCGACTCGAGATTTCGCAATTTCTCACTCCGCCTGTTGTCTCAGATCACCGGAACGCCCCTGTGAATGCGCTCGGCTACCTACGCGTCATGTTCACCGTGGAGGACATTGACGAGTTGCTCGACAGGCTCCGCAAGATCGGCGCCGAGCTCGTCGGCGAAGTGGTTCAGTACGAGTCCTCGTACCGGTTATGCTATATCCGCGGCCCCGAAGGACTTCTCATCGGGCTGGCCGAACAACTGGGTACTAAATGAGTAGCGGGGTTTTCTAAACTCCTCAACGAGGAATTTTCATCAATGTTATCATTGACAAAAGCTGCTTTCCTTTCGACCTGTTTAAACGTTCTATTCGGAAGAGATTCTGTTGAGTCAAAGTCGGGTCGAACTTGTTTCGGCCTGACGACAGCAGGAGACTTGTCTGGAAAGTTAAAATAGCCTCTTCAGTTTATCGGGTAGGTATAATCGTTCAGCATCGGCTTTTTAGTACGTAAACCGTTTCCCAAAAAGACTAGCTTTAGCTGTGGCCAACTCCTGAGCACGACTAGAGATTTCCGAACCCCTTATGAACCTTAATCTTAAAGCACAACTCAATAATACGTTCGATGCCATTGTGGTTGGTTCGGGCATTAGTGGTGGCTGGGCCGCGAAAGAACTCACCCAGAAAGGATTGCGGGTACTGATGCTCGAACGAGGGCGCGACCTTCAGCACATTACAGGCTACGACACCGCCCTGAAGGCCCCCTGGGAGTTTGCCCATCGCGATCGTACGATTTTACCAAAAGATAACCCAGCCCCTGATTTTCGGGTTCTTGGCTATAATGAACAAAATGGCCATTTTGTATTCGATAATCGAAACGCGCCCTACAAAGAAATACACCCATTTCTCTGGTATCGTCCTGACACACTGGGCGGTAAGTCGATTATGTGGGGTCGACAGAGCTATCGATTCAGCGAGATGGATTTCGAGGCTAACGCTCGCGATGGCTTTGGTACCGACTGGCCAATTCGGTATAAGGATCTGGCTCCCTGGTATAGCTACGTCGAACCATTCGCCGGTATTTCAGGCAATAAGGAGGGTTTGGCTCAATTGCCCGATGGTGAGTTTTTGCCGCCTATGGATTTGAACTGCGTAGAGGAGCACGTTCGCGGAAAACTGAAAACCAAAATGAATCGCGTGATGACGATTGGCCGAACCGCCAACCTGTCGAAAGCCAATCCGATCCATACCTCGGTCGGCCGCGCTCCCTGCCAGTACCGAAAT
The DNA here is from genome assembly GCF_010233585.1 of Spirosoma endbachense. Lineage (NCBI taxonomy): Bacteria > Pseudomonadati > Bacteroidota > Cytophagia > Cytophagales > Cytophagaceae > Spirosoma > Spirosoma endbachense. The sequence continues at coordinate 2,062,750 of NZ_CP045997.1, forward strand.
CATTGCGCCAGAGGTTGCCCATATGGGGGCTATTTCAGTTCACTTTCTGCTACGTTGCCAGCCGCCCGCAAAACCGATCGGCTCACGGTTCGGACGGATAGTATTGTATCGGAAGTGTTGTTTGACGAGAAAAAAGGGAAAGCTACCGGTGTTCGGGTCATCGATTCAAAAACGAATCAGACAACCGAGTATTACGCCCGGATTATCTTTCTGAATGCGTCGGCCATGGCCACGAATTTTATTCTACTTAACTCCGTTTCAAGCCGTTTCCCAAACGGGTTCGGCAATGAAAGTGGCACCTTAGGAAAATACATCATGGACCACCATTTTCAGGTAGGGGCCAATGCACAGGCCGATGACATGGGGTTCGATGACAAATACTACTACGGGCGTCGGGCGAATGGCATCTATATTCCCCGCTATCGGAATATCGGCACCGACAAACGTACGTACCTGCGGGGCTTTGGCTATCAGGGCGGAGCTTCCCGATCCGGCTGGCAGCGACTGATTGCGGAAGCATCCAGTGTTGAAGGAAATTTCGGAGCAGCACTGAAGGAAAGAGCGACTCAGCCTGGGCCATGGACGATGGGCATCATGGGCTTTGGTGAATGTTTACCCTATGAAGACAACACGATTACGCTGAATCATAATCGGCTCGACAAGTGGGGGTTACCTACGATCACATTCGACGTAAAATTCCGTGAAAATGAGGAGCGTATGCGTCAGGACATGATGAACGATGCCGCCGAAATGCTCGAAGCGTCTGGACTGAAAAATATTACGACGTACGATAATCATTCGATACCCGGCATGGCTGTTCATGAAACGGGTGGGGTTCGAATGGGCCGCGATCCCAAAACGTCGATGCTCAACGCCCACAATCAGCTTTGGGCAGCTAAGAATGTGTTCGTTACCGACGGAGCTTCGTTTGCTTCTGTAGCCTGTCAAAACCCATCGCTCACATTTATGGCCCTAACTGCCCGAGCGGCCAATTTTGCCGTCAGCGAATTGAAACGGCAAAATTTATAAATTGAAGCTGTTTAAGCATTTCTTTTTGCGTCAACATCAAGCTAATCCAGTCTCCGCTATTTTAAGCTTTAGCCTTTTAACAGCTTGCTAAATCAACCATTTCTTGATTTGACAACGAAATGGTTGATTTCACGTAGGCAACACCCAAACCAAATTACGTTAAAAACGAATGAAGTACTTCCTGTTAAGTGGATTTAGTACGCTGGTCTTTCTAGGCTTGCTGACCTCATTTCGCCCCCAGTTTGACAATTCTCCCACCCGATCGAGCGTGGCCAGACCGAACGCGGCCCGTCCAAAAAATATTATTTACATACTGGCCGATGACCACCGCTACGATTTCATGGGGTTTACGGGTAAAGTCGCCGGATTGAAAACGCCGAACCTCGATCGGCTGGCCAATGAAGGTGCCCATGTTCGGAATGCGTTTGTAAGTACCGCCCTTTGTTCGCCCAGTCGGGCCAGCATTCTGACAGGCCAGTATGCGCATACGCATAAGGTGGTCGACAACTTTGCGGCATTAACGCCGGGCCTAAAATTCTTCCCGCACTACCTGAAACAGGCAGGCTACAAAACGGCATTTCTGGGCAAATGGCATATGGGCAATACCGACGATGCACCCCAGCCCGGTTTCGATTATTGGCTCAGCTTCAAGGGGCAGGGCGTTTATTATAACCCAACCTTCAACATCAATGGAAAACAGGTTAGTTATACCGACAGCAGCTACACCAGCGATTTACTGACCGATTATGCCCTGAAGTGGCTCAGTTCGCTCGACAGGAACAAGCCGTTCTGCCTTTATCTCTCGCATAAAGCGGTTCATGCCGAATTTCAGCCCGCCAAACGTCACCGGGGTATGTACCGCAACATGCCAATCAATTATCCGCAGAGCATGTATTTAACGGCCACAGATACCAGTAAAATCTGGGGGCCGAAACCGACTCAAAGTCCGGAAACGGGTGTCTTAAAAGTCAACATGGCCGACATGCCTGCCTGGGTGAAAAACCAACGGTATAGCTGGCATGGGGTCGATTATATGTACGACGGGCAAATTGGCTTCAACGATTTTTATCGGCAGTATTGTGAAACGCTGATGGGTGTAGACGACAGCGTTGGACGTGTGCTAAAGTGGCTGGAAGCGAACAATCAGCTAGAAAACACCCTGATCGTCTACATGGGTGACAACGGTTTCAGCTTTGGCGAGCACGGTCTGATCGACAAGCGACACATGTATGAAGAATCGATGCGGGTGCCGCTGCTGATACGCTGCACTGACATCATCAAACCCGGCACAAAACTGGATCAGGTCATTCAGAATGTAGATATTGCCCCTACATTAATGGCATATGCAGGGCTTTCCAAACCGGCGCAGATGCAGGGGAATTCATTTTTGCCATTGCTTAAAGGCCAAACGATTCCCTGGCGCGACCGGGCTTTCTACGAGTATTATTGGGAAGCTGATTTTCCGCAAACGCCCACCATGTATGGTGTCAGAACGGGGCGATATAAGTATATTTTCAACCACGGTGTCTGGGACGCGAATGAGCTGTATGATCTACAGAGCGACCCGCAGGAAGTTAACAACCTGATTCGTAGTTCAGAGCATCAGAAAATTGCCCAGGACATGCGCAATCAGGTATTCGACTGGCTCGAATCGACGGGCGGATTGCAGATTCCGCTTCACCCGATCCGGCAAAAGCGGAACGATCACCGATATAAGGGAACGTATTGATCGTAAAAAGATGGGGCCTTCGGTGCGTTAGCATGACCGAGTGTTATTTGCTCGCGCACCGACGGACCCATTTCTATTTTTTCAACTGCTTCTGTAGCAGCTTAATGTAGTACCCCCCTACCACCGATCGAGCCTGAAAACCAACCTGTTTGGCGTTCGTTGTTTCGTGCCAGTCAGTGAGCGGCACACGGCTTGGCGTTTCGTTGGCAAACTTCCAGACTGGCTTAATTAAGGCCTGGAAATCGGCATCTGAATCAGCCAGAGTAGCGGTCCACATGATCCAGTCCGATTTTGTGTAGGTTTTCCGGCTGTCCAGCGGCAGTCCGTATGTATTCTGATGATTGAGATAAAAGGCAATCTCTTTTTTAGCCACCTCCTCCGGAAACACGTTCAGATCCAGCAACTTATCCCAGACGATGTTATACTTCTGGCTCCAGCTTCCCGCCGTTTTGTCGAACGTAAGCGCATAATGATCACCATCCGCATCGAGTTGCATCCACTTGCGAGCCAGCTCGCGAGCCAGTGCAAAATGCTCATCGGCCGTTTTCTGATCACCCATCATCCGGGCCAGTTTACCATAACAGGCAATGCCGACAATAGCTTTTGCCGATAAATTGGCATTACGGGCCAGATGGCCGGCAAAATCATCGGTACAAAGCTGATTGGTCGGATCGAACCCATCGCGTTTCAGAAAGTCAACCCATTTGGTCAGTGTCGGCCAGTGCTCACGGGCGAAGTCAGGCTTACCGTCAACCTGAGCCACGGCAGCTGTCAGAATCATCATATTTCCGGCTTCTTCCACGGGCATATCTTCGCCATACGTTTGCCCGTTTGCCAGCGGATAAGTGCCTACATCATGTGCCGGAAAATCCTTTTTCCAGCGCCCGGACTCGCTATAATCGAAGATAAACCGGAGCAGACCCTTCGCCAACTCATTGTTGTAGAGAAGAAGTAACGGAGCTGATGGGTAGGTTATGTCCACCGTTCCAATTGACCCATTGGAAAAATTCTCTTTCGAGAAGAAAAGAACGGGCGCTTCCTTCCCTGCTCCTTTGGGACCTGCCACAATTTTATGGGCAGCAATAGCCTGCCGGTAGGCCAGAACGCACAAATCAGCATACTCCTTACCACCTGCTTTTTCGGCATCAGCACGTACTTTGGCATCGAAGGCGGTACATTTCTGGCGTAGCCGCGAATAGTCTTTCTCCGCCGTTTGCAGTAAATCGGGCATGGTTGTTTTACCGTCGCGATTCCACCAGGCCCGCAGATTCTGCTGAAAGTACTGAACCGAGTATAGATCATCGTAGGCCAGCATCAAATGCCGGGCAATCGGTTTGGTTACGCTGCCCAAATCAAGCACAGCGGCTACGGCCATTGTCTGTGCCGGTTCGGCCATTGCTTTATCTGCGGTTCCCGAAAGCTGGCCCTTGTCGAAAAATAGCTGCTTAAGATCGGCTACTTTTCCTGATCCGGTACGGCTGCTAGCCGATGGTTGCGGCACCGCCAGATAGGCATAGCCCCAATCGATACGAACGTTATCACCTTTTTGGGCCAGCACCGGCTGGTCCTGTGTGCCGACCGTTTGATACGATAACCCCGGAGCCTGGCCAGCTTTCGTCAGTACGTTCTGCCCGGCAGTATTGGTAGCCATTGTGGCCGATTCGGTGAACAGAATCTGCACCGAATGCGGCTTACCGTCGCTCGATTGCGCATTGAACGTCACATAGGTTACAGGCCGGGAAGCCACTTCGAGCTCGTCGAGCAGCAGTGGCGATAGAAAATTAACGGTCAGCCCGACTGGCCCCGCGGTAAAAGTATATTCAGTTTGGGTAGCCGATACCGTTACCGCCGTTTGCGTGGCCACTGTTACGGCAGAGGATTTTATGGGATTGACAATGCCTACGTCAATAAACGACCCACCCCGTGGACTAACACAATGAATTGCCAGCACATTTTTACCAGCCTGTAAAGCCTTTTGGCCTTCAGCCGACAGGGGCAGGTTTACGTATTCGTTTAAGTAATCCGGTTTAGCCAAAATTTTGGTGCCATTCAGATACACCTCTACATCGTCATCGTGATTGATCGACAACAGCAAATTGGCTGGATCAGCCTTGCCATCATAGGTGAACTCACGCCGGATGTAGATTCCATCTTTCATGGATTCGCTGTTTGTCCAGCGGGTTCGCGCTTCGGGTGTATCGCCGAAAGGACCCGGTGCCGATGTCCAGCTGCTGGCATTGAAGCCGGGCTTTTCCCAACCGTCGCCGGGTTTCGTCGTTGTGTATAAAGCGGTATAAGGCTTCAGTTCGGCAGTTGGCAGAATTGGCGCGTAGGTGGTCGGAACGGCTCCCAGAAACTGGTATACTTTTCCATCGACCCGAATCATTCCTTCGAGCGACTGTGGTTTACCAGTCCAGTGGCGCGTTGGCGAATCGGTAAGTTTATCGGTGGTACTCCAGACGCTGAAGTAGGGATCGTGCGTCACGAGCGGGTAAGCAGGTGGTCGCAGCGACTGAGCGTGTATCCCCTGTATCAGTAGGGAAACGATTAGAAAGAAGAGTAAACGGGTTGATTTTTTGTCGTGCATTGACGGTTACTGATTTTTACTTCAACTGAAGTCTTTCTACCTATAAATCAATTTCCCGGAAACCTTTACTCTCTAACGCATAAAATCGCCACGAATTCCTGCTCATCAATCCCCGTAACGACCCATTGATCTAGTGCTCTTTAAACCTATAAGGTTTCAAAAACCGCACCAGCGGCCCGGCTTATAGGTTTATAATCACAGCAGCAACGGACTGGCCCAATAGTACTTTCTCCAGATGAGCCCTATAAAGCAGTTTATCCCGAGCGATATTCACATTTTTTTCAACGTCGTGAAAGTGAATACTTTCCAGCGGCTCCATACCCGTGAACGCATTCATTCGGTGAAAACCGAACATGACCCCTTCGTCCACGCTTTTTTGATTAAAAAATTCGCCTGGCAGTGTAAACGCTTCCTTAGGTGCATTCCAGCTTGTGGTAAGCATGTAGTGCCGACCATGAAGTGTGCCACCAGTACCATAGTTTACAGCTGGATTTTTACGCGAACGGCCATCACTGGTGTAAATTCCCTGCTGATGACCAGCTGTAAATACCCGGTCAAGATATTCTTTCATTCGGTAAGGTAACTGGAACCACCAGACAGGCGTATGATAAATCACAATATCAGCCCAGACATATTTTTTGACTTCCTCAAGTGGGTCGTATTCATCGTTGATGTTTGTAACTTTTACGTCAAAATCAGGGTGTTGGCGCAGGAAATCCAGTGTCCAGCCTGTTAGTGTTTCGTTAAATGCGCCACCCGAATGAGCAAACTTTTGACCGCCGTTGATGACAAATACCGTTTTCATATCCTTCTTTTATAATAAGTTTTTTGCTCCGGGTAACTAAGTTGAAAACCTGCTACCGGGATTCTGGCTACAAAATTAAAGACACCAACGGTATCATAAAAATAACACAACTAGTAGCTTTACATCATAATACTAATAGATATGGTGATTAATCTGGAATGGTTTCGTACGTTCAAGGCTATCTACGAAACCGGCTCACTGACAGCCGCAGCTCAGGTTCTGTATATTTCGCAACCAGGTGTGAGCTTGCATCTAAATTCGCTCGAAGCCCATACGGGCTATAAGTTATTTGACCGGGCCGCGCGAAAAATGGTACCCACAGAGCGGGGAAAAGTGATGTATAATTATATTGTCGAACCCATCAATAAGCTGGAAGTCGCTGAACAGCAATTTCAAAAAAGCTCAAAAACCGATAAGGCAACAATTAGCATCGGTATGTGCTTTGAAACGTTTCAGTTCACACTGGAGCCGCATTTGGCGACCCTGCCTTTTAATGTCATTATCAAGTTTGGCGACTACCCTGATATGCAACAGGATCTCGACAAAGGATTGCTCGACTTAATTATCACCCCACAAAAAGGCATACAGGCCAATCTGGATTACCGTCCTTTTTCTAAAGAGCGAATTGTTCTGATCGGGGGAGCGAAATCGAATACCGAAGCGTTGAGTGATCTTCTCGAAAATAAAGCATTTGGCGAAGCTGAAGCCTGGTTAAAACAGCAGGTTTGGTATAGTACAGCCGCCGATATGGACAATCTGAAAAAATTCTGGCATCAGAATTTTTTCAAACACCCCGATTTTAAACCCAACTACATTGTTCCTAATATATGCTCCATTGTACGGTGCCTGAGCGATGGCGTAGGCTTTTCAATTATTCCTGATTTTTTATGCCGGGATGAAATTGAGGCTGGCAAGGTTAAGCTGGTTTGGGCGGGGCAGAACGTGATTGAAAACACGCTTTACTTCGGTACACGGAAGAAAACGATCTATGCCCATGAAATTAGCCGGATTCAGCAGATTTTCGAAACACAGAATCTTTAATCCATTGGCTGTTCAGAAGTCATACCGCCACTAGCAACCTATCAAAATAACCCTTCGCTTCCCAGTCATGATTCTGTCGTTACCAGCGGGTTGGGTGAATTCATAATGGTGCCCTTATTCGCCAAAAACGGCTTCTTAACTAGCCATTAGACCCGCCAGTCGATGGTTATTTTTCGGCCGGTATCGGCAGCCTGTAGTATCGCACCGATTAATTTTATGTCTTTCCAACCTTCTTCGCCCGATGCTTCCGGTTTTGTTTTATTCTGAATCGACTGAATAAAGGCATCCATCTGGGCAGTTTGCTGGAAACGGGGTGAGGGCACTTCCATCGCACCCTTGCTGGTGATTCCCTGCGCCCCCGTTGCATTGAAAGACGGTTCGAGTTTAAACCAGCCCCGTTCGCAGGTAACATAAAGTCGATCTACGTACGACGAATAGGTCGTGCTGGAGTGAGCGACTGTGCCATCCGGAAATTCAAACTGCCAGAATACGGTCTCGTAGATATCCTTGAAATGCTCCTTATCGAACGTAAATGCCTGAGCAGTCACGCTGATTGGGTCGGCATTGAGGGTTCGGCGGGCACCCTGGATCGCATAAACACCCAGATCCATAATGGCCCCACCTCCACCGATTTTCTTGTCAAGTCGCCAGGAATTTGGCCCCGGTACGGTAAAACCCAATCCCGATTCAATCACCTTTACGTGGCCAAAGGTTTTCTCGGTTGCCAACCGGCGCATCTCCAGATGATGCGGTTCGAAGTAAAGCCGATAACCGACCGATAGCTGAACCCCGGCTTTCTCACAGGCCGTAATCATCTGCCGGGCTTCGGCCGCGTTCATAGCCATTGGTTTCTCACAAATGACATGTTTACCCGCCTGAGCAGCCCGAATCGTGTATTCGGCATGGAGAAAATTAGGCAAAACGACATAGACAATATCGATGGCAGGATTATCCCGAATCTGATCGAATGTCTGATAATTGTAGATGTTCTTCGCCGGAATGTTGTAGGTAGCCGCCCACGATCTGGCCTTTTCGGGCGACCCCGTTACGATACCGGCAAGGTAACAATTCTGGGTTTCGAGCAGTGCCGGAGCCAGTTGATTCGTGGCATAATTACCGAGTCCTACGAGTGCGATACCCAGTTTTTTTGCTTTAGGTGCACGATCGGCAATCAATTCTGTTGGTTGAACGAGTGCTCCGCCAACGACCAAAGAAAGTGCTTGCAGGGAGGTTCTACGAGAGATAAGGGCCGCCATTTAGTATCGATTTTCCGTTAAACGAACAAAAGATACTAAAAGAAAAACAGCCCTGCTTATCTATATTAGCTTTGTTGTATTCTATTCACCAACTGGCACTGAGGCTGTGGGCTGCTCCTGACGAGATCCGGCATCACTCCCTTCCAGTTTTTCACCCTTTGGCCCGCGCCGACGTTTTTTTCGGCGCTTTGGTTTATCCGTTACCTGCCCTTCAGCATGAACAGGGCGAGGCTCACCATCAACTGCGACATTCACTACCGATTCGGTTGGTGTCGCTGATCCTTCGGGGCGAGGTTTGCGCTTCTCCCGTGATCGGCGATCAGGTTGACCCTCTGCTGTTGGTCCACCTCCGTTCTCAGGTCGTTTCTGGCCATCCCGCCCTTTGCCCCGGCTTTTCCCCCGGCCAAAACCCGCTTTCCCGCGCAGTCCACTAAATCGCCGGGGATCGAACACAGGCGATTTACCCATGCCTAATTCTTCCGTGACAGACTGTTTTTCAACTTCGCGCTCAATGAGTTTTTCGATACTAACAATTCGATTCTGATCCTGATCGCTGATGAATGTAATGGCAGTACCGGTCGTTGCCGCCCGAGCTGTCCGACCAATACGGTGTACATAATCTTCGGCATCGCGGGGGATGTCGTAGTTCACTACATGCGTCAGATTATCAATATCAATACCCCGCGACAGAACATCGGTAGCGACAAGAATTGGGAAAGCTTTATTCTTGAAATCACGCAGAACGACTTCACGATCATCCTGATCGAGGTCGGAGCTAATACCACGAGCTTCGTACCCTAGTTTACTCAACGCCCGCACGATCCCATTCACTTCCGATTTTCGCGAGGTAAACAGTACCATGCTCTGCACGGGCGTTGGACTGTTTTGAATTAAATGAGCCAACAACGGCAACTTTTGATTATCGAAAGCCAGATAAAACTGCTGATCGATACCTGCGGCTGGTTTCGAAACGGCCAGCCGGATTTCTTCTGGTTCGATTAGAATCCGGCTCGAAAACTCCCGGATTTTATTGGGCATCGTCGCTGAAAACAGCAGTGTTTGACGCTTGGTGGGCAATTTGTTAACGATATTCAGAATATCATCCGAGAAGCCCATATCGAGCATTTTATCGGCTTCATCGAGCACTAAATAGTCAATCCTATCGAAATTGACGTAGCCCAGTTGCATGTGCGCAATGAGTCGGCCCGGTGTCGCTATAATAATGTCGGCCCCTGTTTCGAGGGCTTTGCGTTGCTTATCCCAATCGTCACCTTTTCCTCCGCCATAAATAGCGATGCTATTGGCCTGAACAAAATAGCCGAATCCTTCAACCTGTTCGTCTATTTGCTTGGCCAGTTCGCGCGTAGGCACCAGAATGAGCGTACTGGTGTGGTCATGATCAGCGTGAGAGATTCGGTCGAGCAGTGGAATCAGGTAGGCCGCCGTCTTGCCGGTGCCTGTCTGCGCACTGGCGATAAGGTCACGTCCGGCGAGGATTTTGGGAATGGCCAGTTCCTGAATGGGCGTGGCCTTTAAGTAGTTCATGGCGTCCACACCGGCCAGCAGGTCGTCGTGAAGATTAAATTCCTGAAATGTCAAGGTAACAGCTAGTGAGGGTGAAAAACCGCTGACCTTGATTTCCCGGTCAGCAAACCGCTTGATTTGGAAACAAATATAACGAAATGGAATGATACGAAAAACAGGTTTCGCCAAACGCCGTATGTCAATTTGATTCCTCTTCCTACCGAAAGAATTGTTTCGATCCTTTTCGGCAAATGTTTTAGTAATAGGGCAAAAACGTTTTACTAACCTGCCTCTAGTCAACTCCCTGGTCGGGGCTTTCCGTTGACTGGCATGACTTGTAAAGGTCGTTTATTGTATCAACGATGTCCTGTCGGAATCCGTTCAGGTAGCGTTCGGCAGTAGCGGACTGGACGTATGAATCTGAAAATCAGGCCATTTTCAAGATATAATCAGCTCTTATATGAAGTTTATCGTGCAAACGCTTCGCCAGGTCCATGTTTACTTTACGCTTCCCGGCCAAAACTTCAGACAGTCGTGTTTCAGTGATACCCAGTACTTTAGCCGTATCCCGTTGTTTAAGATTTTCCTGAAACATTCGTAATCGAATCATTTCCGGTAATGTGGCTGGCTCAACAGGCATAGGATAATGTTCTTCCTCATATCGCTCAGCCAGCAGCGATAGTCTCTGTAACTCAGCCAGGTCCACTTCGGTCATGGCTGCAGATCCTTTGGCCAGGTACGTTTCGATCACGGCCATCACCTGTTCGTAATCGTTTGCTGTCTCTATTGTTAAAATCATAACGGATTCTTCATCATAATACTTCTCCTTAAACAGACGAAGCATCTGTTTTGTCATAGTCGGCATGAGTACCAATAAATCGGATAAATACGGTTCGTACTGGAAAGATGATCCTGGCAATCAGCCGATAATGGTTCCCTTTTATGTTAAATACATAATTATCGTTGCCAACGTAATCAACTGAATTAAAGGTATTTTTGACATCACTAAAGTTGCCCCAATCGGCAGCTTTAGTTTTTAAAAACCAGTCATTGAGTGCTTCGGTCGACTGAGCGTGTGTAGATGCATATTCCCGTATTATTTTTTGGCTTACAATTACCATGACGGCAAAAAATATTCATAAAGCCGCCGTCTTGTAACGACTTATCTGTTTATCAAAGTTACTCAAAACTTACACATTTTAAAAACTTCTTCCCAATAACGAAATTTAACCTTTGAAATAGGCATGTTTGCTGGCAATATACTGGTAAGGCCTTTTGAAAATTCTTGTTCGTTTCCTTCTATCCCTATACCTTTGTGTCCATGATTTCCCAACTGGCACCCCTTTCTTCATTTCGACATCGTCGCCATCATCACGGCTGCTAAGCCGCTGCTGGTCAATTCTGCGACCTATCGCCTGTTGGTCCACGGTTTTCCTTACTTTTGCCCCTTAATTCAAACATAGCCCGACACTAAAGCCGTCGGTTGCTGGTTTTAATCCCACAATCAACGAGTTACGGATCGTATTCAGTCAATTATACTTCCTAAATCGTACATCATCCATTTAGTAATGTCTTCTGTATTACGCATTGCCTTACAAAAATCCGGTCGGCTGAGCGAAGATTCGTACCAGCTTTTTAAAGAGTGCGGTATCCGTTTCGACTACGGCACTGGCAAACTCAAATCCGTTTCATCGAACTTTCCCGCAGAATTTCTATTTCTTCGCGACGATGACATTCCCGGCTATGTCGAAGATGGTGTTGCTGACCTCGGCATCGTTGGCGAGAACGTAGCCGTTGAAACGGGCCGCCCGGTGCAGACCGTTCATAAACTGGGCTTTTCAAAGTGTCGGCTGTCAATTGCCATTCCGCGTGGTAGCGACTGGACGGGCATTCAGAGTCTGGAGGGTAAAAACATTGCAACGTCATACCCTAACCTTCTCGGCAATTACCTGGCGGGTCAGGGTGTTCGGGCAGAAATCCATGAAATCAGTGGTTCGGTCGAGATCGCGCCGAGTATTGGTCTTGCCGAAGCCGTTTGTGATATTGTTAGTTCGGGAAGCACGCTCATGAGCAACGGCCTTAAGGAAGTCGAAACCATTTTTCGATCCGAGGCCATTCTTATTTCCCGTTCCGAACTGGATGCCGACAAACAAGCGTTGGTCGATAAACTGTTGTTCCGGATCAAGTCGGTACAGGCCGCCAAGAATAACAAATACATTGTGCTGAATGCACCCAACCACGCCCTCGACCAGATTACATCCTTATTGCCGGGTATGAAAAGCCCAACCGTGACACCTCTGGCAACAGAAGGCTGGAGTTCGGTTCATTCGGTGCTGAACGAAAATGAATTCTGGGAAAATATCGAAGCCATTCGTGCCGCTGGTGCCGAAGGTATTCTGGTGATCCCAATTGAGAAAATGATCTATTAAATAGCCTTAGGGTGAGAAGTGAGCATACTCCACAGTTGAAAAGTATCTACTGCGTATTGTCACTCTTCACTCCCTGCTTCTAGCAAATGAACATTATTCCTTTTCCCAAACGCACCGAATGGCCTGATTTGCTGGCCCGCCCTGTGCAGTCAACGCAGCAGATCGAAGCGGCCGTTGCTCCGATTCTGGAACAGGTACGCACTGGGGGCGATGCAGCACTGATCGAACTGGCTCAGAAGTTCGACAAGATTGACTTGTCTGCCACTGGCCTCGAAATTCCCGTTTCTGAACTCGATGCCGCTGAATCGGAATTGAGCGATGAACTGAAAGCTGCTATTCGTCAGGCATACCAGAACATTCGCACGTTTCATGAGCGGCAAAAGCAACCGATTGAAAAAATCGAGACCATGCCGGGTGTCGTGTGCTGGCGCCGGAGCGTGGGCATTGAGAAAGTGGGCCTATATATTCCGGGAGGGACTGCTCCCCTGTTCAGCACGGTTCTTATGCTGGGTGTTCCGGCACAACTGGCCGGTTGCCGTGACGTTGTACTCTGCACACCCAGCAATAACCCTGCTATTTATTTTGCAGCCAAACTGGTCGGCGTTACGAAGGTATTCCGCATTGGTGGTGCACAAGCTATTGCAGCAATGGCCTACGGAACAGAAACTGTTCCGCAGGTTTACAAAATCTTCGGGCCGGGCAATCAATACGTGACGGCAGCCAAGATGCTGGTCGCCAAAGAAGGGATGGCTATTGATATGCCCGCCGGACCAAGCGAAGTAGCGGTTTATGCCGACGATTCGGCAGTTCCGGCCTTCGTCGCGGCTGACCTGTTGTCTCAGGCCGAACATGGCGCTGATAGTCAGGTGCTGTTGGTTTCGACCAGCAAACGCCTTATTGAGCTTGTCAATCTGGTACTTCCTACGCAATTGAGCCGACTCTCCCGTCGCGATCTGGCGGCCAAAGCATTAGCAAACAGCAAGGCAATTCTGGTCGATACGCAGGAAGAAGCCATTGATTTATTGAATGCTTATGCGGCTGAACACCTGATTTTAAGTATCAAAAATGCCGAGACGGTGGCGGAGCAGATTGTCAATGCCGGTTCGATTTTTCTGGGAAACTACACGCCCGAATCAGCGGGAGACTACGCATCGGGAACGAACCACACGCTGCCCACCAACGGTTTTGCGCGGGCCTACAGTGGGGTTTCACTGGATAGTTTTGTCAAGAAAATCACGGTGCAGCACATTACTCCCGAAGGATTACAGAATCTGGGACCAGTTGTCGAAGCCATGGCCGAAGCAGAATCGCTCGATGCTCATAAGCGGGCCGTAAGTTTGCGGTTGGCTAGCCTGGCAGAAATAAATCCGGTCTGATTTAGTTATCTTGCTTAAAAACGACAAAGCTATGAGTCAGTTAATCATTGAAGTAGACAGCCCTGAGGATGAAGCCCTGTTGCTGGAACTGCTCCCTCGCTCGAATGCCCGATTGATTGAAAAAAAAACAGATTCTCCTAAACACCATTTAAAAGATGTTTTAGAGACTATTATTCAGTCAGGAGGAGTTGGAAAGTCATTCGGCGACCCTTCGGAGTGGCAACGGGAGATTCGGCACTGGGATCGGGTTCTTGATGGACGGGAAGAATGATTTTAGACAGTAATATCATTATTTACTCGGTTAAGCCTGAATACACTCGCTTAGCCAGATACCTTCAGACCAATCAGAACAGTGTGCGTGTTTCGCTCATTTCTACACTTGAGGTACTAGGATTTAACCGTTTAACCCAAACTGACAAACGTACCTTCGAAGCGTATTTTGCCAGTGTAGATATACTTCCAATCAGCAGAACAAACGCTCGCTCGGTGACTCAATTATTACGGCTACAGCCCTCATTCATAACTTGCCCTTACTCACCAACAATACCATTGATTTTCAAGATATCTCTAGCTTGGAAATCATTTCGCTGACTTCCATTCTGTAAGTTTTCATACAACCCGCTCATGCTTGATCTTTCCGCTCTCCGCGCCGATACGCCCGGCGTTCAGCATGTCATTCACGTAAATAATGCCGGAGCAGCGCTCATGCCAAAGCCGGTTATTGACGCCATTACTGGCCACATCATGCTTGAAGCTGAACGAGGTGGGTATGAAGCGGCTGAACTGCGAAAAGAGGCCATTCAGGGATTTTATCAGTCTACAGCTGAACTACTGAACACAACTGCCGATCACATTGCGGCCACGGCGAATGCAACGGATGCCTACTCCCGGGCATTGTCTTCGATTCCGTTTGAGCGGGGCGATGTGATAGTAACCACGATCAACGACTACGTCTCAAACCAGATAGCGTTCCTGTCGTTACAGAAGCGGTTCGGCGTTAAAGTTGTTCGGGCCGTAGATGACCCGCTGGGCGGTGTTTCGGTCAATGACATGGCGCAGAAAATAAAGACGCTACGCCCTAAACTGGTTGCCGTTACACACATTCCGACCAATTCGGGCCTGATCCAGCCGGTAGAAGCCATTGGGCAGTTGTGCCAGGAATACGATGTGTTTTATCTGGTCGATGCCTGCCAATCAGTTGGGCAATTGCCTGTAGATGTGACCCAGATTCATTGCGATTTTCTCACTGCTACCTGCCGAAAGTTCCTGCGTGGGCCGCGTGGAATGGGATTTCTATACGTTTCCGACAATGTATTGGCCAGCAAGCTCTCGCCTTTGTTTATTGATCTGCGCGGTGCTTCCTGGGAATCTGCCGACAAATTTACACCTGTCTCAACAGCTCAACGCTTTGAGGATTGGGAGTTTCCGTATGCCCTGGTTCTGGGGGCGGCCGAAGCCAATCGGTATGCCCTGAACATCGGACTTGGAAACATTGCCCGGCGTAATACCGAACTAATTGAGCTGTTGTCTACTCAACTGGCAGACCTGCCAGCAGTACGACTACTGGACCAGGGCGAACGGTTGGCGAGTATACTTACGCTGGTCACGGAGCGCCGGTCGGCCGTTGAGATAAAAAATGCGCTACAGGCTGAACGCATCAATACCTCGCTCAGCCCCCGCGAAGCCGCTATTCTGGACTTCGATCATAAAGGAATGACAACGACTGCCCTGCGTATTTCGCCCCATTACTATAATACCGAAGACGAAATTCATACGCTGGTCGAAACCTTGAAACGAATTCTGGCATGAAACACCTCGCTGACCTTTTACTGTTAGGCGACCCGCGTCTGTATGAAACCTGCGAACCTGTTCTGGAGTCGGAATTGCCGCTGGTTTCAGGCTGGGTGGCTGATTTACATACAGTAATGGAGGAAATTCGGGCTAAATATCAGTTCGGACGGGGCATTGCAGCACCGCAGTTAGGTATTATGAAACGGTTGATTTACCTGAATGTCGATTGGCCCCAAGTCATCATTAATCCCGAATTTGTTTCGGTTAGCGCCGAAACCGATGAACTTTGGGACGATTGCATGAGTTTCCCAAACTTACTGGTTCGTGTACGCCGACACCGCAATCTTACGTTGTCGTATCGGGATGAGAACTGGCAATCGCAAGTATGGACTGTAACGGATTGGGGATTATCGGAGTTAGTTCAGCACGAATACGACCATCTGAACGGCGTCCTTTGCACAATGCGTGCCATCGACGCCCATTCATTCCGTTGGCGACCAACACCCGATACGAATTAATTACCAGCTAGTAACTACCTTTCATGTTTACTCTCAATACTATCCTTCGGCCTCATATCCTGACTATTACGCCTTACTCATCGGCCCGCGACGAGTATACGGGAAAAGAGGGCGTATTTCTGGATGCAAACGAAAATCCGCTGGGTTCAGCCACGCCACAGGGCGATTACAATCGGTATCCGGACCCGCACCAGTGGGCTATCAAACAGAAACTGGCTCCCATAAAGGGCGTTCGACCCAGTCAGATTTTTCTGGGAAATGGCTCCGATGAACCCATCGACCTGCTCGTTCGGGCGACCTGCACACCCGGTACAGATTCGATTCTGATTATGCCGCCAACCTATGGGATGTATGAAGTTTCGGCCAATATCAATGACGTTGAGATTATCAAAGTCCCATTGACACCCGATTTTCAGGTGGATTTAGATGCCGTGATAGGGTCAATCACCCCAAAGACGAAGCTCATCTGGCTATGTTCACCAAATAATCCGTCGGGTAATCTACTCCAGGCCGATGCGATCCGAACAATTCTCGACGTTGCCGACCACTCGCTGGTGATTGTCGACGAAGCCTATATCGACTTTGCCGACACCCCTTCCTGGACAAGCGAACTGGACAGCTACCCCAATCTGGTTGTTCTTCAAACGTTCTCAAAAGCATGGGGACTGGCGGCCTTACGATTAGGCATGTGCTTCGGGTCGGAGGAGTTGATCAGTGTGATGAACAAAATTAAACCGCCTTACAATATATCAGCTCCCACACAGGCGTTGGCGCTCGAAGCCCTTACCCGTGAAGCTGAAAAGGATAATATGGTTACTAAGATTTTGGCCGAACGAACGATTTTGGCCGAAAATCTGCGTTCTTTGCCATTTGTTGAGGTTATTCACCCATCTGATGCGAACTTTTTGCTGGTTCAATTTGATGATGCAAAAGCAACATTCGAGTATCTGATTAACCAGCAGGTCATTGTTCGTGACCGTTCGAAGGTGAAGTTATGTGATGGTTGCCTGCGTATTTCAGTGGGAACAACTGCCGAAAATGAGCGTCTTTTAGAAACGCTTCGGCGCATGACTACTGAAGATCCGGCCACCAAATCGACATTAGTATCAAATTCGTAGCTTGCTATCATTTCTATGAGAAAATCGTTTCTGCTTGTAACACTCGCTCTATTAGGCTGGTTAATGGTGCCAAACCGGGCACAGGCACAGTATAACAATTGGTCGGTCGGCTTTCGAATCGGCGAGCCTTCGGGCGTTAATGTTCGGAAATACTTTGGCAACAACCATGCGTTCGATCTCAATATTGGCACCTATGGCGGCCTGTATGGAACCAAACGCAGCTATCGTTCGGGCGACTACAAGAGCGTTGGGCTAGCCATACAGGGGCATTACCTGTGGCACACGGCCCTGAGCAAAAGTGAAAGCATTCGGGCCTATTATGGCTTTGGTGGTCAAATCAACACGCGTCGTTATTACCCACCCCGGCTCAATGGCGAATATGAAAATGCGCTATCGTTAGGCGGATCAGGTATTGGTGGTCTGGAATTTTTTCCGGCAAGCAAACCGTACTCTTTCTTTCTGGAAACAGGCGTTTACGTCGAACTTCTCCAGGCTCCATTTTTCCTGAACCTCAATACGGGTTTGGGTTTGCGGTATAACTTTTAGACGTTAGGAATCAGGTGTTAGGAGCGGGAAGACCCATCAGAATTCTCCACACTCCTAACTCTTTGCTCGTATGTTCAAGATTTATAGTTCTTCGGCCGGGTCGGGCAAAACGTACACGCTCACCAAAGAATACCTCAAGCTGGCCCTACGGCCAAATGAGCAGGACGGGTATTTCCGGCATATTCTGGCAGTAACATTTACGAATGCGGCTGCCAATGAAATGAAGAATCGAATTCTTGAACGCCTGGCCGACATTGCCGGAGGCAAGGAATTACCGCTGTTGGACGAGTTAGTCATTGAGCTATATGGCGTTCATGCAGCCAGCGAGTCTGCTTTTGACATCGCCAAGGCCGATCTTCGTCGAAAAGCAGACTCGGTTTTCAAGACTATTCTGCACCGATACGCCGATTTCAGCGTCACCACTATCGATTCGTTCACGCAGCGCGTCGTTATGGCATTTACGGATGAACTAGGCTTCCCCTATTCGTTCGAGGTAGAGTTAGATACCGACGAAGTACTCGAACTAGCCATCGATAATCTCATCGAGAAGGCCGGTACCGACGAAATGGACGAGATTACGACCATTTTGAGTGAGTATTATACCCATACCGCTGCCGAGGGCAAAAGCTGGAACCAACTTCCTGAGTTGCTGAAAGAGTTTGGCAAAAACCTAACGTCCGACCAGTTCTACGAAGCCGTTAATGCCGCTCAGGAATTATCGCCGGGCGCTTTACGAAACATCCGAACCCAGTTACTGAACCACAACCAGGAAGTTGAAACTGCCATTATCGGACACGGGCAACGAGCCTGGAAACTAATTTCCGACGCGGGACTCGACGAAACCGACTTCAGTTATGGAGCCAGTGGTGTAGGTGGCTATTTAAAAGCCATCGCCGAAGGCAACGCAAAAAAAGAAGCCGGAATACGCGTCCACAATGCCCTCAATAATGGCGACTGGTACGGCAAGAAAACGCCGTTGCCTGTTCAGGCTATGATTGATGGTATGGCGGCAGAACTGTGCGACTGCATCGCGCAAATCAATACCATACGGGATGCAAACGGTCGGCAGGTAATTCTGTTCGATTGCCTGTTGCCACACCTCCAGAAGCTCGCCCTCCTGAAGCAGATGCGGATTGAGTTCGATGATCTGTTACGTAAAGATGGGCGGGTACATATTTCAGAGTTCAACAAGAAAATTCTGAGCATTGTCGCATCGGAACCAGTGCCGTTTCTTTACGAACGGCTTGGCACCAAATACAATCATATTCTGATCGACGAGTTTCAGGATACATCGCGCTTGCAGTTTGCGAACCTTCTGCCATTGATCGAAAATTCCCTGGGTGCCGAACATTTCAACCTGGCCGTTGGCGATGGGAAACAGGCCATTTATCGCTTCCGGGGTGGCGATATGGATCAAATTGTGGCCCTGCACCGGAAAGACCTTGAGGGACTCAAACTGGCCCATAATCCAGGCTCGTGGACGGCCGACCGGATCGATATGCTCGATGGGCACTTACAGGATGAAATGCTCGATACGAACTGGCGCAGTGCCGAGCCGATTGTTCGATTCAACAATGACTTTTTTGAGTTCACAGCCCGGAAATTCGAACACCAGTACCCAAAACTCGCCGACGTATTCGACAATGAACAGCAGTTTCACCAGAAAGCCCAGCCAGACGCCCGCAAAGCTGGTCATGTACAGATCGATTTCGTCGCAAAACATGAGGACGATGAGGCCGACCTTACAGCACTCATGCTCGATCAGACAATCACCCATCTGGAACAGGCGCTGGCAGATGGGTACGGATACGGCGATATTGCCATCCTCTGCCGCAAAAAAGCACATGCCAAAGCATTAGCCAATGAGCTGAATGCCAGGCGCATTCCGCTCGTCTCAGCGGATTCGCTATCGCTGGAATTCTCGGAGCCGGTCAAATGGATCGTTACGCTGATGCAGCTGCTTCAGCAACCTGACCAGAAAATGTTGCGCTACGAGCTCCTGTATCTCTTCCATCGGGTTGTTCGGGGTGTTTTTCCGGACGATGCCCTGACCGAAGAGCTTCAAGGGGTGGCCGAAGGTGATTCACTGGGGGTATATGCCTATCTGACCGCACAGGGGTATCCGCTTGACCCGTATGTGCTGGGGCAACTTAATCCCTATGAACTGGCCGAGCGATTAACCGCTCAGTTCAATTTATTCAGTCAGGCCGAACACAACCCCTTTTTGTTTCGGTTTCTGGATGAAGTCCTGACGTTCAATCAGAAGCGAAGCGGGCATCTCAGCGATTTTCTGGTTTACTGGGACAGCGTCCGTCAGAAAGTATCTGTAGAAGGAAACGCCCTCAACGCCGTTAGCATCCAGACCATCCACCGTTCCAAAGGACTCGAGTTTCCCGTCGTTATCATTCCGTTTGCCAACTGGAAAGTCGAACCCATCAACGACAGCACCATCTGGCTCGACCTGTCGGAAATTCGAACCGACATGCTCACCCACGAAAATGGGTTGGGCAAACTTACACGACTTACATCGGCCCCCGCCAATACAACCAGCAAGTTGCGTGGAGCCCCCGAATCGATTGCCGCTCAGTACGAAGAAGAACTGACACGTACGTTTCTGGAAAACATGAACCTGCTCTACGTAGCGTTCACCCGGCCAACCGACCGGCTTTATATTATCAGCGAGGCCAAAGACTTCAGTAAAGGCCAGCAAAATACCATTAGTCACTGGCTGCACGCTTTCCTGCGCGATAGTGAAGTTGCCCGTACCTGCGGCTGTGCCTGGCAGGATGGTCAATTGAGTTATGAAATCAGCCTGTGTGCCGATGCTTTCACGCATCAGAAGGTTGAGGAAGACATTGATGAAATTTTATTGGATGACGTCATTAGCGGCCATCGCGGGCAGGATTTACAACTTCGCCGACAGGCAGAACGCGTCTTCGATGTAGCTACGTTTGAACGAACGCGCGAACGGGATCGAAAACTCTGTGCCGCTTTGAGCCTGATCAAAGGCCCTGAAAGTATTGATCGAACACTCCGTCAGCTCGTCAGTGAAGGGCTGGTTCGCAACGCCGAATGTGCCGATTTAAAACAGGCACTAACCGCCATTATCTCACATTCTTCCTTAGCGCCCCTCTTCGACCCGACCCTGCGAATTGATACGGATCGCAGTATTTTGAGCAACAAACGTATTCATGGCGCCCCTCACCGCGTTGTTTATTATCCAGACGGTAGTGTTGTGCTGGTACAGTATGAATCACTACCCGGACTTTCGTCGGACTCTACCCTCGCCCAAACTCCGAACCCGACGGATTCATTAAAGTATTTTACAAGTTTATACCGTGACATGGGTTTCCCCGAAGTCGAAGGCCGGTTGGTTTATTTGGCTGATGAACCAACCGTTGTCCGAGTCACTTAACAGTTTATAGTTTTCCGTTTATGATCTATGGTTTTCGGTTGACTCGCTCAACACCCGTTTTATTGGTTTGGCTGTCCCTGCAATCGCTGATTGGCACAGCACAAACGATCAGTCCTCAGCGGCTTACGGCCCAGTCTTCCGACTCTCCTTATCAACTCAAAAAAGGGCTGGAGATTAGTCTTCTGGGAGCGGGTGTAGCCACCTATGGCGCATCGATACTGCTTAACCAATCGGTTGATCCACTTACTCCGGACCAGGTAAATGCGTTGAATCGGGAGGAAATCAACGCGTTTGATCGAGGTGCTACAAAACACTGGGACCCATCCATCGCTCGTGTCAGTGACCTTACTTTGTACACTAATGTGGCTCTGCCAGTTTTGCTTACGCTTGGCACCAAACCGATGCGTAAGGATATCAAAACTGTGGGTGTTATGTATCTGGAGACATTGCTACTGGCCAATGGGGTTGAAAGTACCGTCAAAGCCCTTTCGCAGCGACCCCGGCCCTTCGTGTTTAATCCCGATGTTCCGATGGAGAACAAACTCACCCGAGATGCCCGACAATCATTTTTCTCAGGACATGCCACCACGGCTTTTGCTACTGCGGTTTTTACAAGCGAGGTGTTCCGGCATTATTTTCCTGACTCGAAGCTAAAAGCCGTTGTCTGGGTCGGCACACTGGGCCTGGCCAGTGCAACCTGTGTCATGCGCTACGAGAGCGGTCGGCACTACCAAAGCGATTTGCTGGTGGGGGCCGCCTTTGGATCACTGGTGGGCTGGGGCGTCCCCAAATTACATGAAGTAAAAAACCGGAGCGATTTGGGCCGTCGGCTCGATATTCAGCCGTGGAGCAGTGGTTCCGCTACAGGTCTCTATGCCCGCCTTCGGCTCCACTAAAGGTTTCGGGTTTATCCGTAAATTTGCGTCATAAACACCGTTCCCTTTGAGAGCTAACCATACTATTTTCTCCTTCCTGTTATTTCTGCAACTGTCGGTTGCGCAGGGGCAGGATACACTTTCTCAATCAACCACTCATCATCGGCCGAATCCGTATCGGCTTAGCTGGAAAACAGATGCTACGTTACTGGGGCTGGTAGCAGTTTCCGGTGTATCTTCCCTCCTGCTTGAACAACAGGTTCAGCCGTTTACGGTAAACGACCTCAGTCGATTTGATCGGAGCCAGGTCAATGCCTTCGACCGAAGCGCCACATACAAATGGTCGCCGGATGCGTTTCGCGTGAGTGATCAGACCCTGACCGCCAATTTTGTTGCGACTGGTTTGATTGCCGTCCCGACATTATTTCGGGATAAAAACTGGGCAACGGTGCCAGTGATGTACATCGAAGTACTGGCTTTACCCACGCTGATTCAACAGACCGTTAAAAATATTGTTCTGCGAACGCGCCCGTATGTGTATAATCCCGATGCGCCATTAGACCCCAAATTAGCCCCCAATGGCCGCCAATCATTCTTTTCGGGGCACGCTGGCACTGCTTTTGCTTCGGCAGTCTTTGCCTCCGAAATGTTTCGGCATTTCTATCCAAATTCAAAACTAAAGCCTGTTGTCTGGGTCATCATGCTTGGCTTAGCGTCAACAACGAGCCTGATGCGGTATGAAGCTGGCTACCATTTCCCGAGCGACATTTTAGTAGGAGCAGCATTCGGATCATTGGCGGGCTGGTGGATTCCGAAATTACATGAAGTCAAAAAGCAGAAAGGCATTAGCCAGCGGCTCACGATTCAACCCTGGAACAATGGCTCAGCCACTGGAATCAACGCACGGCTATTGGTGTTTTCGCGGTAGCAACCATTTTGTAGGCGATGAGCACAATCTTCATCAGTATTGGCCTTTTTATCGCCCTGTTGGGGCTTATTATAGGGCGCTTTGAGCGAACAGATTTGCTATCCAATGTTGATAAGGCTGCCATTATTGATAAAAAGGGTCTGGCCCGCTGGGCTCGCAACTGCCTGTTCGTTTTAGCTACTGTTGCATTAAGCGTCGGTGGTATTTCACAGTTTGTTCCAACAGAACGTGGTCAGCTTATAGTTTGTATAGCGTTCATTTTATCGTCGCAACTGCTGGTAGTCATTTATCTGGCAGGTCTTCAACGATATACGAAATAAGGGTTAAGCAATTTATTGAATGACTAAAATTACCGATCACATTAAGGCCTCCAATGGCAAACCTATTTTTTCGATTGAAGTAATTCCGCCCATCAAAGGCGACAATCTGAAAAATCTGCTCGATAACATTGAGCCCCTGATGGAGTTTAAGCCCCCATTCATTGACGTTACCTATCATCGCGAAGAATACATTGAGCGCCCTTTACCCGATGGAACGATCCAGAAAATCGTAACGCGTAAACGGCCCGGTACGGTTGGTATCTGCTCAGCCATTATGCATCGGTTTGGTGTCGATCCGGTGCCGCACGTTCTGTGTGGAGGTTTCACACGGGAAGAAACCGAAGATTTCCTGATCGATCTGCATTACCTTGGCATCGACAATGCACTGGTTTTACGGGGCGATCCGGCCAAGCCTTTTTCGACATTTAAAGCGAAAGAAAACGGCTATACCTACGCCAGCGAACTGGTAGAGCAAGTTGCCAATATGAACCGGGGTATTTACCTCCATGAGGAAGATACACCACTGGCTCCCAGCAATTTCTGTATTGGCGTAGCGGCTTATCCCGAAAAACATTTTGAAGCCGCCAACCACGATATTGATTTTCACTACCTCAAGTATAAAATCGACAAAGGGGCCGACTACATCGTCACGCAGATGTTTTTCGATAATAAAAAATATTTTGATTTTGTCGAACGCTGTCGGCAAGAGGGTATTACGGTTCCAATTATACCAGGCCTGAAGCCCATAAGCACCCGAAAACAAATCCAGATCTTACCCAAGATCTTCCATTTGCATCTCCCTGACGATCTTGTAAAAGCTATTGAGGCCTGTGAAAATGACCAGCAGGCACGGCAGGTAGGTATTGAGTGGAGCATTCAGCAATGCCGCGAACTAATAGCACATGAGGCTCCTGTCCTGCATTTTTACACGATGGGAAAAGCGGATAACATCATGAAAATTGCCCGCGAGGTATTTTAACCAAAAAACTCACCAGTTGATAAGTTCGTCAGTAATTAGACGAAAAATATCACCAACTTGCCGAGTTAGTACACCAAATTACTTCGGTGTCTTTGCTTCGAGTCGTGTCACAGTTTCCACTGGTGGCTGCACGAACCGAGGCACGGCTCGAAGTAAAAACACTACTTATTGACTTAAACTATTTATGACTCGTACCCTTGTGGTATTGCTTGTGTTTGGCTTGATAACTCCTGACTTGTTCGCTCAACGAACAACCGGCGATACAACCTACAAACAGCCCCACCGCCCGCAATATCACTTTTCGCCCCGTGCGAACTGGATCAATGACCCAAACGGTCTGGTTTACTACGATGGTGAATATCATCTTTTCTATCAATACAATCCATTGGGTATTCGCTGGGGCCACATGACCTGGGGGCATGCGATTAGCCGCGATCTGGTTCACTGGCAGGAACTTCCACCGGCTATACCCGAAGAAGGGGAAACCATGATTTACTCGGGGAGCTGTGTCATCGATAAAACCAACACAAGTGGTTTCGGACAGGACGGTCGCGTGCCGATGGTGGCTATTTATACGGGGGCACGTCCGGATAACCAGAGTCAGCATATTGCCTATAGTCTGGACAAAGGCCGCACCTGGACCAAATATGCCAGCAATCCGATTATTGATTTAAAACAGAAAGATTTCCGTGATCCAAAGGTATTCTGGTATGAACCCAGTCAGCACTGGGTAATGATCGTTTTATTGCCAACCGACAGGAAAGCCCTGTTCTATAAGTCGCCCAATTTGAAAGTGTGGACTAAAACCGGTGAGTTTACGGCTGCTGATAGCCCTGCCACCGTTTGGGAATGTCCTGATCTGGTTGAAGTTCCGGTCGATGGCACGATCGAGCGGAAATGGGTGCTGTTGCTGTCGATGGGCAATAATGCCCCCGCTGGCGGTTCAGGTATGCAATATTACGTGGGCCGCTTCAACGGGTCAACGTTCATCAATGAATCGAAGCCCGGCGAGCAACGCTATGTCGATTGGGGAAAAGATTATTATGCCGCCATTACGTTCAATAATTTACCAAGGCGTGGTAACCGGGGAGCTATCAGCATCGGCTGGATGAACAATTTACAGTATGCCAGCGAGATTCCAACCACGCCTTTTCGGGGCACAATGACCTTACCGCGCGAACTCAGGCTCGCTAAAATGCCCGCCCCTGTTGCCCGTTATGAGTTACGCCAACAGCCGATACAGGAATTAAAACCGTTACTTGGTACCAGTTTCCAGTGGACTGGAACCGACGTTGCTCAACTGAACCAAAGCCTGGCCAGCAATAGCCTTGCCGGTGACACCTACTGGCTTCAGCTCGAATTAGAAGCGGCCAAAACCGGCGTAGGTGTTCGTGTAAAAAAAGAGGAAGCAGCACAGGGAAAAGGTGAAGAAACCGTTATTGGTTATGACCCTGCGAAACAACAGGTTTATGTTGATCGAAGCCGATCCGGTCAGGTAGCGTTCAAAAAGGAATTTACAGGACGATTTACGGCTCCGCTTAAACCACAAAACGGCCGGATTTCGTTACAGATATGGGTCGATCGGTCATCGGTCGAAGTCTTTGGCAACAATGGCGAAATAACCTTAACGAATCAGATCTTCCCGAAGCCTGAAAGTAGAGGGATAGAATTTTTTGGGGATGGGCTCCGTTCGGTGCTTATCCGCTCCGTTGAGCCGATCTGGAAATGACAAGCTGGACACTGGATGTCAGATAATCGATGCCGGACTTGCTCCCGCATCTGGTCTAATAGCCATTATCCCTTAAATTTTCTTAAATTAGGCGATTCGCCCGTCGAAATCATTATTTTTGTCTCTATTAACACGAACCCCTGAATGGCTCGTACAAAGAAAAAAGTAGGTGCGTACCCCAGCGGCATGATTCTGTTTAGTCTGACGCTGGCTCTGTTTTTGATTGGGTTCTGCGGAATGCTGGCTATCCAGTCGAAGCGGGTGGTGACCTATATTCGTGAAAATTACGAAATGCGGGCTTTTCTGGATAAAGGGCTCAGCGATGTAAAACTGACAAAACTGTCGAAGATCATCGCCGAAAAGCCTTATATTCTAAAAGCCAAAGGAGCCGCCCAGGTAACTTTTGTCCCGAAAGACGTAGCAGCAAAAGAATTTATTGCCGAAACCAAAGAGGATTTCTCGAAGTTTCTAGGCGAAAATCCCTTACGTGACAGTTACCGGATCAAATTAACGGAAGAGTATTTCGAAGAAGCGAAACTTCAACAGGTAAAACAGGATCTGGAAGAGGTCGATGGCGTTTTTGAGGTAGTTTATCAGGAAAATCTGGTTGACAACATCAACCGCAACATCACGAAAATTTATGCCGTGATGTCAGCTTTTGCGCTAATATTGCTGTTGATTATTGTTGTTCTGATGAACAATACCATCCGGTTAGCGCTCCATTCGCAGCGAATGCTGATCCGGAGTATGCAACTGGTCGGAGCAACAAACGGTTTCATAACGCGGCCTTTTCTGGGGCGAGGTATGTGGCAGGGGCTCCTGGCAGGTGTCATTGCGGTTGTATTATTGCTGGTTGGTCTACAGGTTGCGATTCATAATCTGCCCGAACTGGCTATGTTTCAGGACCCTCAGAAGCTTATGTTCCTGTTGGCAGGAATCGTTGGACTGGGTGTTCTGATTGGTTTTCTAAGCACGTTCCAGGCTGTGAATCGGTATCTGGGCATGACGCTGGATGAACTGTACTAATTTATAGTTTTCGGTTTTTGCTTATACATTCCCAGTAGTGTGTAACCACGAACAGTAAACCAATTTTAAGGTTACACAAAGAGTATAACTGACTTACGAACATGGCAAAAGACAAACAATATAGCTCGGCTACGTTGACTCGCGACGAACCCGCCAAGAAGGTACCGGCCAGTACGACACCGGTCGCAAAACCGGCACCACTACGGACGTCGGCTTCTGAACCTACCCGTCGGGAAACAGCAGCCGCAGCGCTACCATTTGGTCGTCAGAACTATGTATTGATGCTGGCGGGCATTGCTACTATTCTGGCTGGCTTCTTTATCATGAGCCTCGATAAAGAAGAATTCGGCTTTGGTTTTCTGGGCCTCACCCTCGGTCCTATTGTGGTTATGAGTGGTTTCGTTATTGAATTTTTTGCTATTCTCGCCCGGCCCAAGGCATAACTGTTTATGGTTTAGGGTATTCGGTTTACGGTTGGCTGATGAGCGAATGTTTGCGTCAACCTCCTATAAGCCGAATACCTTAAACTGTATAACCACTATATGGACCTGATTCACGCTATTGCGCTGGCCATCATTGAGGGATTGACCGAGTTTCTGCCGGTTTCCTCAACGGGCCACATGATTATTTACTCCTCTCTGGCTGGCATTGCCGGTAATGAATTCACTAAACTTTACACCGTCGACGTTCAATTCGGTTGCATTCTGTCGGTATTAGTGCTTTATCACCGTCGTTTCATGACGAATGCCCGAACGGGTACATTTACCGTTCCCAGCTATTTAAAGTCCTTTCCACCGAAGTTGCAGCCAATGCTGGATTTTTACAGCAAAATCCTGATTGCTTTCCTGCCTGCCGCCGTTATTGGTTTTTTACTGAATGACTTTATCGACTCGCTGCTCGAAAACGTGGTTGTTGTGGCCATAATGCTGCTTTTAGGCGGTATTATTCTGGTCTTCATCGATCGTATCGTGACCCGGCAGCCTAAAGACGGCGACGTGACTGTTGCCGATGCTATTCGCATCGGCTTTTTTCAGTGTATTGCTATGGTTCCGGGCGTATCGCGGTCGGCGGCAACGATCATTGGTGGTATGTTTCAGGGACTAACACGGACGCAGGCGGCCGAATTCTCGTTCTTTCTGGCCGTTCCTACCATGGCGGCTGCGTCGGGTTATAAGCTGCTGAAAACCTACAAACTCCTCCAGCCCGCCG
Organism: Spirosoma endbachense; assembly: GCF_010233585.1. Classification (NCBI taxonomy): domain Bacteria; kingdom Pseudomonadati; phylum Bacteroidota; class Cytophagia; order Cytophagales; family Cytophagaceae; genus Spirosoma; species Spirosoma endbachense. Next base: position 2,090,980 of record NZ_CP045997.1, read on the forward strand.
ATTATCAGACATTGCTTATCGGTAATGTGATTGCCTTCATCGTCGGCATGCTGGCCATTCGGGGATTCGTTGGTTTCCTGACACGCTACGGTTTCAAGGTGTTCGGATATTATCGCATTGTACTTGGCTTATTGCTGTTAGGTTTAGTAGCCGCTGGCGTTAAACTGGACGTCATTTAATACCTACTCCTGGTCAATAAAGAAGCATAGAGGTTCGCAGAGACTCAACTCCGTGTATCTTTGTGCTTCTTTTCTATTTTTTGTGTCGCAAGAAAAAGCACCACCACACGTCCCCGGTCAGGCAGATCCGGGACAGGTCATACTCATTGACAAGCCACTCACCTGGACATCGTTCGATGTGGCTAACAAGCTCAAATATGCCTGCAAATTCAAGAAAATCGGTCATGCGGGTACGCTCGACCCCCTTGCAACCGGTTTACTGATTCTGTGCACGGGTAAAATGACGAAGCAGATCGATCAATATCAGGCGCAGGAAAAAGAGTATACAGGCACGCTCATGTTAGGCAAAACCACTCCATCGGTCGATCTCGAAACAGCCTTCGATGCCGAGTTTGATACGACCGGCATCACAACTGAACAAGTCCAGAATGCGGCCCATCAGCTTACCGGCGACATCCTGCAGGTACCGCCCATTTATTCGGCCGTTCGTGTCAACGGGGAGCGTCTTTATGAGAAAGCCCGCCGTGGAGAAACGGCAGACGGAATCGAGGGTGGCATCAAATCACGACAGGTTACGGTTTCCGTATTTGAGGTAAATACCGATCGGCTTCCAGAAGTTGATTTCCGCATCGTATGTTCTAAAGGCACGTATATTCGCAGTCTGGTACGCGACCTTGGCCTATTACTCAACAATGGTGCCTACATGAGCGCCCTTCGCCGGACACGCATTGGTAACTTCCGGATAGCCGATGCCGATACGCTCGAACGTTTTATTGCCAAGTGCCGCCCAGAAACAGGCCCCCCAATGCTATGATAGTTCACCGTGGTTTAGATGATATTTCTCCGCTTACTAACGCCGTAGTTACCAGTGGCACCTTCGATGGTGTCCATCGCGGTCATCAGACAATTCTGGCCCGACTTACGGAGGTTGCTCAAACCAGTGAGGGCGAATCTGTTCTGATTACCTATTGGCCGCACCCGCGCACGGTCGTTTCTAACGATAGCCAGGATCTTAAGTTATTGACGACGCTGGACGAAAAAATCGAGTTGATCGAACAGGCTGGTGTCAATCATCTGGTTGCTATTCCATTTACGCGATCATTTTCCGAACTAACGTCTGAGCAGTATATCCGGCAGATTTTAATTGATAAGATCGGGACGAAGAAACTCGTGATTGGATATGACCACCGCTTCGGCCGTGACCGCGAAGGAGGTTTCGACTACATTCAGGCCCACCAGAGCGAATATGGCTTTGAAGTAGAAGAAATTCCCCGCCAGGACGTAGAAGCGGTAGGAGTCAGTTCGTCAAAAATCCGGACAGCTTTACAGGAAGGTAATATTCATACGGCCAACTTGTTTTTAGGGCGTCAGTACAATCTGACAGGAACCATCGTGAAAGGTCAGCAACTCGGTCGAACCATTGGCTTTCCAACGGCCAATCTCCAGGTAGATGACCTCATTAAGCTCGTTCCGGCCAACGGCGTGTATGCGGTTGACGTCGTTCAGGCGGGTCAGGTATACGGTGGAATGCTTAATATCGGCTTCCGCCCAACCGTTGCCGGAACCCATCAGACCATCGAGACGTATATTTTTGACTTCGATAAAGACATTTACGGCGAACACATGACCCTCCGCTTCAGGGAGTTTCTACGCCCCGAGCAGAAGTTCGAGGGCCTGCCTGCCCTGGTAGCCCAGTTGAAGCGTGACGAAGAAACGGCACGGGCCATACTACAGAGCTGACCGGCTGATTTTAGGTGCATTTATAACCTATTGAGGCCCATCGATTCATAGTCCTTTCTGGTCAATTCAGGGATTAAAGCCGACAAGTCTTTTAGTGCTGGCAACAAGCCCGTCAGGTCATTATTTTTAGATAACCTTGACGAAAAATTAGTAATTAGCGCATTAGAACACAGCCCCACCAGCAAATCGATTTCAGCAAATGAAAGTTTAGCATAATGGCCTGCAATCTGAACCAAGGCACTTTTCTTGCCGGGTATGATCGTACTGAACAGCCGATTCCCTTCAGCGGCATACATGACCGGGTCAATATTGACAGAAAGCCAGAATGGAAGAGCATCTTCGGCAAAACGCGTATGGTTGACCATAACCCGATACATCAGATTACGGCCGATGTCGGACTGAAGTTGTCGATGAAGACAGGCTATTATTAAACCAGTGATCAACCGATTAGCCTGCTTAATACGACCAGGCTGGCTGGTAAATTGATCAATTTTAGATAAATAAGCATCGGAATTAAGTAATTCTTCAATAAACATAGATGTGTTTTCCATGGATCGTTACGGTTATTCTTGCCTGCAATGTAGTTTGTTTTCTATACTTACGAAAAACATAGTACCCGGTTTCTTAAACATCAAATAAATCCCGTTTATCTATTTTACGTACCTTCGCGCTCCGAACCGTACCCTAAACGATCATCAACCAAACTGTTATGCAACAGAAAATCCGGCGCGAAGATGCCCTTGATTACCACGCCAAGGGGCGTCCGGGTAAACTCGAAGTCATCCCGACGAAAGAATACAGTACCCAACGTGATCTCTCTCTTGCTTACTCTCCGGGCGTGGCCGAACCGTGTCTGGCCATTGAAGCCAACCCCGATGATGCCTACAAATACACCGCTAAGGGTAACCTCGTCGCTGTTATCAGTAACGGAACAGCCGTTTTAGGCTTAGGCGATATTGGCGCTGCGGCCAGCAAACCCGTTATGGAGGGTAAAGGATTGCTGTTCAAAATCTATGCCGATATCGATGTTTTTGATATCGAACTTAATACGAAAGATATTGACGAGTTCGCCCGAACCGTTAAGATTCTTGAGCCAACCTTCGGCGGTGTAAACCTGGAGGACATCAAGGCCCCTGAATGCTTTGAAATTGAAGAACGGATTAAGCGTGAACTGAATATTCCGGTCATGCACGATGATCAGCATGGAACGGCTATTGTCAGTGGAGCGGCTTTACTCAACGCCCTTGAACTGGTTGGCAAGCAGATCGAAACGGCTCAGTTCGTATTTATGGGAGCTGGAGCTGCGGCTATTTCCTGTGCACGGCAGTATGTGGCCTTAGGCGCGAAGCTTGAGAACATCGTTATGTTCGACGTGAATGGGCCACTTCGCACCGACCGCACCGACCTGAGCGAGATCATGCGGCCTTTTGCAACCTCCCGTAATATTCAGTCACTGGCCGATGCATTTGCCGGAGCGGATGTATTTGTTGGTTTGTCGAAAGGCAATATTATTGGTCAGGATCTGATTCGTTCGATGGCCAGCGATGCGATTGTGTTCGCTATGGCCAATCCAACGCCCGAAATCAGCTACGAAGATGCCATGGCTGCCCGACCCGATATTATCATGGCAACGGGCCGTTCAGACTACCCGAACCAGGTCAACAATGTACTTGGCTTCCCCTACATCTTTCGGGGTGCGCTCGACGTTCGGGCTACTGAAATCAATGAGGCCATGAAGCTGGCGGCAACCTACGCTCTGGCAGAATTGGCCAAAAAACCTGTGCCTGATATCGTTAACCTGGCCTACGGCGAAGACAACATGGTGTTTAGCCGAACGTATATCCTGCCAAAGCCGGTTGATCCACGTCTACTGGCCACCGTTGCGCCCGCTGTAGCGAAAGCGGCCATTGAATCGGGCGTAGCCCGGATGCCTATTACCGACTGGGATGCTTATGAGCAGCAACTCGCCCGGCGACTGGGCCAGGATAATCAGATTTCGCGGGTTATTCTGACCAAAGCAAAGACAAATCCAAAGCGTGTTGTGTTTGCCGATGCAGAAAACCTGAAAGTGCTCAAAGCGGCTCAACAGGTTCGGGATGAGGGCATTGCCTTCCCAATTCTACTGGGCGAAACCGATAAGATCCAGCAAATTATTAAAGACAATAGCCTGGATCTGGGTCAAATACCAATTATCGACCCGCGTGCACCCGAGCAGAATGTATTGATTGAACGCTTTGCCGACATCTATTTTGAGAAACGAAAGCGAAAGGGCGTCAATGCCACCGAAGCGCGCAAAATGATGTATTACCGCAATTACTTCGGTGCTATGATGGTCGAAACGGGTGAGGCTGATGCGCTCATTTCGGGTCTCACGCGCAGTTATCCGGATACGATCCGGCCCGCTTTGCAGATAATCGGGAAAGAGCCGGGTGTGCAGAAAGTGGCCGGTATGTATATTTTGCTGACCAAACGTGGTCCGCTGTTTTTCTCTGACACAACGGTCAATTTTAACCCAACGGCCGAAGAGATCGTTGAAATCACAGAAATGACCGCCCGTACCGTTGAACGCTTCAACATTAAGCCTCGCATTGCTTTAGTGACCTATTCAAACTTCGGGAGTGCGAAGGGAGAAGATGCAGAAAAGATGAATCGGGCAGTCGAGATTTTACAAAAGAAGCACCCTGACCTCATCGTAGACGGCGAAATTCAGGCACACCTTGCCTTCAATACGGAGTTGCTTCAACAGAACCATCCGTTCAGTAAATTAGTAGGTGAAGGCGCGAATACGTTGATTTTCCCGAACCTCTCGGCCGCTAATATTGCCTACAACCTGATGTCGGAAACCGCCGGTTTCGACGCCATCGGGCCAATTCTACTGGGTATCCGTAAGCCAGTCTATGTTTTGCAGCTGGGTTCATCGGAACGCGAAATTGTCAACATGGTTGCCATTTCGGTAGTGGAAGCGCAGGGGAAATAAGTAGTAGAAGTGAGGAGTGGGGAGTGAGGAGTAGGAAGGAGTTGCTAGCATAAGTAGCTCCACTATCCTCACTCCCCGCTTCTAATACTCAAAATTATGGCACGCATATTAACTGGTATTCAAAGCAGCGGACGACCGCATTTAGGCAATATTCTGGGGGCCATCAAACCCGCCATCGACTTATCCAAACATCCAGACAACGAGTCATTTCTGTTCATCGCTGATTTACACTCCCTGACAACGATTAAGGATGGGCCAACGCGCCGGGAGTTTACAAAATCGGTAGCTGCAACCTGGCTGGCATTCGGTTTGGATACCAGCAAGAACACCTTCTGGAGACAGTCGCGGGTAGCCGAGCATACCGAGTTATGCTGGTATCTGAGTTGCTTTACACCGATTCCGATGCTCAACAACGCAACCTCGTTCAAGGAAAAATCAGATCGGGCTACGGGTGCGGTGAATACTGGCCTGTTTGTTTATCCGGTTTTGCAGGCTGCCGATATTCTGCTCTATGACGCCGAAATTATTCCCGTTGGGAAAGATCAGCGGCAACACATCGAAATGACCCGCGACATTGCCAGTACGTTTAACCGGCAATACGACGATGAGGTGTTTGTTCTACCCGAACCGCGAATCGACGATCGGTTAATGACCATTCCCGGCATCGACGGCGCTAAGATGAGTAAGTCATACAACAACTACATCGATATTTTTCTGCCGGAAAATGAGTTGTGGAAAGTGATCAAGAAGATCAAATCTGATTCGACGCCCCTGGAGGAACCGAAGAATCCAGATACCGACATTACATTTCAGCTGTATTCGCTGTTGGCGTCGGTTGAGCAGACCGCAGCCTTGCGTGGCCTATATGAAGGTGGCAATTATGGCTACGGAACGGCTAAAAAAGCGCTCTACGAACTCATTCTCAGCCAGTTCGCTACAGAGCGTGAACGATACAATTACTACATAATTGACAATCCGGATGCGCTTGAAGCCGAACTTCAGGCTGGAGAAGAAAAAGCCCGCGCTGTGGCCGGAAAAACCATTGCGCGGGTTCGGGAAAAATTAGGCTTTAATTAAAAAAGTAATGTGGATCGAACGATCGGCCCACGTTACTTTTTCAGCAACTCAGCCGCTTTTTCATCCACCATCCAGACGAGTTCCCCATCCGCTGGCTTAATCACCTGTGATGGGAATTTATCCGGATTATAGGCTCCTTCCAGTACCTCTTTCAGGGGTTCGGCTTTCTTGGGACCAGCCACCAGAAATGCCACACAAGATGCCCGGTTAACGATGGGAGCAGTCAGCGTCAGGCGATACATATTCTGCTGTTCCAGAAAATAGGCTTTTGTCCAGGCCGTCTGTTCATGAACGACCTCAGTGCCAGGAAACAGCGAAAGCGTATGACCATCGTCGCCCATGCCGAGCAGAACGAGATCGAAGGACGGGCCCGTTTCGCCGAAATACTCGTGTAAAATACGGTCATAATCGGCGGCAGCGGCTTCGGGTTCAAGCTCCGTGCGCCAGACGTGAATCTGATCTTCGGGCGTGTAGACATGGCCCAGCAGCGTGTCGTAGGCCATTCCTGCGTTACTCTGCTCGTCGTCAATGGGCACATAACGCTCGTCGCCCCAGAAAACATGCAACTGTGCCCACGGAATCTGTTCCCGATAGGGCGATTTGGCCAGCAGTTCGTGTAACGCTTTGGGCGTGCTCCCACCCGACAGGGCAATCGTAAACCGATCCTGCCCATTGGGACCCGACTTCTTCAGAACGTCTTTAATTCGCTTCGCGATAAAATCAGCCGCAGCTTTGGCCAGATCAGCCGGATTCTTTTTAATAATAAGTTGCATCGGGAAGAATTTTCAGTTTTCAGTCTATAGTTTTTCGTTTCGGTAGGCTGATATGCTCACAACCACAACGACAGATCGGTGAAAACGACAAACTGAAAACTCTTGCAAACGTTATTTAGTCATCCACTTAAACCCGTCTTTCTCGATCAGGTCCATAGCGGCCTGAGGGCCCCAGGAACCGGGCGTATAATTCGGGAAGTCAGTTGGTGCTTCATTGCCCCAGGCTTCGATGATCGGCGTTACAACCTTCCAGGCGGCTTCAACCTGATCGGCACGCATAAATAACGTCGCATCACCCGTCAGGGCATCCAGCAAGAGCGTTTCGTAGGCTTCTGGCTCCTGACCGTCGTAGGCTGTTTTATAACTAAATACCATTTCAACAGGATCGATAGCCAGCGTCTGGCCTGGCCGCTTTGCCTGGAACCGAAGCCGGATATCCATAGCAGGCTGAATGCTTATAACCAGTCGGTTAGCCTCCCAACTGCCCGTTGCTTCGCCGGGGAAAGCATAACTGGGAGCGGGCTTAAACTGAACGGTGATAACGGTTGTTTTTTCGGGCATCGACTTACCCGTCCGCAAATAGAACGGTACATCTTCCCAGCGCCAGTTGTCTACGAATAGTTTAATAGCGGCAAAGGTTTCGGTAGCCGAATTCGGGTCTACGCCCTCTTCTTCCCGATAGCCGGGCATTTCTTTATCCTTCACTTTACCGGGCCCATATTGTCCGCGAACCGCAACGTCTTTAACCTGATCGGGCTGAATCCGCCGGATGGCATTCAGTACGTCGACTTTTTTGTTACGGACTTCGTTCGCATCAAAACTGATTGGCGCTTCCGTTGCGACCATACACAACACCTGCAACAGGTGGTTCTGGATCATATCGCGCAAGGCACCCGAACCTTCATAGTAACCACCACGGCCTTCCAGACCAACCGTTTCGGCGGCAGTGATCTGAATATGCTCGACATAGCGACGGTTCCAGATTGGCTCAAAGAGTGAGTTCGCAAAGCGTAAAGCCAGAATATTTTGTACGGTCTCTTTACCGAGATAGTGGTCAATACGATAAATCTGCTCTTCGGCAAACAACCCGCCCAGAAGCGTGTTCAACTCCTGTGCCGTTTTCAGATCATGACCAAATGGTTTTTCAACGACAATTCGAACGTGGGATTTATCACCGCAGAGTTCAAGCTTGGCCAGATTCGTAGCAATGCCCGGTACCAATTGAGGAGCCACGGCCAGATAGAACAAGACATTTGGCGATTCGCCCCACTCCTGTTTCCTGGCCTCGACAAAATCCGAAATAGCCGAGTAAGCGGCTGCATCTCCCCCATCCATTTGCAGGTATGAAATACTGGGTGCAAATTCATTCCAGGGTCCGTCTTTACGGCGGGAGAATTCATTTACCCCTTCAAGCAATCGTTCCCGAAAGCTTTCGTCGGTATACTTGCTTCGCCCGATACCAACCACCGAGAAATGTTCAGGCAGGTATTTATCGATAAACAAATTGTAAAGCGCGGGAGTTAGTTTGCGCAAATTGAGGTCTCCGCTGCCGCCAAAAATAAAAAGTACGGTAGCAGCGGGCCGCTGGTTAGTAGCTGGGATCATTGGTAAACAGGTTGTTGTCAAACCGAAAGTCGGTGCAAGATACCGGCGTCCGTTCTGTTGAACAAGTTTCGTTCATTAAGGATTCAAGATAGTCTACGATTCTGCTACTTTTGGGCGTTGTTTCTCATTTATACTATACGCTATGAAAATTGCCATTGGCTCCGACCACGCCGGTTTCCGTTATAAAGAAGCCATCAAAACATTTCTAACCGGCCTCGGCCACGAAGTTATTGACAAAGGCACCTATGCCGAGACGCCATCTGTCGATTATCCCCGGTTTATCCGGCCTGTTGCCGAGGCTGTTGCAGCGGGTGATGTCGATCGGGGCGTTGTTCTGGGGGGATCTGGAAACGGGGAAGCCATCACAGCCAACCGCATCAAAGGCGTTCGGTGCGCCCTGTGCTGGAATGAAGAATCGGCACGATTAGGGCGGCAGCACAACGATGCTAATGTTATTTCCCTTGGCGAACGAATGATGTCGGAAGAAACAGCCCTGAAACTCGTTCACATCTGGCTCGATACGCCATTTGAAGGCGGACGGCACCTGGCCCGCATTCAGGAACTGGACGAGTAACCACTGCGCCTATGCCTATTCTCTGGAAATACCTCAAGCCATACCGCTGGCTGGCTGTGCTTGCATTGCTCTTGGCGGGAGTTGCGCAGATTCTCGCCCTGGTCGACCCGATTATTTTCGGGAAACTCATCGACGAATACGCCACTAATCCTGGCGCAAAAACCGATTCTGAAAAAATTTCGGGTGTGTTGCAGCTCCTGGCCCTGGCTGTTGGTGTTGCCATACTGTCTAATATAACGAAGGCGTTTCAGGAGTACATGACGCGCCTGGTTGTTCAGAAGTTTGGTACCGATATTTTCAACGACGGGCTTAAACAAACGCTGCGATTGTCGTATCAGGAATTTGGCGATCAGAGCAGTGGCGCAACGCTGTCTATTCTGCAAAAGGTACGCACAGACACCGAGAAGTTTATCAACTCCTTCGTGAACGTCCTGTTTTCGTCCATTGTGGGTATAGGCTTCCTGATCTGGTATGCCGTAACGAAGCATTGGGCGCTTGTACCTGTGTTTCTGATTGGCGTACTATTGCTCGGTGGTCTGACCGGTCTGCTCAGCAAGCAGATCAAAACGACACAGCGATCGATCAACCGCGAAACAGCTCTGCTATCGGGGGTTATCACCGAATCGCTGCGAAATATCGAACTGATCAAAAGTCTGGGCCTGACGTTTCCGGAAATTCGCCGACTGAAAGAGCAAACCAGTCGAATTTTCGAGTTAGAAATGTTTAAAGTAAAGCGGGTTCGGCTGCTATCATTCTGGCAAAGCACTACGCTCAATGTGCTGAAACAGTCGGTGTTATTTACGCTACTCTGGTTGATATTCCGGAATGTGCTCAGCACGGGGGAGCTGATCTCCATGCAGTTTATTTCGGTCTCGATATTCAACCCGTTGCAGGATCTGGGCAATATAATTCTGGCCTACCGGGAAGCAGAAGCTGGTTTGAACAGTTTCGATCAATTGATGCAGAAACCGATCGAACGAAATCCTGAATCACCCGTAGAAGTAGGGCCAATCGAACGGTTGCGTTTTGCGGATGTGATCTTTCGCCACAAAGGGGCCAGTCAAAATGCCATCGACGGCGTTTCATTTGAGGCCACGCTGGGCGATACCATCGCTTTTGTGGGGCCATCGGGGTCCGGGAAATCGACGATGGTTAAACTGCTGGTAGGACTTTATCGGCCTGTGGGTGGCGAAATCTATTACAACGACATATCAACCAAAGATATACGGTTTAACCCAATGCGTCGCCAGATCGGTTTCGTCACCCAGGATACCCACCTGTTCTCCGGCACCATTCGCGAAAATCTGTTATTTGTCAAACCCGATGCCACAGAAGCCGAGTTACTCGATGCACTGGACAAAGCGGCCTGTGATCATCTACTGGCTCGCTCCGAAAAAGGGCTTGATACCCAGATTGGCGAAGGCGGCCTTAAGATGTCGGGTGGCGAAAAACAACGGCTATCTATTGCCCGGGCGCTGGTTCGCCATCCCCGGTTGTTGATTTTCGATGAAGCTACGTCTGCGCTGGACTCACTGACCGAGGAAGAAATTACGGATACGGTTCGAAGTGTATCGGCCTTAAATGAGCAGATCACCATTTTGATTGCTCACCGACTTTCGACCATTTTGCACGCCAATACGATTTTTGTGCTCGAAAAGGGCAAGATTGTTGAAACAGGCAGTCACGATGAACTCGTTGCCCAGAAGGGCCTCTATTATGCCATGTGGCGGCAACAAATCGGCGAACGGAAAACCGGAAACGTTAGTGCATAATCATTGCGTGAGTTACTAAAGACGTTTCATGAACAGGCGCACCCGACAAGTCAACTACTTTCTGTCTGGCCAGTATTTTTCGAATGGTCTAAGAACGACCCTGTCTATTCTCCTGCCATCGCTGCTGTTGGCGCAGGTTGGGCAGCTTCCGGTCGGTATGGCGATGTCGATGGGTGCCCTGAGCGTAAGTCTGAGCGATGCGCCCGGTCCGATTCAGCACCGGCGAAATGGTATGGTTGCTACCGTCATATCAGGGTTTACAGTCGCACTGGTAACGGGATTTGCCCGGATGAACGACTATACGCTGGGACTGGAAATCCTGCTCTTCGGGTTTCTTTTTTCCATGCTCGCCGTCTATGGCAATCGCGCAACATCTGTCGGAACAGCGGCTCTGCTGATCATGATTCTCACCCTCGACCGGCCACTCGATGCGGTCGGCGTTTTGCGGGAAGGAGGACTAATTTTGGCCGGGGGCATCTGGTATACAACCATAAGCCTGCTCGCGTTACAACTTCAGCCCTATCGATCATCGCAGCAGGCATTGGGCTTGTGCATTCATGAAATTGCCAAATTCATGGCCCTCAAGGCTGATTTTTACAATACGGAAACCGATTTGGATACTGATTATCGCCGGTTGGTTGCCCAGCAGGTAACCGTTAGTGAAAAGCAGGATGAAGTCCGGGATTTGCTCTTCAAAAATCGCCAGTTTGTTGCCGAATCAACCAATACCAGCCGGTTGCTGGTGCTGACATTTGTGGATATTGTCGACCTCTATGAGCAGATCCTGTCCATGTACTACGATTACGCAGCCATCCGCGAGCGATTTGGGCAAACGGGCGTTCTCAACACGATTGCCCGGCTCATTCGCCTGCTATCGACCGAACTCGACCATATGGGTTTAGCCGTTCAATCTATTGTTCCATCCCGAAAACCGATTGATTTTACGCATGCGCTGAACAAATTGAAACGTGAAATCGATGAGCTCGGCGACCGGGAAGGCAGCACTTTGGTCCTTAAAAAAATTCTGGTCAGTTTACGAAACATCAGCCAGCGGTTGGCCACGATGCAGGCTCATCTGGCGACGCCCGATACGAGTCCGACTTCGCTGGATGGACTCGAATACGGTCGCTTCGTATCTCATCAGGAAATTGATCTGAAATCACTTCTGGATAACCTCAGTCTCGATTCGTCCGTATTCCGGCATTCGGTACGCGTAGCACTGGCCATGCTGGTGGGTTTTGTTGTCACGAAAACACTCGACTACGGCCACCATAGCTATTGGGTGTTGCTGACGATTTCGGTCATTCTGAAACCAGCTTTCAGTTTGACCAAACAACGTAATATTGAACGAATCATCGGTACGTTTGCCGGTGGACTGATCGGGCTGGCCATTCTCATGTTTATTCCGAACAAAACGGTTCATTTTGTGCTGATGGTGTTGTTCATGATTGGCACCTACAGCGCCCAGCGAGTCAACTATATTGTCATGGTCATCTGCCTGACGCCCTTCATACTGATTCTTTTTAACTTTCTGGGTATTAGCTATTTCGGAGCGGCCGAAGAGCGTTTGCTGGATACGATACTTGGCGGAGTTATTTCTTTTGTTGCCAGTTACCTGATTTTCCCCCGGTGGGAGTCGGAACAGTTAAGCAAGCCCTTACGCGATATTCTGAGCGCAAATGTTCGGTATGTGCAGTTTCTGCTTGCCATTCTGTCGGGGAAGCCGATCAACTTGGTTGATTACAGGCTGGCCCGGAAAGACGTTTATGTAACATCGGCCAATCTCGCAGCCGCCTTCGAGCGGATGGTCTCTGAGCCAAAGCATACGCAACGCAATGAGCGGCTCATCTATAAATTCGTGGTACTGAATCACATCCTGTCGTCTAACGTTGCCACGATCATTTCATCGCTGCTCACCAACGAACCCAAAACGCATACATCCTCGATAACCCGCCCGGTTAAACGCGCTCTTTTCGCCTTAACCGATAGCCTTCGCCGACTAGACAATACCTCGGTAGCCCTCGCATCCGAAACACTCTCCCCCAGCCTCTCGGCTACCGACACGCCCGCTACGACTCCCGACGATCGATTATTTATCGAGCAACTAAATTTTATTCAGCAGGTCAGTAGCGACATCAGCAAACTGGTCGATCGGCTCAATGGGTAGCTGAGTTTGGGCGGGAATCAGGAAACTGGATTTATTCCCTTAAAAGCTAACTCACGGATAGGTTAGCTATTCCCGTGGAAAAGAAGCTGGCAGTTCTGGTCAAATGGCTTTATATTAGAGAGTTTCTTTCAACCATTCACTTCTCACAATGAAATCAGTGTACTTTCTTCAGTTGCTGGCCTTTCTGGTTAGCCTCGATTTTGTGTGGGCTCAGGCCCCGAGCATTACGCAGTCCATCGACATGAAAAGCGTATCGAACCCACAGCTTTCGCCCGATGGCAAATGGGTCGCTTACACGCTTACGAAAACCAATTGGGACGATAATACCTACGATACCGATATCTGGCTCGCCAGCACGATTACGAACGAACGGTTTCAACTTACCAATTCCAAAAAATCGAATAGCAGTCCGGCCTGGTCGCCGGATGGAAAGTGGCTGGCTTTTCTGTCAACGCGCGACGATAAATCGCAACTGTACCTGATAAGCCCATCCGGCGGAGAAGCACGACCATTAACCAAATTCGAGACTGGTGTAACGGCCTTTAAATGGTCGCCTACCGGAAAGCAGCTCATCTTTTCGGCTACTGTGCCCGATGGCAAACTCGATAAGGAGCGGAAAGAAAAATACAGTGATTATGAGGTTGTCCGTGATGATTATAAGATGGTTCATCTTTATCTGCTCGACAGTCTCGCCAATGAGAAGCCCGCGAAGCCCAAAGCCCTGACCAAAGGAGAAGGGTTCTCGGTAGGTAGTTTTGTCGTTTCACCCGATGGCCAGAAAATTGCGTTCGACGCGTCGAAAAACCCCGACCTGATCAATAGCCATACGTCGGATTTATACGTACTGACGCTGGGCGACACTGTAACGCGCAAAATCGTATCGCTTAAAGGGCCTGATCAAAATCCAGTCTGGTCGCCCGATGGCCAGCAGATTGCCTTCACAACGGCGAATGAAAACGAATTCTTTTTTTATACCAATCGCCTGATTGCCAGCGTACCCGTGGCCGGAGGTACACCTAAAATGCTGACAAATACCTTCGACGAAAACGCGAATCTTCTGGAATGGACAGCCGATGGTATTTTGTTCAGCGGTTATCAGAAAACGGCAGCACACCTCTTCCGGCTTGACCCCGCCACGCTAAAAACCGAACGTCTGACGAAACCAGATAACCTGATAGCAACCCAATTCTCGTTCAGCAAAGATGGTCGACAAATGGCCTTTGTGGGAGCGATGCCGAACCAATATGCCGAAATCCAAACGTCGGGTGTGCGCGAGTTTGTACCCAAAACGCTCACTGACATGAGTGCCCAGTTAAAGCCTTTTAAAACGGCAACACGTGAAGTTGTCAGTTGGAAATCGGTCGATGGGAACGTGATCGAAGGCATTTTGATTAAACCCGCCAATTTCGATCCAGCGCGTAAATATCCCCTTCTGGTCGTTATTCACGGTGGTCCAACGGGTATCGATCTCCCATCGGTTGCCGCCGACCGATACTACCCGGTTGAGCAGTTTATAAACAAGGGCGCACTCGTATTGCGACCCAACTACCGGGGATCGGCAGGCTACGGAAGCAAGTTTCGCTCATTGAATGTTAAAAATCTGGGTCTGGGCGATTACGACGACGTAATTTCAGGCGTCGATTATCTGATCGGAAAAGGAATGGTCGACAAAGACAAAGTCGGAGCAATGGGCTGGAGCCAGGGAGGATACATCTCCGCCTTTATCACGACCTACAGTGATCGATTCAAGGCAACGTCAGTTGGGGCGGGTATTTCGAACTGGGCAACCTACTATCAGAACACCGATATTACGCCTTTTACGAGGCAATACCTTCAGGGTACGCCCTGGGACAATGCTGACATTTACCAGAAAACTTCGCCGATCAGCTACATCAATCGGGCTAAAACACCGACGCTTATTCAACACGGGGAGTTAGACAAACGCGTCCCGATCGCCAATGCTTACGAGCTTCGACTGGCCCTGGAAGATAAGGGTGTGCCGGTCAGAATGGTCGTCTATAAGGGCTTTGGTCATGGCATTACGAAGCCAAAACCGATGCGACAGGTCATGGAAGAGAACTACCGCTGGTTTAGCAAATACATCTGGGGTGAAAGCCTTTAGGTGCATTAACTAGCTTGTGGTGTCAGTTTCCAGATGCAGTGGGGTCAGTTTTAAGAAACTGACCCCACTGCATCTGGAAACTGACACCACTGCTACACTATTTTTTATACCAACGAAATACCATCGGTCTGAATCACGATTTTTCGTTCTTTATAGAGCACGCCAATGGCTTTTTTGAAGGTCTTCTTGCTCATTTCCAGCGCCTGGTGTATGGCCTGCGGATCGCTGTGATCGTTTAAGGGCAGAAAACCCTTGTTGGCCTTCAGTTCGTCCAGAATACGCTGCGCATTCGGCTCAATGTTCTGGAAGCCCTCCTGCTGTAAACTAACATCAACCAGCTTATCATCGCGGATATGCTTTATGAATCCTGGCATCCGATCGCCGGTTTGTATGGGCCGAAAGATTCCGCTATGGTAAAGTAAGCCCTGGTAGCGGTCGTTGATTATTACGTTATAGCCGAGATCCGTTCGTTCGTAAGCCAGCAGATCGACCTCATCACCTTTGCACAGATCAGACACATCATCATCCAGAAACCGGCTCACTTTGCTGGAAGCGACCAATCGACCGGTATCCTCATCAAGGTACATATAGACAACATACCACTGCCCTACTACCATCGGATGGCTTTGTTCCCGATAAGGGACGAGCAGATCTTTCTCCAGGCCCCAATTCAAAAACGCACCCACGTTCGTAACGGATACTACAGGTAAGGGCGCAAATTCGTCGCGCATGATGTGCGGGGTCAATGTAGTCGCAATGGGCCGATCTTCGGAATCGGTATAAATAAATACCTCGATTTCGTCGCCAACCGCCAGCGATGTCGGTACGTATTTGTTGGGCAGTAATACATCATCCTGCGGATTTTCAGAGCCTGGTTCACCCAGAAAAAACCCAACACTGGTTTCGCGCAGGGCTGTAAGCGTATTCATGCGACCGATGTCAATCATAACTTAAGTTTACTGGTATCGTCGGGGCAAAAGTAGCGATAAATCATGGTGCTTTGGCGGATCAATTTTATAGGCTTGTTACCATATTTCGACTAAATCACTATAATCAGGCAAACAATAGCAAGAATGACCTGTTCGTTATACTTATGAAAATTGTGCTTCTCAAATGAGCCCAATCGGGTATTCTCTGAAAAACTGGCTCATAATTTTCCACTCTATTTTTCAAAAATAAATACGTTAACTTTTCGCCGAAATCGTTAACGAATTACGTATGCCTTTTTTAGTACTTGACCTCGAAATGACCGGTCCAGAACCGGATTACAACGAAATTATTCAGATTGGTGCCGTCCTTTTCGATGACAGTTGGGTCGAAAAGGGTCAGTATCTTACCAATGTGTATCCTGAAAATAAAGACGCCTTTTCGTCATCTTCCGAAAAGATCCATAATCTGTCATTGGCCGATCTGGAAGACGCGCCGATGATCTATGATGTTTTGCCCGAACTGGAAGAGTGGATCTGTCAGCAGCTTGGCATTCGGGTTCCCAAGGGTCAATTAGACCGGACGCCCTTTCTTCGCGACGTGATTATCTGCGGCCAGAGCGTTATCAATGACATCAATTTTCTGAAGGAAGCCTATCGTTACGAGAAGCTCAAATGGCCGTATTCACGGGTCTTGCTGGATCTGCATACGCTGGCCTATTTCACCTTCCGAATCCTGAAAGCGAACGGACGCAAAGTGCCAGATCGGCTGAGTTTGACGGCCATTGCCAATTACTTTGGCTTCTCGCGCGAAGATGGCTTTCATAATGCGCTGGAAGACTCGGTGCTCACGGCCAAGTGTATGAAGGAAGTGTTTAAGCTGAGCGAGGGAATGAAACTACCGGTTTGACCTGGCGTTTCCGCCAGAACCACCAGGCTGCAAAACCACTCAGCAAAACCAATAACCCGCCCGCAATCCATAACCAGTAATTCGTTCGCGACAATGGTTCTGTATCGCCGATAACGATCAGGCCAGCCCAATAATTAGGTAACTGATTAACACCTTCAGCCTTGGTAAGCCATTCCTGTTTGGCTCGTTGAAGCGCAATATCCTTTGGCAAGCCCTCATCCAGGTATTTATAAAAGAGACTGGTCAATTGATAGGTAGCCTCGTTTTGAACGCTCCAAAGTGTCGTTAACACGCTTGGTACACCCAATGCCGAAAAACCCCGTGCCAGACTGAACACGCCTTCGCCCTGCTGATTGGCCCCAATGCCGGTTTTACAGGCCGCCAGCACCACTAACTGCGCATTGGGTAGTGCTCCATCGCCAAGTTCAGAGAGTCGAAGCGTAGAGTCGGCAAAGTAGAGCATCGGCTCCTGACTGGTACTATCAGCAGCAGCATGGGTGAAGAGAAGCACGACAGGATAAGCCGAGACTTGCCGCTGGAACGCTCCCCGTGTAGCTGCTTTGTGGGTTAGTAACATGGGCGAATCGAATCGACTGGCAATAGCGATCAGGGCAATATCAGAGCCTGACAGCATAACCTGACTTAATCGGGGGGCAAAATCGACCGGCGCAACTCCCAGAAAGCCAGCCTTCTGGAAGCTCGGTACTGGTTTCTGAATAATGCCGTTTTTGAGCAGTAAACTGGCCGAATACGCATAACTGAATGCATACTCATTGACAGCATAATCGGGATGGTCAGCTGATCGGCTCAAGGCATCGAATGGAATAAAAAAGCCATCCGGCGAAACGATAACCCGCCCTTTGGGTAGCTTCAACGGAGCCAGTAACTGTTGATACAGGCCATTACCCAGTGTCAGAAACCGGCTGACATTGGCCTGTTTGTTCATGGCTTCGGGGCTGTTCAGGAGTGGCGCAAACTGACTGAGTATCTGGTTATAAGCTCCGGCGGATTGCTGCTGAAACGTAACCGAATCACCTGTTACGCCCATGACATAAAGCGCACTATCGCCCACAAAATACGTAACAAGCGATCCCGACTGTTTTTTGAGGTAACGCTGCAGATCGGCGAGGGCTGACGTCGTATTGTCGTATTTATAGCGGAAGTAAGCTGGATTCGTCGCTTCCAGTTGTTTCAGAAACGCTTCCAAGCTATCCTGTTTAACCAGGAGAACGTCGCGGACAGCTGCGTAGCTGGCACTATCGGGCGATAATCCGGCAAGTTTATTCTGCTGCTCCCCGACAGTCTGCCTTAACCGTTGTTCATCAGCTGCCTGTTGCGTAGACAGTTGCTGTTGTGCGCCGAGTTCATTTAGTTTGTCGGCCAGCATCACGGCCCGGCTTTTTTCTAAAAAGCGAAATGCCTGCTCAGTATCGCCCAGTAAGTAGCACGTTTCAATAGCCCGCTGGTACATCCCTCGCGTTTTCTGCCGCCAGTAGAGTTTTGACTGCTGACCAGTTTGCTCCCAGCGCATGAAGTCGATAATTTGATCAGCAACATTGTAGGTATCGAGTGCGAATTGAAGCCGTTGGCGGTTATTATTCGTGGCTTTGGCGAAATCGAGCCAGGTATCCGCTTTGTCCTGAATGATCGTTAGCAGATATTGTTTACGGGCCGCCCTTCGAATAATTTCCAGAGAAGGCGACTTCTCAATTCGTGAATCCATAAACCCAATTGGCATCGTTCGAAGACCCGTTTGGTAATAACGTAAAGCAGGTATAAACTGCTTCTGTTTCCAATACACTGCCCCAAGGTTATCTAACGACTGTGCTTTGTTGTACGGACTGGTATTGTGGTCAATACTATACCTAAAATAGGGCGCAGCCTGCTCATACTTCTGCTGTTTGTAATAATGCATCCCTAAGGTCACGGCATAATTGGGTGCATAGGGGTCCTTACTATCCCGCGACACCTCAAAAGCCCGGCGTTCGTATTGCAATGCCTCGGCAATTTGCCCCTGTCCTTCGGCAATGCTGCCAAGCAATCGATAGCCGGTAGCCACAGCGGCCTGAAGTGACTTATCATTCTGAACCAGATTAATGGAGAGTTCAGCCGCTTTACGGGCAGCGACATAGTTAGCTAATCGAGTCAGCGCTTTTGCTTTCTCCTGGACTAATTTTGCCAATAGTAGCTTATCATGCGTCTTCTGAGCGACAATTTCGGCTCGTTCAGCCGTACTTACTGCCTGTTGATAGTCACCGGCTGCATTATAGCCAAAGGCTAAATATAAATACGCATTACCAACCCATTTGGCAGCTGTCGGCACTTTACTACCCTCTCGGATCGATTGATTCAGAGCTTCCTGAGCTTCTTTAGGTTTCCCCTGAAAGCTTAATATCAATCCTAATCGATAAAACCCTTTTGCCAATTGATCGGCCGACATGACCGACTGATGGCTTTTGCATAGCTGAATGGCCTTTTCGGTATTCTGAATGGCGGTAGCCAATTCATTCTGGTTAAACTGGGCCAGACCCAATTCTAACAACCCGTTTACATAGGTCGAGTCGGCAGGATAGCCACAGTGCTCCCATTGTTCTTTCCATTTCTGGAAGGAACTAGCCTGCCTGGCTAAATCAGTTTGCGCTGAAATAGTCTGGAGTGACCGATAAAACTGGTTTTTCGATGGACATTGTCCGTCAACCGAATTTGTCAGGCCAATAGTTAATCCAACACTGACTAGTAAGTAGAGTCTGAAACAGCTCATAGAACGGTAGTAGCTTACCTATTCCATAAAGTTGAGCATATCTGGTCAATATAAGTAAGAAAACGAATCTTTTATGAATAAGGGAGTTAAGGAAGCAGATAACGTCCATCATTAACTCCCTCGCTCTTAAGCATTGTATCACGGCCCGTAAGAGCCGCCATTAGCTGCGCTCTGGTAGAGGCAGGATGAGTACGAAGTTTCTCGGCCACTGCCGCCGATACATAGCCACAGGCAAAAGAACTACCGTTGAGCAGGCCACCGTTCAAGACTGGGCTCCTGAAATACCCTTGCACATCGCCAACAACCCCTACATTGACAAAAGTGGTCGAATAGTTTTCTACAGCGATCAAGCCCTCAAAACGGAACCGAATGGTCGGGTCATCAATACCAAACTGTTTCAGGATAGTCCGCCGTTGCCGCTCTTCGTTCAATCCATGTTCAATGGGGTCCTGCGTAGCAGATTCTTTTGTTCGACTCCCTACAGTCTGGGTTCGATACGTTCGGGCGGCTGTTGTAACTGTGATCACATTGGGGCAAATGGTACTGTAGCAGGCCGGATATAAGGGTACATTATTTAAATTAGGATCGATCGATTGCCCAATATTACCCGAAGCCGCCACCAGAAACACATCTGCGCCCATCAGTTGCTGAACCTTTTGCAATAACAGTGGTTCATCTCTACCCGTAATCCAGCTTGCATTAACCACTCGAATGTTATCGGCTTGCTGTCGATTCAGGATATAGTTAAAGGCATTCAGCATATCAAACAGTGTACCGAACCCCTGATTGTCAAATGCTTTTACGGGCAAAATGCGAACCTTGGCTTTTTGCTGGATAATGGCTGCAATCGATGTACCATGTCGCCCATCCAGTAGTTTACCTGTATTATCCAGAATACGATGATCATCAAACGGGCTATTACAAATATCTTTTGTCTGGCATGGCAATCCAGCACTAATTTGGTTTGCCGTTGCCTGCAGCAGAAAATCCGATTGTTTATATCGGCAAACCGCGCAATAACCGATATGATTACCAGTCAGATTGCGGCAAGCCGAGCCCCGTTCCTCCTGAAACGCCACGACAAAATGTCGTAGTTCCCCAGTTTTTGCGTCACGGTAATAATAGGATCCATCCTCAGGTTCTTCCTCTCCTTTATTTCTAAAATTAAATTTCAAACCCGTATCTAATACGGCTACAGTTGGCCCGGTATAATCATTGGCCCATCGGCGGTAGTGACTAATATCCTCAGGGGTCAATGTCTTGTAATCCGACTCCCCCAGTACCGTGTTTACGGTAGATGCACAGGCATGAGGAGGTACAGGAGGATCCAGTGTATCATCGGGGCTGATAATAAATGAATTGTCACTCTGCGAACCGGCATCAACAATAATTCTTCCATTCTCATTAGAGAAGCGGAACTCCGGCGAAATACTCCCGTTGACGAAGCCCGTATCTTCTTCCCATTCGAGCAATACGGTATGGATGTTCTCCCCTTTGACCAGAGCAGGACAGTCACTAACTGTGTACCGAATCGTTAATGGCTTTGAACTGATTTCTCTTCCTCGTTTACGAACTACCTGCTCAACAGCTAATTTTTCTGATTCGAATTCCTTTAACTGAGCATCAGTCAACAAAACAATTTTCTGGTTTTTTACGGCCAAATACCTGACTTTCCGATCCTTAGCGTCTCGTAACTGAACAACGACAGACTTATCTAAATTTTGTAATCGGCTGTACGTTCGTCGATTTCGTAGTTCTGGCTTTATGATCAGGCCAGGCCGTTTACCAGAAACTGACTCGACAACTACCTGAGCTTTTCCTAATTCAGGAATGGTGATTGTAAATCGGCGGGGTTTAGGGAGATCATAACTCATAGAAGGTGTGTATAATTTAGATTAAAGATTCTCAATCAACTTCTCAGCCTCTCCTTTCCCTTCCAAGTTCTTCTTAATCACCTCCTCAAGCAATTTTTTGGCCCTGCTTTTATCCATCGGTTGTCCGCGCTTGAGCAACGTCAGACTTTCGTAGAATAAACCGGGGTTTGCAAAGAGATCGGTGCGCTCGCTCAGGCGGTGAAACTGGTCAATGGCTTTGTCGTAATTCCCTTGCCGAAGGGCAACAATACCGGCATATTTTAAAGCAGTATCTGTATCCGGATGGCGTGTCAGCACATCCTGAAAAACAGTAGCCGCTTCGGCCAATTGTCCTCTATTGAATCGATCAATACCCATTTTAAGGCTATCCGTACTGCCATCCATTGTGGTTGGTAGCTGCATAAAGTGGGTTGAAACATATGTATCGACCTGTTGGCTGGCAATAAGTGTCGAATCCGTTGAAGGCCAGAAAAAATACCAGCCTAAACTTAGTACCAATACAATGCTGGCGGCAGCGGCTACATAGGTTACCCAACTGCTCATCGACCGCTGACCTATACGGGGTTGCTGACGGCGTAGTTCATCGAACTCGGCAAGACGTTGCTCTCGGGCCTGCACCTTTGCGGCTTGCTTCGACATGACATAAAAAGCCAGTGCATCAGCCACAGCGGGGTCTGTTTTTAGAGCCGATTCAAACTGCGTCCGCTCGTCGGCGGGCAGCTGGCCCGTTAAATAATTTTCAATTGTTTCCAGATCAGTGTTCATAAAATGTCGCGAAAACGTTCACGGAGTTTTTCCAGGCAACGCAATCGGCTGGTTTTGGCCACCGCGGCCGAATTATAGCCAAGTGTCTGCGCAATTTCATCGTCAGAATATCCTTCCCCCCACGACAGAATCATGGCACGGCACTTATCGCCCAAGGCCTGTAAGTGTCGATGAAGACGCTCTACGTCACTCTGAGCAATAAGATTCTGTACCGCAGACCGGGCCGCGTCGGGCAGTTGGAGCAGCGAGTCATCGAGCGAAAGCGCATCGTGGACACTACTTCGATTAGTCGTCTTTTTTCGAATTGCGTCAACACATTTGTTCGTAAATATTTGATATAGATACGTTGCTAACTCCGAACGCCCCTCAAAACGATTACTGGCAACGTTTTCGATTACGGTCAGGATGGCATCGGAATAGGCGCTGGCGCACTCATCTTCACTTAACCGGTGCTTTCGGGTAGCATCAGCAATACGGTAAGCATATTTTTCATACAACTTGTTTTCGTAGAGCCGACGTTGCGTTCCGCCTGCCTGGATACCGGCCATGATTTCAGCATCAGAAAGTTGTCGGGGAAAAAGCGGCATAGCATGGGAGATAGAACCTGATGTAAGGTACTAAAAATTGGTAAGTAGGGAATTGGATAATGAGGTAATTACTATCCAGCTACCCGCATTTACCAATATCAATGCACCTTAATTGCCTGTTTACCGATTCGTTATACTGCTTTGAGCCGTGCCGGTCACTTACTTATAAATGCAGTCCACGCAGAACCTCTGAGCGGCTCAGTTCCCTAACCTGACCGGGTATCATGCCTTCGGCCGTCAGATCGACAATGGCCCAGCGCACGAGCCGAAGCGTTGGAAAACCGACAGCCGCCGTCATTCGGCGTACCTGCCGATTCTTGCCCTCATGAAGTGCTATCGAAAGCCAGGATGTTGGAATAGTGGCCCGGTAGCGAATGGGTGGTGTTCGTTCGGGCAGATTAGGCCCTGCCAGCGACCTGGCCTCGGCAGGGAGCGTCTGATACGGTTTACCATCGACTGAAATGGTAATTCCTTCCGACAACTGCCAACAGGCTTCGTTGGTCAGCACACCCTCAACCTGTACATAATAGGTTCGGTTATGGCGAAATTTCGGGTTCAGTAATCGATGGTTGAGTTGTTTGTCGCTTGTCAGTAACAGCAATCCCTCACTATCGGCATCGAGTCTTCCCACCGGATAAACATCTTTTGGAAAATCATAATCCAGATCAGCCAGCGTAGGTTTATCACCTTCCCGGCTAAACTGGGAAAGCATCAGGTAGGGTTTATAGATGAGAAAGTACATAGCTAGTCAATAGAGCGACGGGCCCGCAAGGTCAGTTTCCTTCCTTGAAAAATACCCGTTTCACGCGTTCGCTCACGCCCGTAAGAATTTCGTAAGGAATTGTTCCCATCTGCTGGGCTAGTTCAGTGATCCGGATTTCGTTTCCGAAGATGATCACATCATCGCCTTCAGCGGCAGATGCTTTGGTCACATCGATCATGGTCATGTCCATGCAGATGCTACCGACTGTTGGACAGCGTGTTCCGTTGACCCACACGTGCCCGACACCATTGCCAAGTCGGCGATCGTAACCGTCGGCATACCCGATAGCGAGTGTAGCAATCCGGGCATCGTGATCCAATACGCCCCGGCGGCTATACCCAACCGACTCGCCCGCCGGTACTGTTTTGATCTGACTGATAACCGTGTGCAACGTGCCAACCGGCCGAACGGCATCTTTTTCAATCTGGCTTGACTCGACACCATACAGGCCAATGCCCAACCGAACCATATCGAGTCGGTATTCAGAGAATCGCACAATGCCCGCCGAATTCAGTAGGTGGCGCATTGGTCGATACCCCAGTCCGGCTTCAAGTGCGGCTGTAGCTCGTAAAAACGTTTCGTATTGCTGCTGCGAAAACGAGTTGAACTGCGCTTCATCGGCCCCTACCAGATGACTAAACACGGTCGCTATATGCAAATGGGGATAGTTTTTCAGATAGTCGACAACGATCGGTATTTCGTTTTCCAAAAAACCAAGCCGGTGCATTCCGGTGTCGATTTTAAGGTGAAAAAGACTGGGTGCAGGAATCGGCGTCTCTGGCTGTTCACTTCGTGCGACAAAATTGGCCCACTCCTGAAGCATCCGAATGCTGTAAATCTCTGGCTCCAGCTTATATTCGAGAAGTGTCGCGAAGGTTTCGGGAGCAGGATTCATCACCATGATCGGCAATTCAATTCCATTCTGGCGAAGCGACACACCTTCATCGGCATAGGCTACGGCCAGGTAATCGACGCGGTGAAACTGCAACAGTTGAGCCACTTCGGCGCTGCCACTGCCATAAGCAAATGCCTTCACCATCACCATGATTTTCGTATCGGACCCAACCTTTTCCCGGTAATAGTTCAGGTTATGCGTCAGTGCATCGAGATTGATTTCGAGCAGCGTTCCGTGCACTTTTCGTTGCAGTCGGTTTACGATCCGCTCAAAAGAGAAAGGCCGGGCACCCTTCACCAGAATATCGCTATCCCGTAAATTATTGACCGGGAATGTCGTCAGAAATTGATCGGTTGTGTCGAAGAAAACGCTATTATCGGCAAAAAAACGACGATTCCGGCTAACTACCGGACCAATCCCGATGAACTGATCGACGCTGTTTGCTTCAATCAGGCTGGCAACCTGTTCGTAGAGATCTTCTTCCTGTTGACCCGACTGGAGCACATCAGACAGAATTACGGCCCGATGCTTGCGGGTACTTTGCTGATGGAGAAAGCTGAGCGCGAGTTGCAGACCAGCCACATCGTTGTTATACGAATCGTCGATCAGCACGCAGTTATTAATCCCCTCTTTCAGTTCAAGTCGCATCGAAACGGGCCGGAGCCGGTTCAATCGACTTTGCAACGAATCGGCATCCAAAACCCGCAACGTCAGCATTGTTACGATGCAATGAATCAAATCTTCGACTGATGCCGGGTCAGTAAAAGGCAGTTTCAAGGTAAAGGTGCCCGATGGGCCACTGATCGATAGCTGATCCTGCTGCAAAGTAGCCTGATAAACAGCACTTTTGCCCGTCAATGACCAGGTAATGAACCGCATATGGGCATTAACCGCTTTGAGAAGCATGTTAACCTCTTCATCGATCTGGGTATAATCAGCGCAGTAGACCAGCGTACCGGAGTGAATGAACAGTCGAAGTTTCTCGGCAATTTTCTGCTTATGCGTTCGAAATCCTTCGTCATGGGCAGTGCCTATGTTGGTAAAGATGCCGATCGTGGGTCGTATGATTGCTTCCAGCGCCTGCATCTCGTGCGACTTCGAGATACCAGCTTCAAAGATTCCCAGCGTATGGCTCTCGTTGAGCTGATGGACCGATAGCGGGACGCCTAACTGTGAGTTATAACTTTTAGGGCTTTTGGCAACCACAAAGTCGTCGGCCAGTAACTGCGCCAGCCACTCTTTTACAATCGTTTTTCCATTGCTGCCCGTAATCCCAATAATTGGAATGCGAAACTGCCGCCGATGTTCAGATGCCAGCAGCTGCAACATCTGGAGACTGCTATCGGTCTCAATGAACTGAGCATCAGGATACGCCATAAATTCGCTCCGGCGATCGGGCGTCAGAGCTGCCCGCTCGACAACGAAATGCCTGATTCCTTTCTGATACAATTCACCAATGAAGTCGTGTGCATCGTGGTGTTCACCCTGAATGGCAAAAAAAACGGTATTACCCAACTGAGCCGCAGAAGCCTGTTCGCCAACCTGCCGGGAATCGGTAATCCACTGAAGATTATCTAATTGAAGTTCCTGAGTTGTCATAAATCCTCCCTGTAGACCCTAGCCGTTCAACAAATGAACGAGCATAAATTAGCGAATAGCCAATGTCTATAGTTGACTGGTTAATTAAATTCGGCCGTTACATCCAGCCACGTCGTCTGAAATAAATTACTTCGGCTATGGCCAAAGCTCCCATACTAAAAAGAACCCAAAAGTAGCCGGTTTTGGTGCGAAGTTCGGGCATATTCTCGAAGTTCATACCATAAATTCCGGCAATGAATGTGAGGGGAATAAAAATGGCCGACACGATTGTCAGCGTTTTCATGACTGAGTTCATTCGGTTGCTGACAATGGAATAATACACATCCATGAGCCCCGAAATAAGCTCGCGATAAGAATCGAGGGATTCAACAATCTGGTTAACATGGTCGGCCAGATCGCGCAGGTAAGGCAGCGTACTATGCTGAATCAGAGGTGATTCTTCGCGCAGCAGTACACCGATCATATCGCGTAGTGGGTAAACCGTCCGGCGGATAAAGGTCAGCTCGCGTTTCAGGGTATAGAGCACTGCCAGTGTTTGCTGATTGGCACGTTCCTTCACAATTTCCTCCTCCAGTTCATCCATTTTTTCGCCAATTCGTTCCGTGATCAGTAAGTAATGGTCTACGATCACATCCATCAGCGCATAGAGCAAATAGTCGGCACCGTTGCGCCGGGTCTTCCCCGACGAGGCTTTGATGCGGTCGATCACCGGCTGAAAAACGTCGTTTGTACGCTCTTCCTGAAACGAAATCAGGTAGTTTTTGCCCAGAATAAGACTTATATGTTCAACATCGATCTCCTGCCGCTGGCGGCTGTGGTGCAGCATCTTAAGCGTTACATACACCACCGTATCGTCATAGAGGTCAATTTTGGGCTTCTGCTCAGTGTTCATCACATCTTCGAGCAGTAAGGGGTGCAGATGATAAGACTGGCCAATGGTGGAAACGACCTTCTGCTCGTGAATACCATCGACGTTAAGCCAGTTGACGTAGGGTGAATGAGGATCGGGTAACCGGCATTCGCTTAATTTTTTGCCGTCATTCAGGTGATATTCGGTTGCATTATATTCGATTCGTTTGATTTTGGTCGCGTGTTCGATTTCTGCACCTACATAGGTGAGCGTACCGGGAGAAGTGCCAAGTGTTTTCTCGGCCGAGCGATAGCGTCGGTGTCTCGACATAGATGATCGGTTGAACCTGGTTTATAATGTTCGGATAAGATCCATGCAAGCCACCGGTAGCGCCACTTTTTGCACTGTCACGAGCCGGAAACGGTAAACCGAAAACCGACCTTCTAAACCAGCAGCTTATTTTATAGGTCAAAGATAAACCAACTACCGCGTGCATTGTCGAATGTTCAGAAAATCGTATTTTAGTCTATGTTTCGCCTTCTTCTACTCTTCGTTACAATAACTACAGTCCTAACCGCCTGTAGCAGTGGCCAGACAGCCTTTAGGCATGGCCATTTCGATCTGGCTGTCAAACAAGCCTCTCATCGGCTCAACGGCTGGCGCGGATTAACCAAACGGGGTTATACTATAGCACCACTGGTGCTGAAACAGGCATTTGCCCGTGCCTATGAAGAACACCAAACGGCCATCCGGAAATTGTCGTCTCCGGCCAACACCGATGCATTCCGTTGGGAAGTTGTTCATACAGAATACGAAAAGCTGCAAACCCTTACCGACAACGCCCGAACCTGCACTGCCTGTGCCGACTGGCTGGCGGCTTACCCGGTTTCGTATGCCGATCGTCAACTGGAAATCCGTCAACTGGCTGCTGGCGACCGCTACGACGTGGCTGAACAGGCTTTTGCCTACCGGGAAGACAATCGACAGGCGGCTAAAGATGCCTATGTCAATTATCAGAAAGCTCTGTCGTGGGTATCCGGCTTTCGGCAGGCCCACGCTAAAGCCGAAGATGCCCTTCCCTTCGCCATTCTGCGCGTTGTTGTTGAACCCTTATCACCTACTTCTGAAATCAGTCCAGGGGATAATCAGGAATTGCAGAATCTGATTTTTCGTCAGATTAACCCGACCGATGCGCCGTCCAAATTTGTGCGGCTCTACCACCCCGACGAATCGGCAGGCGATGGCTTTCCGATTCATCAGGCTGTACAGATGCAGGTTTCGAATTATCAGCCCTATAGCGATAACACATCATCATCGTCGACAACGGTATACAGCAGTCAGACCTACAAGGTGGGCGAAAAGAAAATCAATGACTCGACAAAGGTCGACATTATGGAAAAAGTAAGCGGCACGCTGACAACCTACCAACGAACAATCAGGGCCGAACTATCACTTCGCCTGCGAGCCATTGACACACAAACCGGACAAACACGCTGGGAAGATACCATCTGGGAAACCCGCGACTGGAAAACGGAGTGGCAAACGTTCAGTGGCGACGACCGTGCCCTGAATGGCCACTCGCTGGCCAGTGCCAGTCTATTTGCTCCCTCCCGCTGGTCGCTCTACGATAGTATGCGCGATGAACTGGCCGACGACGTTGTTCGACGATTACGCCAGAAGTACTCCAGCGATTAAGCAAACGCATTACCCGTACTGGCTAAGTCAGTCTATGACAAAGCTGCGTTAAAAACGCCTGTAAAGCAGCAGTTTAAACATTCGCTACTTAGAGCCAATTATTAGATAAATACAATTTTCAGCTACAATTTTTACGCAATAACTAGTAGGTCAAATGAGCCCAAATGTAACTACACCTATTTTTTTTACAACAATTTCCGGCAGTTATCCTTTTCTGGCAACGTTCCCGGCAACGATTGCATAAAAAAAGTCCGTCATATCTTTCGCTTTGTCCAGTATTCTTTGGAAGCTTATAGCTGCCTACTATTTATAGATTATATAGAATAGGCATAGTTCATCTTAGAATAATCACTAAAACCTCAAGGATTATGCTAGCTAAGTTTCCTTCTGATACGTACAGTCGGCGTCAGGCTTATGGTTTTATTGATGTTTACGCCAATTCAGCCTCTCCGCTCTATAAGCTTCAGTTTAACCCGAAAGACAAAACGCCCAAGTATAAACAGATTGTCCAATCAGTCATCACTGATATTGAACGGGGCGTATTGAAAAATAAGGAGCAACTCCCATCCATCAGCGAACTAAGTGCCGAGTATTATCTGGCTCGGGATACGGTCGAGAAGGCGTATCGGGAGCTTCGGGAACAGGGCTACATTACCTCTGTACAGGGAAAAGGCTACTATGTGCAAACGAGCACGACTGCCAAGCTGAAAATTCTGCTCATTTTCAACAAGTTAAGCTCGTATAAAAAAATCATTTATTATGCTTTCCTGAAAGCACTCGGCGATAAAGCGACCGTCGATCTTCAGATTCACCATTATAGCGCATATCACTTTCAGGAAATCATCGAGAAGAATCTGGGCAAATACAATTATTATGTTGTGATGCCGCATTTTACGCAGGATCTCGACAAAGCAGATTACATGCAGGTCCTCGAAACGATTCCTTCCCATGAACTGGTCCTGCTTGATAAGGATGTACTTGAGTTGTCGGGAACTCCGCTGAGCGTCTATCAGAACTTTGACAAGGACATTTGCGGAGCGCTGGAGAATGCCCAGGATCTGCTGCATAAATACAAACGCATGGTGCTTATCCTGCCAAGCGATGGGAACTATCCCGTTGAAATTGCACACGGGTTTCGCTCGTTCTGTATCAATTTCAACAAAGAATTCAGCATCAAGGAACACGCTACCGACGAGCATCTTGATGCGGGCACAGCTTACGTAGTCATTGAAGAAACGGATCTCTCGGAACTGGTCAAAAAAGTCAGGCGAACCAATTACTCGCTGGGTCGCGAAATCGGGGTTATATCCTTCAATGAAACAACGCTGAAAGAATTGCTAAATATAACCGTCGTTACAACCGATTTTGAAGCAATGGGCTTTACTGCGGCCTCCCTACTCCTTGATAATAAACACATTAAAGTCAAAAACCCGTTCTACATGATCCGGCGCGGATCGCTCTGAAATACAGTTAAAAGCTAACTCCCGAGCTGTTTTTGATGCCTACAGGGCTGCTGTCTTTGGCGGTGATGTGTACATTTTCGAGTTTCCAGCTTTGGGCATAATTGATTTCACCGGCCGTTGCCGCCGAAATCGACACGTTTTTCAGCGCGAAATTTTCCAGCAATGATTCGGCAAGTCCTGCCGCCATAATGCCTCGTTTCGCATCGGTTACAGTCAGATCAGAAATGTTGATCCTCCGAAAGTGGGGTATCCCCTTGCTGGCTGGCTCTACTTTGTGGAGCATCGCTTTCCAGTGAGGAGGTAACGTTGCTTCGGTATAGCCTTCGGGCAGCGTCGAATAACTATAGCTCGGGTTCCAGTTCATCGTTACCTCAACCGGTACACCCACCCCATCCATCGAAATTCGTTCCAGATAAATATCCTCTACCGTTCCGCCACGGGTCATAGCTGACTTCAGCCGAATGCCAACGCCCGTTCCTTTGGCCTTCAGATTCCGGGCAAGTACATGTCGTATACTGCCCGACGTTTCGCTCCCGAAGGTAATGAGCCCACCGCCCGCTCCGGATATGCAGTCGCGAATGACCACGTATTCTGTTGGCCGATTGACGCGGAGACCATCCCAGTCGCGACCTGCTTTGAGACAAAAATTATCGTCGTTGCAGTCAATATCGCAGTTTTGGACCAGAATGTAGGTTGATGAGTCGATATCGACGCCATCCGTGCTGGGTCCGTGACCACCTATGTTATTACGAATGATCAGACCATCGGCTGTTACGTGATTGGAGTACAAAATATGCACTGTCCAGAAACCCGCCTGCTGCAATGTAATGCCCTTGAGGGTGATGTTCGATGAGTTTGAAACGAGCACGGTTCGGGGCCGTTTGCAGTCATAGTCAACAATCCAGCGTAACCCTTTCTTCTCATACTCTTTTCGCATGGCCCAGTAGCTATCCCAGAAAACCCGCCCCTGCGCATTGACCGTCCCTTCCCCGACAATGGCTACGTTTGTCTGGTCGATAACATTGATCAGTGCGGCAGGCCATCGCATTTCAATGCCAGCCACGCGGGTATCAATTTCCGGATAATCGGCCAGAGACTGGCTTCCCAGCAATTCCACGCCCTTGTCGAGTCGTAACGTAACATTCATTTTGAGGAACAGCGAACCCGTTACATACTGCCCTGATTTAAAGGTGACTACTCCTCCCCCTTTGGCTGCACAGGCATCGATGGTGGCCTGAATTGCTTTCGTTTCGAGCGTTTTCCCATCGCCTACTGCGCCATAGTCTTCAGTTTTAAACACCGTCTTTTGGGTAGGTATCGTTTGCGCTCCAACCTGCTTCACCCAGGGCAGTGGCTCCGGTGCAGTCAGACTGTTCGACAGCAAAATCAAGAGCGAAAAGAAGAGGATCATGGGTTATAGTTGGTCATTTAACAAATGAAAAGTTGGTAATTGGGTAGACTGTCTACTGATGTAGACCTTTACCCAATTACCAACTTCACGCTTAATAGCCCGCGTTCTGCGTATATAAACCAGGTTTTGTGTCCAGTTCAGCCTGTGGCACCGGATAGATGATATAGTTTTTCTGGAATGGCTGCATCTGTTTCTGGGTATCTTCGGCCGCAATCCAGGCCGTTATGATTGCTTCAATCTGGCCGCTTCGGACCAGATCATGCCAGCGGGACCCTTCGCCAACAAACTCCTTCCGGCGCTCCTGCAACAGCTGCGACAAGGTCACATTGGTGATGGCAGGCAAACCCGCCCGAACCCGTACCTGATTGACAATGGCATCCACATCGGCCTGCGTGCCGCCCGTCGCTCCCCGTAAAATACACTCAGCCTTTAGCATCAGTATGTCCGTATAGCGATAGACAATGAAGTTGATAGGCCAGTCGAGTCGGTTATTGGTCGGTACCTTGGTCAGATCAACGTATTTCTTGACAAACGACCGGGTTTCAGCCACGCCATTGTAGGTATAACCCGATTGAATGGTAAATGCTTTCCGTGTATCAGCAGTCGCGTAAGCATTCAGCAAATCGACCGATACCGGGCGAATCGTTAGCCCGCCCTGAGTTGCTTTCCCGTTAGACTGAAACCAGGTATCGGGCACCAGAACCCAGGGAAACGTGCCCCCTACTACCGGAGTAAGCCCATTGGCATACTGTACATCAAAAATAACCTCAGCGTTATTTTCATTCGTGAACGAGAAAATGTTGGTGAAAGGCGTAATGAATGAAAACTTACCACTCGCAATGATTTCATTCAGCACCGTTAACGCCTGCGACCATTCGTTCAGGCCCAGGCCAGGCCCTTCAATATCGTAGGTGGGTCCCGAACGGGTCATATACACCAGCGCCAGAGCCGCTTTGGCAGCATACTTCGTTGCCCGGCCTTTGTCGGCAGCGGCATAGGTTTCGGGCAGATTCGTTGCCGCAAAAGTCAGGTCCGACAGAATGAGCGTGTATACATCCTTTACGGGACTCCGTGGAATCGACAGGGCTTCGTTGGCCGTAACGGGATGATCGATAATGGGCACCTTACCGAAAAAACGTACCAGATCGAAGTAGAAAAACGCCCGTAAGAATTTAGCTTCGGCCTCCAGTCGGGTTTTCAGGCTAACATCCGTAATCAGCTTTCCATTTTTCTGCAATTGATCCAGCAGCACATTCGCCCGGTAGATTCCATTGAAATTGGTCGACCAGGCTTCCGATACATAAACATTACCCGCGATACTTTTCTGGAAACTATTGATGCCTTCCCAGTCGCGAACGCCCCCATCCGAAACGGCGTATAGGTTGTCGGAGCGGGTTTCGGAGAGATTCAGTTGCCGATCCGGATAGCCTCTCAGATCGCTGTAGATGGCGTTACTGGCCTGCAAAAAATCGTTAGTCTGCGAATAAAACGTCGATGTCGTAGCCGATGAGATCGGCACCTGATTCAAATCGCCGGTACAGGAGGCCAGCACGGCCAGAAGCGCTACTATATATAATGCTGTATTTTTCATGGTTTTAAGGCTGGTTAGAACGTTACATTCAATCCGAAAACAAGGGAGCGGGGAAGCGGCAAACCACCGTAATCGCCCGCTTCAGGGAACGACGAACTTCCACTCAAATCGGTGTTGGAAGCCTCAGGATTAAAGCCGCCTTTGTATTTATCGAACCCAAAAAAGTTTTCGGCTGTCACGTAGATACGGGCACCCTGGAGCTGGGGCAATTTCACGATCGTTTTCAGATCGTAACCCAGCGTGATGTTGCGAACCCGCACGTAGTCAGACGAATACAGCCAGTCGGTATTTTTGATCCGGCCAAATGTCGAATAGGCTTTACTAACAATACCCGCTCCTGGGTTCTCGGCAGAGCGCCACCGATCGCGGTAGGTACCGAGCGCATTGTCGGTGAAACCCTGTCCGGTGCGACCCAATGCCCGACCCAGCAATGAATAGATAGAACCTCCATTCTGACCCTGTACCAGTACCGACAGGTCGAAGCCTTTGTAACGGAAATTATTCGTAATCCCCCAGACGTAATTGGGATTGGGATGACCAACAATAACCCGGTCATTCGCATCAATTACGCCATCGCCGTTAGCATCGAAATATTTCGGATCGCCCGCCGTTTCTGATCCAAATACGGCGGCTTTGCCATCAATGTCCTGCTGCGACAGAATGCCGATCTGTCTTACCACATAGATGCTATAAAGCGGTTCACCAACGCGCAACAGCGAGTGCGACACATCGAACGACGATGGAATCAGAATCTGCTCCTGCCCTCCCGCCAGCGCTTCCACTTTGTTGGCATTATGGCTCAGATTCAACGAAGTATTCCATTTAAAATCACCGGTCGTGTTGCGGCTGTTCAGTTCAAATTCCCAGCCCTGATTACGAACGCTACCCGCATTGCTTAAATAGGACGAGAAACCCGTTGCGCCCGGAATCGGAACATTCAGCAATAACCCCTTATTCAGCTTATTATAGATGT
Organism: Spirosoma endbachense; assembly: GCF_010233585.1. Classification (NCBI taxonomy): domain Bacteria; kingdom Pseudomonadati; phylum Bacteroidota; class Cytophagia; order Cytophagales; family Cytophagaceae; genus Spirosoma; species Spirosoma endbachense. The sequence goes on from NZ_CP045997.1 coordinate 2,125,029, forward strand.
CGAACGAAAAGCTCAGGCGGCTATTGAGCACCGTCGCATCGAGGCCAAAGTCAACTGTTTCGGAGGTTTCCCAGGTAAGGTCGGGGTTTGTCACTCCGCTGGGAGCCTGACCAATGGCATTCGCGCCGTTAAAGGTATAGTTAGCCGTAGCCAGGGTTGGTAATGTGCTGTAATCGCCAATGTTGTAATTACCCGCCGTTCCGAAACTGGCCCGTAACTTCAGGTCGTTGATCGGCGTGATGCCTTTCATGAACGACTCCTCTGAAATCCGCCAGCCCAACGACGCTGATGGGAAAAGCCCCCAGCGCGTATTCGATCCGAACCGGGACGATCCATCGCGCCGGATACTGGCGGAGAGCAGATATTTCTCCGAGTAATTGTATTGAACACGGCCAAAATACGATATCAGGACATTTCGCGACTCATTCGTATTGCCTGTTACCCCATTGGCCGCATTGAGCGTGGTAATGACATTGCTGCTGAATCCACCGTTCGAATTGAGGGCTACCGATTCCAGTTTACCGGAGTTGTAGGAGAAACCACCCAGCAGGGAAAGGTTGTGTCGATTCTGGAATGTGGTAGCATACGACAGGGTATTCTCGTTAACGAACGTCCGTTTCCGGTAGCTGCTATACGAACCACTGGTTAACGTCGTGAGCTGGGCCAGTCTCGTGGCTAGTGTACTCGCAATTAAATATGGATTATAGGATTTCGAACTGTTATCGGTATTGTCCAGATTCACCGATGTCCGGAACGACAAGCCGTTAAGAATCTGGTAGTCAGCAAATACTGAACCCAGCGTCCGGAAGCGTTTGGTTTCGCCGATTACATTCTGGAGTTTGCCAATTGGGCTATTTGTCGATACGCTCCAGCGGTATTGTCCATTGTTGCCTACGTTGGGATAAATGCCCATCGTATCTTCCTGCACGGGTGTCATACTGACCAGCTGGTGCAGAATGTTGTCTTTCCCCTCTACTCCAGGATCATTGTTAATCGAATACGTTGGCGACAAATTAAGACCCAGCTTGAGTTTGCTGGTGGCATTCACCTCCACATTTGCCCGCGCCGAATAAGCCGTGTAGTTGGTGTTGATAATCATACCCTGCTGATTGGCGTAGTTGCCCGAAACATAATACCGCACCTTGTCGGTACCGCCACTAGCCGAAATCTGGTGATTTTGCACAAATCCTTTTCGGAAAGCCTGATCCTGCCAGTCAATGTAGTTGAGGCCGGGATGTCCTGGCTGCGCCCAGCGATCATCGGTCATGAAGCTCGTATTTACCTGGCCCACTGGCAGACCCAGAATGACCCGACGCTGTTCGTTGGTCTGTGTCGCCGTTCGGCCTGTTCCCGACGCTACCCACTGGGCGTTAATCATTTCGGTCGACCGGTCGACCCATTCGTCGGCGCTGAGCATGTCTAATTTGCGGGTCCGCTCCATAAAACCCGCGTAGGTATTGATCGTGATGCTGGCCTTGCCCTGCTTCCCGCGTTTGGTTGTGATCAGCACCACGCCATTGGCCGCTCTTGAGCCATAAATAGCGGCAGAGGCCGCATCTTTCAGTACCTGAATCGACTCAATATCATTGGGGTTGATGTTATCCAGCGGGTTTCCGGAACTAAAGTTACCGGCCGAGTTAGGGGCTGCGGTTGCCAGTGGGAAACCGTCGATCACATAGAGGGGTTCGTTGCCCGCCGTAATCGAACCGCTACCGCGCACCTGAATACTAAAGCCTTTGCCCAGACCACCACTCGTTTGCTTGACCTGCACACCCGCCATCTGCCCGACGAGTGCCTGATCGACCCGTAGGATGGGCCGTTGCTCGATCGTTTTCGTATCGAATGAAGCGACAGCACCTGTAACGTCCGCTTTTCGGGCCGTACCGTAACCGATCACGACGACTTCGTTAAGCGACCGGTTGTCGGGCTCCAGCTTTACCGATATTACGCCCTGATTTCCTACAACCACCTCCTGGGTGATATAGCCAATGAACGAAAAAGTCAATGTAGATGAACCAGCACTCGATAAGCGAAGCGTATATTCTCCTTTGGCATTGGTAACGGCTCCGCTACTCGCCCCTTTCTGCACCACGTTGACACCCGGAATTCCTTCATTTCTGTCGGAAGAGGTAACAACTCCAGTGATGACCTGGGCCATGACGCCCCCGCTCATCAGTAATGTAACGGTTAGCAACAGTAGCCTGGCTAACTGAGTAAATTTCAGCATGAGGTCAGAATTAATTTAGTTAGTGTATCAGTTAGGTTATACGGCCGTAGTACTAAGGACTACTCCAATACAAAGTTGCTTGACACCATCCGCCTGACACTCCCGCACCCTCCTGCTTAAACTATTTTTATTTTATATTGTAATTATTGACAGATCTGCGGCCTTTAGCTTCATGTCACCTCTATTTACAGGCGCGGGGCAGGTTCACTTTTATTGCGACTACCTACTGATTGACTCTGCGTATTACTCCCCAATACACGAATCGGAGCCGTAGTGAATTATAACTAATTTTATCACTTACCTTTTCTATAGAATTATCTGAATGACCACAATAAGGTTAACAATAAGATAATATAGCTCAGTAAATCAATCCTATACCTTTGTCAGAATTCAACTTTAAGCCTCTTTTCTGCCTTGCGTCACTGGATACTCGAACTGATGAATCTGTTGGCAGGGAATAGCCGTTATGTCAGCTATTCTTCACGTCAACAGGCTGTATTTGCCCTCATCCTGCTATTCGTCCTGATCACACCCGCGTTGCTGTACTGGTTGCTCTGATCCGCCGTCAGTTCGGGCCTGTATCAGCAAATCGTCAGCCAGGAATTGGCTCTCACGGGCTGGTCATAAACCGCCAGGTTACCTTACCGATCGTATCAGGCTTCCCTTTTTCCGGGTTCGATACCAAACCTTTCCACTGACCATTTTTCTGCCGCTCAACAGTAATTATTCGCCAGACATACTGACCTTTCTCGTAATTAAACGTCTCACCATCGTCGTCGTAAAGCCGTGACTGGGCTGGTTTTTCGCCGTAATGCCGAATTTCCAGATCAATCTTCTGGTCTGGCTTTGGCGCATGCAACAGCGGTGGCATCATCGGAATAATACCGCCATCTTTTACATAAACCGGAATCTTGTCCAGTCCCGGCGTAACCGTAATTACTTCGCCATCACCAGCGAACTTGCCGGTGTAGAAATCATACCATTTCCCTTTCGGAAGAATAACTTTACGCGTTGTCTGTCCGGTAAACAACGGGGCAACCAGCAGGTATTCACCCGCCATATACTGATCCTTAATTTCTTTACTGACTGCTTCTGCATAGGGATTTTCTTCCAGACTAGCCGTCAGGACCTCTTTTTTTGCCTCTGTCTGAAAACCGTCCTCCAGATTCATTGCCCGGAATGGCGGGGTGCCTTCGAAATGGTATTTCGCGAATTCGGTATACCAGTATGGCATCATCTTCATCCGCAACTGTGCGATCTCTTTGATCTGTTCTGCTACGTCGGGAAACGACCAGGGCTTGGTGCTACTGGCCCAGGCATTGATCATGGCCATCGGCGAAAAACAAACGGTCTGAAATCGGCGGAGCCATTCTTCGCTCGTTTTGGAAGCCCGTACTTCCGGCGTCCAGAGAACACCCGCAAACCCACTGTTGATCAGGGCCGTGATGAAGTCTTCGTGGCTGTAATAGTCGTTGTAAATAACGTAGGGCAGCGATGAACCACCGGCATTGGATGCCCGAACCAGCCCATAGGTTCGCTGGTTTCGCTGGTGAAACAGATCGGCGCTTTGTTTTTGCACCAGCAAGCCGTAGGTCTGCCGCATCTGTTCAGCACTCAATCCCGACGGAAACGTAGCCACATCGGGCCAGAGATAAAAATCATACCCGTCGATTTCATCAATCTTGTAGCCGCTCACACCAATATCGATATGGTCGCTGGCAAACTTCCCCCAGAAAATTTCCCGTGCCTGCGGCATGGTTAGGTCGGGTACCGCGCCTACCCAAACCGTGTGAGAACCCGTATAAGGGGCGATTTTTGGATAGATCGATGCCTCGGGCGATACATACGGATTTGTCCATAAATTGATCCGAATACCCCTGTCCAGCATGGTTTTGACAAACAGACCGGGCTGCGGAAAACGGCCTTTATCCCACTCAAATGTGCAGGGATACGATTTACTCTGCCAGCCCGGTTCCAGGCCGATAAAATCAAGTGGATATTTTCTGTCTTCAAACTCCTGAGCTTCCTTCTGCACATCGTCGGCCGAGTAGAGCCGATTTACCCGCTGCGTAAAACCCAGGCCCCAGCGTGGCGGTAAACAGCCTCCTCCATTGAACAGGTTGAATCGGCGAACGGCATCCATCGGTGTCGGGCCGCCAAATACGTACAGATCAACCCCTTCGGCAGGCACCAGCATCTCAACGGCATCGGAATATGGCCGGGCTTCCCAGGTTTTATCTGTATTTCGATCCTGCACTTTTGGCGGGTTTTTGCTATCCTGACGAACGGCGGTACCGGCATAGACATTGATGTATCGGGCAGAGTTCACAAACACGCCGTATCCTTTCGACGACACATAAAACGGAACCGGCGCATGCGTACGACCATTATCTTTGTTGCCGTAATGGTCCATGTGCAATTGCAGAATTTTGCCCCGTTGATGAACGGTCTGAAAATTCAGTCCAAAACCAAAAATCTGCTCTCCCCGGTCAAGCGGTAAACGCAGGTACGTTTTACCACCTTCTACCCGCACCGAAATATCGTCTTTAGCAATTGGAAAGCCCGTTTTGCCCAATTTGGTCAATGCTTCAGTATTGGGTTTCGATTCGGCAGCGGTCAGTAAATTATACGCTTCGGGTTTACCAACCGACAATTTCCAGATGCCGGGAGCCGTCTCAACCCAATTCTGCGACTGAGCCAAACCGGAGAAACTCCCTACGAGAAACAAAACTACGATACGCAATCGCACTCTAATTGCATTGGTATACAATTCGCCAAAGGCGGAAAGAGCACAAGAAAACTTAATCCAGGAAAAACGATTCATCTGGTTCTGACGGGTTCTGAATCAGAACCCGTCATGTCTTGAAATCTACTGTCCTGATGCCGCGCTGACGGGTGTCAGCGTCACGGGCCCCAACAGGCCAGATGGTAACGCGTCCCAGCGGGTAGCGTCGAAGGGTTTGTATCGAATATCCACGATGTTGATGTCATAAAACTTTTTCCAGCCCGGATTCTGGCGATCATAAAGCCGCATGTAGTTGGCCGACAGGTTTGTAACATCAATTTCCAGCAGATTACCAGTTGGTTTCAGTCGATTGGCTGGTATTGACAGTCGGAATGGTATACACCAGGCTATTCCGAGCGGCTGGCCATTGAGCCGCACTTCAGCCACTTCCCGCACATCGCCCAAATCGAGATGATACGATTGTGAACCCGATTTATCGGCTGGCAAATCGAAGGTCGTGCTGTAGCGGGCGGTACCCGAAAAATAACCGGCAGAATCGGCCAGCGTTATCCAGGATGCAGGGTTCGGTACTGTTACCGACGCCGTTAAAGCCGGACGACCGCGCAAAAACTGCACCTGCCAGGGATTCTGCAAGCCAATGGGTTTGCCGGTCGAGCGGTCGGCCACTGCCTTTTGGCTGGCCATATCTATCGCTTTACCCGGACTCACATTGACGAAGTACGATTGTCCTGGCTCCAGTTGCAGGAATACTTCATTTTTTCCACTCTGCCCCTTCCTGATGGGCAGCCAATTCGTCTGATTGGTTAATGGGTCATATCGGCTCACTCGCCCCGATGCCGACAGCGTGATCCAGTTCTGGCGGAAGCGATTGTTCAGATTCGTGATAAAATACTGGGTCGTATCGGCCTGCCGCTTCCTGATAAACGAAAGCTCTTCTGCAGCCCAGGGTTCAACGCGAACGCCCAACTGATTGAGTGTTCCAAACACGTCGGGGCTGACGGCAACAGACTTCAGTTGCCGGAGCGTATTTCCAAGCCGTTTTACCTCGGCAGATCGCGCTGTGTGATTCTGGAAACCGGGTGCCTGTTCAGGCAATTTTCCATCAAACACAATACGTGCCCCTTGCCGGGCCAGACGCTCCAACTCCCGAAGTGACTGCTCGGGCAGATACGTGCTTCGGGGCACCAGAATAACCGGATAGGTAGCCCCGCTGGTACTCCGAACGCCCTGCTTATTGACAGTCAGACTCTTGAGTAGGTTATCCGAGACATAATCGAACGAATAGCCACGCTGAAGCAGTTGCTCACACAATTGCCCGAACGGTTGCGGTAACAACCATTGCTCCACATGGTGCACTTCCAACTGGTGAATACCTCCTGCCGATTTAGCCCGCGTAGCCCACAAATCATGAATGGGAAAATAAACCAGCACATCATTGTCGGGCTTACTGGCCTGCAACCGGGTCTGGCAGCGTTCAATATAGCGGTTCAGCAACGGCAGATGCGGCCAGAAATGCGACGTAGGGCCATAGTTGGTCGAGGCATAAAACAGCCAGCCGGGCCAGGCTTCGGCGGGTGGTGAATACGGGATACCATGGTAAAAAACGTGATTGATCCCGGCCGTAAATAACTCATCGACCTGCGGCTTTACCTGCGACAGCGATACCTGAAAATGATTCGCCAGCCACGTTCCCGTTTCTGAACTGACTAACGGTTTACCGGCCAGATTAGCCGCCGATGACGCAAACTTCATGGCCAGTGGATTCGGTGTGCCGAATCGGTCGACCTCGTAGTTTTCATCGACGCGAAGGCCAGGAATCGGGAACCGGCTCGAGCCAAACGATTCCGTTTCGGGAATATCGGCTTCGGTGTAGAGATCGATCAAATTTCCGGGCGAACCATGTGCCTGATTACGAACCTGATAGCGATGGGTATGTGCCCAATCGGCCCATCCCTTCGTGAATCCATCGTGTATTAATTCAGACAGCGTTTGATGATAGTCCTGATGAACAAGGATGCTGCTCTCGGTTTGGTTGGTATCCAGAAAGGCCGTTAACTGACTATTGAGATCGTAGCCGCGTCGATTCTTAAATTCAGTGAGGAAATTATCCGTCCAGTTCGCGCCGAAGACTTCATACGAGTCGTTGTAGACCGCTCGCGGTTTCTCGTTTAGATGAGCCAGCGTCGAATCGAACCGCTTTACGTATTGCTCAATGGCCGATTTACTAAAATAATCGATCACCAGCCCCTGTCCTCCGGGCGCAGGTCGCTTGACCTGCTGTTTGGTCAATACCGTTGTCAGTTTGCCATTGTCAACCTTCCAGGCCTTTGCAGCCGTTTCGGTCGAAATCCCTGGCCCACCAAACGGCCAGCCCGTACCCGTGGTCAGGTCAACGCCCATGCCCAATCGCTTTCCTTCCCGAACGGTATGCGCGAAAACAGCCAGCCAGCGTTCACTCAGAAACGGAATGAACTGCTTTTCGGAGCCTTTAACGCCATAGATCGGGATAATGTGCACCCCTCCCAGTCCTGCCTTCGCAAACTGTTCGAGGAGTTGGGTAATGTCTTTTTCGTTGACGGCATTGCCCATCCACCACCAGTATGTCCAGGGTTTGGCCTGCTGGCTGTTAACCGACAACGTAGGTTGTGCCTGGCTAATCGAGACTCCGCCCAATAGAACCGCAATTGCCAGAACGTTTAGTATGTATTTTTTCATTTTTAAGAAATCACCCGTCCTCTCACCCTGATCATTCATGTACCCTTAAGAATTTGTCCTGGCGATTTCTACCGCATATACCTGACTTTCGCCCTCAAAATTGGCCCGAAAAATAACCCACTTCCCATCCGGCGAAAAATGGACGTTGGGTTCCAGCTTGTAGTTGTGGTGTTTCATATTGACCAGTCGTTCGGCCCGAAACCTGTCGCCTGCTGGTCTGAACAGGTAAATCCACATGCCATCGGTTGCTTTCGCTACCTGCCCCGGATCGCCCCCATCGCCAGCAAACAGCGTCTGATCAGGCGATATGTTGAAGTGAATCGACCACTCATTTCGGGTCATTTCGTACTGCTTTTCCTGGCCTGTATTCAGGTCCGTTCCAGCCAGAAAAAATGTTACACTACGGGGTTTCTGCAAATCGAACCAAATGGTTTTCCCATCATGGCTAAAGAACTCATGACCAGCAATCTCGCCATCGACGGTACGTTTGTGCCTTAATTTGACCGCACCCGTTTTCACATTGATGGTCCAGATCCGGTCTACCAGATGCCACGGGCCTTCGTGACAAAACATCAGCAAATCGGGCTCTGTGGGTGAGAATTGCACGTGACCCAGCCAGGTTTTTTCTTCGTGGATCGTAGTCAGTTTACCGGTCTGCGTGTTTATCGTAAAAAGCGAATGCGGAACTTTAGCCTCGAAGATGCGGGGAAAGAAATCTTTCTTTTCGGGGTATTTGCGAAGTATTTCACGGGCTTCCTCGCCACTACGGCTCCCGGCCAGCATGGTCTCATCAGCGTTGAGGGTGCTGATTGTCGCCTTCATATCGGCTGGAAATACAAAAACCAGCCGTGTTTTTTTCGTGTCGATATGGGTAGCAAAAACACTGTCGCGGCTCTGGTAGAACACCTCTCGTCGTTTGGGGGCAACGATCTCTCCACCTTTCTGCATGAGCGACTTTGTTAACGGTTCAGCCTGACCCGTTTTCAGATTAACCGTATACAATTGGCGGCCATTGGCATCGGCATGGTAAAACACCATTTTGTCGCCTTCGCCCGCCAGCTCACGCACAAAGGGGTTGTTGTGAAAATAAAAACTTTCGTTGCTTCCGCCGATTGTGGTCAGCCGCATGAGTTTATGCCCCGTGTCTTTGTCGATCCACGTTGCGGGCATTGGTGTCTGGCCGCCCGTTTCCAGTTTCGGCTGGGCGAATCCATGCTGGGCTAATCCAACGGAAACCAGCGTCAGAATAGCTAAATTGAATGTCAGCACAATCCGTTTACCAGGAATTGGTCGGCTTACGACCGGAGGCCAACCCTTAACCATCAAACGGCTAAAGGCCAGTAGGTGAGAAAAACGTTGCATGGCTAAGGTCAGGGAAATTTGCTCACAAAAAAACAACTTAACCCTGACGAACCTTCCTGTACTCTTCCGTATGCACCGATCCCGATCTTCAACGAAAACCGTGGTATGGCTCCAATTGAAACCCTGGGCAGTTGCCCGTATTGATTGCTCACAAAGTCACCTTATGATTCAACCGTCCAAATCCATCAATTGGTCGAAGCCTAAGCCGCTGCTTCCCTCTCCTCGTCCAACAGTCGCTTTGCGGCCAACCCACAGCGCTACATTTCCCTCTGGTGTCCGGGTTCGCTGGTAGGTCCGGGTAATGAGCTTGCCCGAGCGGGGAACTTCTTCTTCGTGGATGAGATACGGCGCGGTTTCATCCAGAATTTCTCCTTTGAACAAAGCCGCCGAATCGGGCATGCGAGCCCGCTGGAGTTGAATATCCCGGTTATTGTTGGGCACATGAACGGGGATGAACGGGATCCAGTTGTAGGGCACACTGGTCCCGAGTATATACCGGATTTTTGCCGCAGTGGGTAACAACGTAATGGGTGGCGGCAGGGTGGCATTTTGCGCAGCCAGTGCTGTTTCATAGCCATTAACTCCTCGTCCCAACGGCGACGGAATCACCGATTCAATGGCCCACACCATGTTCGACATCTCATCGCGGATAAAGTTAACCTTTTCGATGGGCTGACTTTCTGCGGGTTTACCCAGCGCGGGGGGCAGAAACGACAGCTCAACCGATACATCAGCCTTTGCGTGCTGTCTGAAGAAGCTCCAGCGTGTCCATTCATGATCGATCGTAGACCCGGCGGACCTGATGTTCGTCCGTTGCCCGAATACATCGGTAACCACTAATCCCCGAATGTTACACAGCGACCCAATTTTACGCTCATACGGAAAAACACACCAGTCGTTGCTGTAGAGCAGCATGAACTCGGTCATAATCAACTTAATGACATCGGTGGTATTCACGTCCATCTGTGCAAATTCAATCCGTTCACTTTCCATCTGCCAGAAACGCGGGTTGGGCATTCCCTGAAACGACACGGGAGCCGGAATAAACGACAGGCACTCATCCAGCGATTTTATCGGTTCAATCGTGTCCCCTTCAGGTGCCTCAAGCTTATTGTCGATATCCACATCAAACGAATACCAGTCCAGTTGGCCGTTTTCATACTGCTCCGCCTGCAACACGACCTCAAATCCATTGGAATCATCATCAGCGGCACAGGCAAACTGATATTCCAGATTCGCACCCGTCCAGGCGTTGTCGGCGTCAGAAAGTGGCTGCGAACTAAATTGGCTCAACCAGGCAATCAGTTCGTTGCCCGCATCTTTCTGTTTTGTCCGATCAGCTACTGAGGTCGTAGTCAAATCCACCCAGTTCGCATATGAGCCATCGCGAATAGCCTTGACCAATAACCCGCCATTGATGATTTTACCAGCTACGGCTTCGCGGGTTTGATCAGTGTCTTTGTCATAAGTCGGGTTGGGCTCATCCGCTCGAATAGGATACTGCGTCAGGTGAGCATTTTTGGTGGAAAACACGCCTTGTTTCCGAAGCAGTTTTTCAAAATATCGTCCAGTACGTACCTGACTGCCCAGATCATCGGGCCAGGCTTCGCGCTCAACGCGGGTTTCGAGCGGGATGTCGTTGGGTAGTGGCTGAGCGGGTCCTCCCTTAACGGCATACCGATTCAGGTACGTCTGGTGGGTGAGCATTCGGGCGTCGATGGGTGAACCGGCATCTTCGCCGATAAACTCGCCAAATTGCCACTGCCGTGTAAGCATCCAGAGTGGATCGCGTACTTCGGCACGCAGACTGCGTTCGAAGTCAGCCTGACGCGGACGGCCTTCCAGCCGATTCCAGCCTTTAATGGCCGGGCGAAACGGAGGCAACTGAAAAAATAAAGGACGTAAATTATCGATATCGGCCATGGCAATAACGCAGTTAATTTTTCAGTAACGTACTCCCTTTCGTAAAAATCGTGGACAGGCCACCGGTAGAAAAATCATTCAGAACAGCCGGAAGTATCTGAAAATAGCCGGTTGTCGTCAGCATATCGGGTTCAACCGCCCGGCGTTTGGCCCGTTCGAGCGTATCGTACAGAATACCAACCAGTTCGTCCCATGTCCATTTACCAGTCAATACGGGTGGCACTGCCAGTAAAATGGCCTGTGGTGGCGAGGCATTGGGGCGGTTATAATGGAAAGCGATACCGGTCGTTTCCTGGTCCGTCGGGATCAACTCTGTCCATTCGTCCAGTAACCAGCCCGCCTGCGGTAGGGTCATATCGGCCGGGGCCTGGTGTACTACAATCGACATTCGCTCCTGATTTCGTTGCGATTCGGAGAAGGTTTCGCCGACCCATTTCTCACCCGATACCCAGGGCAATTGCAAGGGGGTAAGCTCGAACGGCTGATCCTGATACAAGTCATGGTGCAGGGCCAGCGTTTCCACATTTTCCATCTCGGGCCTGACACGCGCCACACTCTGTAGCCAGTTTTCCATAACCAGTTCCGGTTCACCGCTGAGCATCTCTTTACTGTGCTCAAGCGCATCGTCCAGCTGACTCTGGTTTTGAAATAGAAATCGAGGAATCCAGCTAAACGATTGTCCGTATACCCGACGAGCCACATCCCGACAACGATCTAGTTGCTGATCCGGGCTAATCGTCTCAAAACCAGTAAAGTCAACGGTTGCCAATTGCTTCTGAATAGAACTGACCATGCCTTGTGCCTGAGCGAGTAAAGCGTCGGCAATGGGCAGCGACGTAGCATCCGTCGAAGTGGGCAGGGCATCGCTCCAGCCGTAATCAGCAATTGCCAGCAAAGCTGCCCGAACCGTATTTAGCGTTCCCGAAGCTACGCTGGTCAGTTGGTTCGTCCGGGCCGTTGCGATCTCGGTGCTGAGCTGATCAGCAGCCGTTTTCAGGTTCGACGCGCGCGCATTCAGTTCTACACTAGACGCTTCCAGGTCCGTTTTACAGGTAGCTAAATCCTGATAGCCCGATGGATTCGCAACACCTTCGAGATAGGATTGTGTTTGTGGAAAAAAGTCGAGTGCATGAAGCGGCCGGGCTTCTGTCACGATCTTTTTCAGGGAACGCAACAGTGGCAGTAAAACCGCAAACGATACACCGTTTGCTCCGGCTTTATGAAAATCAAACGTAATGAGTTGCCCATCCGAAATGTTGAAATTCTGCCGAATCTGGAACGTCAGCCACCGCTCGATTTCCGACGAAAGCGCACCCAGCTCAGACCCAGTCATCAGGACCAGGTCAAGGGGTTGCAGTGAAAATTGAGCGAACGACAGTATGTCATCTACCGCCCCAGCCTGGCACTGAAACTGGATAGACGCGGCCTGTGGAAGCCGCTGCCCAAGCCAATAGTTGACAAACGGATTCGCTTTGCTGCGGGGCGAAGCCGGACCGCTCCAGGCCGGATGCTGATCATCGACCCCATCGGTTTGCAAACAAACGGCTACCCGATGCGTAATGGCCGTGCCACTGCGGGGCGTGTCGACGATTTCGGGAGTCGCGGGCATTTTCCCTTCCGAAATAGCCTGCATCATGCCGCCCGCCCGGTCGTAGTTGCCATGAACCGCCTGAAATACACTTTCCGACAACGACAGATCAGCGATGGCGTCGAGTGTATCGGTGAGTCGATTCAATTCGTCCAGAATGGCCTGTTTTTCAGTCGTTCCGTCGGCTGGCAGACTGGCTATTCCCTGAAGAGTCGGATGAGAGCGGGCGTAGTCCAGCAAGTCATAACCATTAATCACATTACGGGCCTCCACGACTTCCTGCGGGGCATTGTCAGGAACGGGCGTTAACTGTTTTGCTGTCAACGGAAACCGATCACGCAAAACGTAAATATATTGGTTCAGCAACAAGCCCCGATCGTGCAGACCACGCTCAAACTGATACCCCAGCAAAGCCGCCAGCTCCTGCCCATTCCGAATTCCGTCCAGATAACTCAGCGCCTGCCGAACCCGCTCCGACGACAGATTGACGGCAAACTGTGCGTTATCATCCCCGTGGGAGAGATACGCGTTACGAAGTAGGGCAGCCGTTGTCGCATGACGCAACGAGGGGGTCTGGATATGCCCTCCATTGGCGGCATCTTCGTAAATCGTTTTGTTTTTGGAGTCCTGAAGCGGGGCCGGGTATTGATCCTGCGGAAAACCCGTTTTGGTAGTGTTGGGTCTTAGGTTTTCGACCCATCCATACGCACCCAGATACGTACCTTTTCGCAGGTATTCGTTCTTTTCGGTATGCTGGAGATTAAAGAGCCGACGCGCGAAAAGTCCGGTTTGCCAGGCATCCAGGCGGTAGCTGCACAAATCAAGGTGTTCGGCAAACAGCCGTTCCAGCCGGGCAGTAGGCAAACCGCGAAGCGTGCGTAATGCGTCGATCACGCCCATCAAAGGCAACATCTCGGTGGGGCCGTTGTAAGGCTCGCCCGGTTTGGGAATTAATGTACGTATATATTCGCCAACGGGCATGGCTGTTTGGGAAAGTCGGAGTTTGGCCGCATCCAGTTGAAAATAATCGGCTTTCGTGATATCCTGCCGTCCTTCCATATTCTGTATCTGGCCCTCAACAGGCAGGTCCTGAAGGAATCGCTGATCAACGAGCCAGTCGGCAATCCGTTGCCCGAATTCTTCCAGATAGGCTCGGTGAAGAAGCTGATACAAAAGTGCTTTGGGCGCAGCAACCGGCTGGTTATTCGCATCCAGAAACTGACCATTTCTGATCGTCTGCAAATCACTCGTCAGCAGCCAGTCCATGTAATTATCGGTCCCATTGAATGGCTGAATCAACGCCGTTTCCGACAGCGGGGTTCGCGGATCTGCATCGATAACTGGGCCATTCAACGCATCGGTGGCTGACTGAAAAATCAGCTTTTTGAGTAGAAAATCCGTAGCCGCATTGAATCCTAAGGCCGTAAATTGCTGTTCTTTAGCCCGTTGCAATCTACCCCAAAGTCCTACGGTCTGGGGTGTTAACGTCCGGAAGTTAAGGTAATTCCAGGCATAGCTATCTGTCACGGCCTTACGGGAATGAAAGACCACCGACGAAGCCTGTAGGCCTAGTATGTTCATCAGGTTTTCGGGATTACTTCCCTCCTTTCCGGCAAAGGCCACCTGCGGACGAAGTGTTTCCCACTGGCTTTGTAGCTGCTGTAGAATAGCCAGCAATTTCATCCAGAAATCTTTATCGGTACCCAGCTCGGCGTCGGTAAATTGCCAACTATTAAAGTCACTTGTCACCAGCAACCCATACGGCTGATTACCTACCCGAATGGCGGGCAACCCTCCCCTCCCCGTCACGAATTCGGTGAAAAACTGCCGGGCCAGCGCCTGGCGCGACCGACTGACCAACGGCTTCAGCAGGTCATTCAGGAACAGCCCCCAGGTGGCAGGCCAGAGCGCATTATTCATGGCCAATGCCTCCCGAACATCGTTCCAGCCCGCATTGGGCACAAAAGAAACCGACTCATTACTGACACCTAACGCTTCGGCAAACCGCTGACCATCTGACTGTTGGTAGTAATCGTCGACTGGCGAAAAATAGGGAGTATTTTCTTCTACTTCCTGCTGGCGATCGATCGATGCTGAAGGCCCTGCCGTCGCTTTGTCAGTGTTGTTGGTAGGTGTACCCTGCGGGAGAATACTAATTCCTTCGGCAGAGTAATTGTGATTCTGAACCAGTTCTTCCAGGAGCTGTTGATTCTGCACGGCGTCAGTACTGAACCGGACACCCAACACTACTAACCGATCAAACCCTCTCTGAAACCAGGGACTTGGCAACGTCATTTTAACTGCCATACCCACAGCCAGGGCCTCGTCGAAATCGAACAGCCACGCCATTTCCCTACTGTATACCAGTTTATTATCGGCATCGCGCCCGAACGACGATTCCATCTGTAGGGGATCAGGCCCCATCACCAGATAGTCGGGGATGGGATTTCCAACCGTTTCCAGCACTTTCCGTACACCCGAGAAAGCCATGACGACAAACTGATTCGGCATCAGCCGCGTGTGGGGGGCCTGCGTCCAGGGTTGAGATTTGGGCGTATTCTGCGGTTTCAGAAGCAGTTCGGACAGGGTTCGCCATTGCGCCGACCAGTTAGTCGGCTGTGTTTGCCGGGCTACCCAGGCCGCCCGGTTCGCACCAAATCGGTTGGCTAACCCATTCCAAAGGGTTGTCCGCTGCTGTTTACTCGCTTCGTCGGTTTCGGTTCGGGTCGCCCAAACCTGTCGCCAGTAGGTTTCGCCCGACTCGATTTCATCCGCCGTAAGGTCTTTTTCGTGCGTAAACGTCGTGATCTCATCCGGATAAACCCGGACCCAGAGTTCATGCGTATCGCCCTCCGAATGGAAATGGGTTTCTATTCGAACCGGAAACAGCACAAACGGCAGGTTGTCGGGCATCTGTTCGATCAGCTTTTGTGGCGTAGCATCGAACATGGCCTGATAATCAGCCAACTCCCGCGTCCGACCCTCCAGAACGCCTTTCTTCATTTCCGCCAGATTCTGCTGAGCGCTGTCGATTTCGGCTAAACGCTGCTTCAAAATCGCGGTATCACTATCCGACAGTTTTCCACGGGCTTTCAACTGCGTCACTTCTTTTTCGAGTGCATTCAGTATGTAAAATTGCTCCACGACCTGGCCGTACGCTTTATCCCGCTCAGCGGCCAATTGTGAGGCTTTCTGTTGGATATCTATCAGATTCATAGCGTTAAGAATTAAGGGGCAACAAGGTTTTTCAGCATTTCGCGGGCATGAACGGCCACCATGACAGGTTTCTGGAAAAGAATGTAAGCCAGGTCTGCCGACTGGGTATTCCAGTCAACGGCATCCGGGTTCTGACCCGTCAGCGGCTGGACAAACGGTTTGCCCATGTCAATCACCTCCTGCGTATTACCGAGCGTATTCCAGGAAAGGTTGTCCCATTTCTGCGGGCCTGGGTTTGTAGCAGCTTCGTCATCAAGGCCAAACCGGGGTTCGCCGGGAACCTGCTGAATCACAAAAAACCAGCCTAAATTGTTGTTACCCAGCCGTTGTTTTTCGGCCGCGGTTTCTTCTTTCACGTCGCCTTTAGCCTGCGGAATTGATAAATCGAAACCGATAAAATGCAGGTCTGGATCGATCTGGGCTTTATAAATCGGATTTTTGATATGAACGCCATCGGCTACAGCCTGACCGGTCGTGTCAACCAGTACTAACCGATTGAGGCTGTCCGGCTCTGTACCCCATTGCGCCTGCTGTGCATAAATAACCGTATTCGGATAGCGTTTGAGCAAGTCACCCCGAATGACCAATACCAGTAACCCGTCTTCGACCTCCGTCAGCCGATGGTTATGGTCGCCCAGATGGATTTTCTCCGGTGCATTGAATAGCCACTCATTTATAGGCGGAATATCCTTCTGTTTTTCGGCCTGCACTTTCGGCGGTAAAGCAGCAGTTTGGGTATCTCCAATTGGTTTCCAGAATTGCCGAAAGGGTGTTCCGCGCTGATCGGTAGGGTATTCGCGCCAGAGTAGTTCCCGCATAAACTCGTGATTGAGCCCGACCATGTATGCCTCAATGAACGGCTGATTCGTTACCATCAGCGACAGCGTATTGGGCAGAATCAGGTTCAGATTCGGTACAAAGAATTCTTTATTGATGGCCACCAGCGGCTCATACATGGCATCTCTGATATCGGGGTATGCCATCACCCGATCCAGTTTCGGAACGATTCCGGTGCCCTGGGTAATGCCGGGCAACACCCGAATCGGGAACGTATTGAGCGGATTGAGCGCATTCATCACCGTTTGGCTGATCACTTTAATGCCTGCGGGCTGCCGAACCGGTGGGGGTATAACCTGTTCGACCATCACCTCGTGCAAATTGGTCAGGGCGGTTCTGAACACTTTCGCGACGGCATTATCCCGGTTGATTCGTCGGATGATCGGGGCCTGGGTCTGGCCGGGAAGAAGAATTTTAAAGTTGCCCCGTGCACCAATGTTTTTGACCGCATCGGCACTGTAATCCAACTGCTTGCCTATTTCTGCTGGCAGCGTCTGCGCTTCGGACGGAACGACTTTGGCAGGAGCCGCCGTGAGTTTTCCTGTGTTCATTCCCTGAATCAGACCCGTAAAACTCCGGACGGGCGTACTCATCTCCAATCGTTTGGCCATCAGTCCCCGTGGTCGAACGAGTTTGCGAAAAGCACCACTTACGCTGGCCACCGGCAACAAACTCTGCTGTACCTGAAAATGCACCGTTGTGGCTCCATTTCGTACTTTTTTATGAAGCTGTCCCGTCAAAGCAAGCCGAAGCGTATCATCCAGACTGGCCAGATGCTTCAGATGAAGCTGTATGCTGGTCAGCATGGCCAACTGCGAGAACCGAATTTTTTGGTTAGCCGACAGTACATCCCCGATCTGTTGCCAGGCTTTGCGCATGTAATCTTCCTGATTTTTCTGCACCACAAGGGTTCCCATACCTGCCGGAACACGGTAACGCGGGTCCTGATTCAGTTCATGGACCCAGTTTTGTTCGTCAGGTACAAGGCTTAATCGGCTGATCAGGGCATGCCATTTGCCATACAAAGGGGGCGTAATAACCGGATCGGTGCTGCCATTTGCCTCGCGCACATCTTCCGACAGATTGATGATCGGCTGTACTTTTTCGGGGAAGTCACTGACCGAATCGAAGGGATAGTTCGGTTTCCGCTCGGTAGTGGGTGCCAGCAAGGCCCCTTCTAACCCAACCGTGTTGTCGGGCTGAACCGAAATGGCGCCAATGCCAAAACCGGGAGCCTGCATGTCCATATCCCGAATACCGACCCGTTTGTCCATGTCGCGCGGTTGTAGCAACCGCACCAGCGATTCAAAATCACCACCGACGCCCGTTCGGAAAAACCAGCGATAGTATACCGGATACTCTTTCTCCCCGGTTTCGTCTTTCGCCCACGACATGGTAAGTGCCGGGTCCGAATCGTTGACGGCTTCTCCCAAACCCGCTTTTCGCCCAATCTCGAAAGCGGGTATAAGGAACGCATGATAAGCGGTGTTCGGCTCCAGATGCCGGGGGCACATTAGCCGCGCAATGCCCAGATCGGGCGAGTTACGTAGCAGATTATCCAACTGTGTTAGATTAGGCTGATTACCCGGATGATCGATGGGTTCGTTCAGATGCACATGCGCCCAGGCCCATGTATCGGCCGGTGGCGGCAAAACATCGTTTCTGGCAGCCTTTATAGAAATAGCAGGCAAAGGCCGATTGCCCGTGTTCACATCCGTAAATTCCGTTTCTTTCAGCACGACCAGCGCAATCCACGGGCTGAGCCGATGGTTGTTCTGAACCCGATCAGGCGTGTATCGCCAGGGAAAATCTTCATCGTAAAACTCAATAAAAGCCAGGTAGTTCGGCTCGAAATCCGTTATCAGATTACGCGGTTCAGTACGCACAATCATCTGCTGATTGATACCCACGACGTCGCCCGGCCCAATCAGACTGACGGTTTTAGTGATCGGATGAGCCGTGTCGCCATTAACCGTCAGGCTAACGTCCAGTTGCGCCCGCGACGTAGTAGCTCCCTGAGTGAGTTGATTGACAATGCCCCGGCGTAGCCACGGCAGGAAGGTGTATCGGGCTAAACTCATGATCAGTTCTGGTGTCAGTTAAGTTGGTAGGAAGGAATTACCTGCAATTCGTCGGCTAATCCGGCATCCTGTCGAACAAGGTTATTTAGCGCTTGCCGCGCTTCCGTTTCTGTGCTAAACACCAGCTGCTGATGCAGTTGCAGCGTATCTGATGTAGCGACGGCAAATGTTTCGGGACGGACCCGAACCGGTTCTGTTCCCAGCACCGATGGTTTGCGCTGCCCTTCGGCCAATGAGGAGCGAGCGATCGCATTGGTTGACAGATAAAGCCCAAACAGGCTGCGATCAAAAGTCAGGCGTTTCGGTTTTTGTTTTTCAGGGACATAAATCAGTTCGTAGGCCACATCCAGACCAACCGCATAATCACTCTGTGGCTGCGTCGACCCTCCCACTCGCACTCCTGAATCAAAAGCCTCAAACGAAGGTCTGGAGAGCTTTTCAGCGTCCGACATCTCAATGAATTGAGCCGGGGCAAACTGCTCTTTTTCGTAGTCTTCATCGGTAGGCGTCGACTGGGTATTGCCCACTTTCACGCCCGATATAGCGAATCGTCGTGGACCATCAGGTTGCTGATAACCAAAGCGGGCAATGTCCAGACGCAGGGGTACAATTTTCTGCGTTACGTTCAGCGTTCCGAACGGATGCAGGATTAGCGCCTGGCCATCCTGCGGCAACTCCCGCAGCGAAACATACTGATTACCAACGGGTAAATCAAGCCGCCAGTTACCTGATTGGTTGAGGGCTTCCATCAATTTATCGATGACGCGGACCGGGGGGAGCGTATCGGTACGGCGTTCGCCAAACGTTTTGTCGAAATGGACAGTAATGGTAACGGTAAATATGAAGCCTATTTCAAACGATGCTTCCCCATGCGCATGCCAGGGCGTGGGGCCTTCGAGCGTTAGTTTGAGCTTGACACTGAACAACGTATGCGATCCCGACCGAACGGCCAGCATTGCGGCTACATCGGCGATGAAATACAGGGGCGAAAACTGAACCAGTACGTCGAGAGACAGAAACCCATACACGTTGAAAACGCTGGCGTCGGCGCTCAACTCAATTTTGGCGCCGAACTGAACGGTATTAGACGTAATGGCGAAATACGATTCGGCCTTAAGACTCGGATTCCCCGAGAAAATAACCAGACTCAGCCGCTTCATGGCAGGAAGCGACATCGGCGGGGGCGTATAGGATGGATGGAACCCGCCGATCGAAACCAGAAAGTTGGCGTTTTCTTTCCAGTACAGCCGTAAGACCATATCGCCCGTGAGCGTGAACGTCAGAATCCGGGAATTGATCAGCGATGCATCGAACGAAATCTGCCCTTTATCGAAATCGACGTAGCCCAGGAAGTTGACCTGAATTTTCACAATGGGTGCCTGTTCCTCGGGTAAATTCATCCGGAGTACACCCAACAGGGCAAAACCCGGTCGCGGAATTTCGAGCAACAAACCCAGCTCAAGACTGATCAGTGTGGGTGTTCCCCAACCGATCTTAGCCATTGGCCCGATCAGAAAATGCCCTTGCTGAGGGGGAAAAATCCGTTTGAGGTTACTAACGATACTGGTGGCATTGGCGACAATGTTTTGCGGAAACAGAATCGAATTGAGCGAACCGTCATTAACGCCTTTGCGCAGTTCCTCAATCAGATACGTTCGGTTGAGGCCAAGTAGCCCGCCTACCCCGTTAAGTGTAAAACCATACCCGAGCTGAATGGGCGTAAACTCGGCTGTAATGATAATCAGCAACGAAAAACCATCGCTGCCATCGGGCATCCGGGTAGTCAGAATCCCGATTGCCTTGAGGGAAATGGTATCCGAAAACGTAAGCTCGAGTCCGCCCGAGTATTCTTTTTTGGCATCGTCGAAAAACAGAAACCCTCCGCCCGTAAAGCCTCCGCCATTGATCGAAATACCCACGCCCGTTGGGGGTTTGAAGCCCAGATCAATGTCGAATGGTCCGGCATTACCCCGATCGAAGGTCGTGACCAGGGCCAGTCCAATGTTCTGCACTACCAGCGTTAGCGGCCCCAATTGTCCTTTAATGCCCGCGCCTATTTCCAGAATAGCGGCTGGTTTGGGATCAGTTTCTCCACGCAGCCGGATGAGTAGTTCCTCAATGGAAATCGGCCCCAATACCAGATGTGGATGTACGGCCACTTCAAAACCACCCCCGCCCGTAAACTTAATGCCGTTCTTATTTGACCATTCAAATCCAAGCGTAAACGGGATTTTCATTTGTCCACTCCCGATGAGTTTCCGAATAAAACTGTCGGCATCGGCGGGATTGAGAATCAGCGCAAAATCGGTCAGCTTACCACCAATTTTCAGTTCAGGATCACTGCCATTGAACAGGAAACTGAACTCCAGTGAACCTCCTTTCAGTTCGAGACGGGTTCCGTTCTCGCTTCCAACCACGGTTTGCGTCTGAACCGGTGCGTACTCCACACCTGCCCCAAAGCCAGCCGAAGGGAGCTGACCGTCCTGAAATGGGTACTTTACCGAGATCTCACCGGGTCGGATCAAAATGCCGAACAGCGACGCAATGTTAGTGCCGGCCCGGATAATCAGGTTCACATCGTCACGGACCCGCAATGTCGGTAAGGTAATCTCCGAGGGCAAGGCAGGCTGAATAATGATGCCCGGCAGCTTGGTATCGACAGCTGGCAGGTCTAAAACCGCCAGACCCAGATCCCGATCCTGCCCGGCAATGTTCAGGTACGCAAAGGCGATGCGGATAAACTGATCGACACGCGGACTGGCAGGATCATCGGGGTCGGCATCAACGTAACGATAGCCGGTGTCGGTATCTATGGGTGATAGCGAGACTGGAATCCGCAGCGCATACAGGAGTTCGAGCAGGTGTTCGGCAAACAGCTCGAAATTGAAATTAGGAGTGCCCCATCCGTAAATCAGTTCAGGAAGTTGATCAGGATGAGTCAGTATCTGCGGAATCTTATCCCAATTCAGTTTCTGTCGGATAAAGGACGGACGGCTACGATCGGCGGTACCGGGCACGGCTAGTTGCTCGATGACGCCCGTCATTTTGAAGAAATTGAGCAGAAATGGCCAGGCTATGGTGAGGTAATCGACAACCAGCAATTCGAAAATCCGCTCCTGAATCTCAGCCAGAAACGTAACCGCATCGTTAACCCCCGGCGGAGTTTCACTGATTGATTCCAGCGCTTCGTATACCGCTTTCACTTTGTCCAGCACATTCAGCGCCTTTACCGGGTCAGGATTGGCCATCAGCGCATCCAGTTCGGACAGAGCCTCATCGACCCTGGTGGTCAGGGCCGTAAAAGATGGTGGTATGTCGGTGGGTTTCCAGCCCAGCTGGTAGATAAATTGCCGAAAATGAGCCGCGTCACTCACCGCGTCTTTCAACGGACGAACGGCCAGTGCCAGATGCTTCCCGATCTCTTCTAAAGTACCCATGTCTTCATCAGGATAATAGGACTTTCGCTTCGGGCCGTGCCACGGTTTGTTAACCGTCATCAGGAACCGTGGCACGGCTCGAAGCGAAAGTCCTAGGATAAATTGTCAGGATAAATTTTCCGCGTTAAATAATCAGCATCGAAGTCCTCGAATTTGGTTGGGTCAATCAGGTTGATGAACGTGTACCGGCATACGGCACAGAGTTCGATCAACTGTTCTTTTTTGTCTTTCGTATCGCTTGGGCTGAGGTAGTAGCCATGCATCATGCATTGAGCCGACGGATGGTACACTCCGCCAAAGTAGCTCATTCCGCCACTGTACAAACCAATAATTTCTTTCTTCCGACGCGAACAGCAGGGAATGTATTTTGGGGGAAGTGACGAATTTTGGATGTCGTCCGTATCGATAATTTCTTCGTGCGTGGTATTCGCATTCAACGGAAACGGATTGTCATTCAGATAATCCAGAATCGGCCTGGCAATCAACTCAGCATATTTATATTGATTGGTTCCCTGGTTATCGCGAACGGGAACGGCTGCGTACAGGAGCATTTCTTCATTGGGGTTGAGCGTGGAAAGCCCCGCTGGAAACGTAGCCGCACCGACCGGCTGCACCGTAACCTGATTGCCAGCTATCGATTTTATGGTCAGTTCAGGTGAAAGCAAAAAGGTCTGCGTGTCCGGCTGACCGGCAGTGGTGGCGGGTGTACGCAGGATGGTAAAAATGGGATCAGTCACCCGTTTTTCCCGAATATCCAACCGCTGTCCTACACGAAAGAAACTGGTTTGACCAGTCATCAGCTCGATAGTCGTCTGATTCGTACCGAAATCGCTTTTGATCGTCAGCTTGTTATTGGCCGCATCGATCGTTTTTACCTTTACGTAGTACTTTGTAAAAGCTGTCGGCAGGGTAGCCGGATTAACAATGTCGGCCACAACCCGCATGTCTTTATCGAAGACCCGGAGCTGATAGCGATTGACTCGTCGTTTTCGAAAAAACACCGATTCGCCCACCTTAAAACCAGCCTTCGGGTTCTTTACCGTCAGCAGAACATCATTCCCGGATGTAGTGACAGCCGTTACCAACGAACATTTCTGAATGCGGTGATAGCGCCATTTGATTTTATAGGCATCGAGTTCCGTTCCGGCTCCACCGCCTGTTTTGGGCCGTTCAAAATCCTTTCTGGGCTGAACATTGCTGTATTGATCGGCATAATAAGCCGGGTCTTTGTAAGTAGTAAAAGGCCAGTTAACTACCAGTGGATCGGTAATGATTTTACCCTTGTACGCATCATCGTCCGGCTCTTCACCATATTCATCGCCCAGGCCAAATGAGTGAAGCAATTCATGCGTAATGGTCCCTTTTTTCCGCAACGGAATCGTGGCTGGTACGCTGATCGCTACTTCCGACACCCGGTCGTCGGCTAAGGTGCCCATCAGTGTAATGGTACTGTCGAAGTTGACTGCCGAGAACATATAACCCGTTGCATTCTGCGCCCGGCCGCGCCCATCGACCAACAGGAAAATAATATTATCGAAGTCTTTTCCCCGATTACCAGCCGGGGTATCCATCACAAAAACAGGCCCGATCAGGTTGTTGTCCGTGTCTTTCAAACTCCCCATAAACCCATCCAGAAAATCGCGCTGGACCCTGCGCTTATCAAAATTGATCAGGTTATACTGGCCATCCTGTTCAACCGCCGTGTAATCATTCACGCTAATTCCAAAGGCAGTATCTTTCGCGTCGGGCAGTCGGCATTCGGCATCGGAACGCCAGCTTGCCACCAAACCACTCGTCGGGCCAAACAGCACGTCCAGCTGGGCCGCCGTTAGTTTGGTGGTATTTTCCCAGCGTAGCCGAAGCGCAGTGTTACCAACGGTTGCGTCGTTCCTGACCGGAACGCCAACAAAATAAAGCAGGTTTTCGGCAGTCCACGTACTGGCATCAGCGCTGGCAGGCTTCGTAGCTACTTTAGCCCGTAAGCCTACCATCCGGTTTGGCTCTGTTTCCAGCACTTCCAGCACCGACCGATAGGTTAAACCGTCTTCGCGGGAGGGTACAAATACTTTCCAGTAATTGATGGAGCCTTTCAGCAGGTTAAACGGCGACGATATTTTTTTGCTGACCAGATCCGATACGTAATTGTCCAGTAGTTGCCCGAACGCGGTTGAATTCGTGAAGCCTTCCGCCAGAAAAAGAATGTTGGGCACCTCGTTCAGTTTATCGAAACCTGGGCATTTGCCCGATGTGATCAACTCCGCTTTGATCGTAGTCTGACTGGCCGACAGCGCGTCTGACAACTGAACTGTGCCCGTAGCAGTCAGCGTCTGTGAACCGTATTTTACAGTAATGCCGAGAACATGGTTACCAAATCGGTTACCTGGCGTTATACGTCCGCTATCGTTGATCAATGCGGGCGTAGCCGTACATTTCCATTTAATCTGAACCTTATTGGTAATCGTGTACTTGACAATTTCTTCGTTGTCGCCTACGTAAATATCGCCGATTTCGGCCACAACTTTATCGTCGAAAAGAGCGTAAACAGCCGCACGCGCTCCGGCCATACCCTGATACACCGTGATCGGGTCGGGCGTCATCCAGACTTTCTGAATGGTTTTGTGCACGTGAATTCGGATGGCAGCCTGGCTCGTGGAATTGTCGGACGTATCGGTTACAATAGCGTATACCAGAAAGCTCGTTATCTGGAATTTGGCATCAGCGGGGGCAGCCGCATCCAGTTTAATCAGGTAGGTAGGTTTTCGGCTGGTCGGGTTGCCGAGCGTCGCCGTTATCTTCAGATTAGTCGACGCATTAAAACTCGTTTGAAAACTGTATTTAATCGAGGCATGTGCGTCAGTGTACTCTGGCGCGTCGGTCCCATCAATCTCCAGCAAGTTCGACAGGTCGATGGATTGCCCCCGAAGCAGGTGAATATCGTAGGGCGGGTTGAAGGCACAACGCGGAGCGGACATACAATAAAGTTGAGTTTAGGAAAAGAAAAGGTAATGTATTCGCTTATAGCGCTTTAGAGCTATTTAGCCAACGGCATTCATTTTAATCCGGATAAATTTTCCGTTTCATGTAATCGGCATCGAAATCACCATGTTTTGTTGGATCGATCTGGTTGACCAGCGTATAGCGGCATACAGCACACAACTCCGTATACTGATCATCGTCAACCTGTTGACGCATCATGCACTTGGCCGCAGGATGATATACACCACCATGATGCAGATTGCCCCCGCTGTAGAGACCGATGATTTCCTTATCTCTCTTCGAGCAACAAGGCACTAAATGGCCAGGGATATTCGTGTTATCCGGCGTACGATCAATTACTTCACGGTGTTGATCATCCGTATTGAACGCAAAAGGATTTACCAGTAAGTGATTAAGTACTTTCTGGGCTATAATTTCGGCATAGGGATAATCGGCCGATCGCTGCCCTTCAGGCATGGCAATCGGCTCATACACAATGATGGCTTCATTCACATCCAGGGTTCGCATGTAGTCGGGCAGGGTAGCGTTTGCCGGACTGGTCAGCGTGAGTCTATTATTGGCAGGATCAGTACTCACGACTGTCAGTTCAGCAGAAATAGCCTTCGTAATTAGATCTGGCCCATTGGGTACGGCACCCGCTGTGCGAAATAAGGTCAGCACAGGACCATATCTATTTTCGGACCGA
Source organism: Spirosoma endbachense (assembly GCF_010233585.1). Lineage (NCBI taxonomy): Bacteria > Pseudomonadati > Bacteroidota > Cytophagia > Cytophagales > Cytophagaceae > Spirosoma > Spirosoma endbachense. Next base: position 2,150,843 of record NZ_CP045997.1, read on the forward strand.
ATCGTAAATCCCGTCCCTGTTTGTAGCGAAGCCGCCTGTCCACGGTCTACCTGAACGATCAACGTATCGGTACCACGACGAAGCGTTACCCGATCGTTAGCGACATCAATGGCGGTTATGTCAACAGCGTTTACAAATGCCGCCGGAAGTGGGTTAGGCGTAACAATGGAAGCGATTAATCTATCCTGACCGGTAGCGCGGGAATGAATAAAATATACGGTGGTATTCCGCCGTCGTTTCCGTAGAAAAACAGGTTTACTGGCGGCAAACTGAGCCGCCTGACCATTCTGCAGCGTTAGCTCGATTTGATTACCCGTTACGGTGATATTGGTAACGACTCCACACTTCTGAATGCGATGATAGCGCCATTTGATTCGATAGGGCTGAATTTGAGTGCCTCCACTCGAAACCGGCACTTCCAGGTCAGCCCTGGCCTGAACATTGCTGGACCAATCAACCGCAGAAGCGGCTTTTGTATACTTGGCAAACGACCAGCCTGAAACCGTTGGATCATCGACCGGTTTATTTTTATAGCTTTCCAGGGGAGGATTCTCCCCGTATTCATCCTCTAACCCAAACGAATGACACAGTTCATGGGTAGTGGTTGCTTTTGACTTTATCGGGAGTTTGTCGGGCAAATCAGTTGGCGCAATCGGAACACGCAATGTGGCTAAATCACCGATTAAAACTTCTTTGGCATTTGAATAAGATGCCTTCTCAACGACGGAGAACATGTATCCTGAACTATTTACAGCCCGCCCCCGACGAATAGCCGATAACACGACAATGTTATCCCAATCCTTTCCCTGTGGCTGAGTCGGACTCGCCTGCTGAACGAAGGTGGGACCGATCAGGTTGTTTTCATCATCCCTTAATGTACTGAAAAAAGTATCCAGATCTCCGCGCTGGATTCGCTTAGGGTCCAGACCAATATCACTAAAATCGTTCTCCCTTCTGGCGGCTGTTGTATCCTGAATGGTAACGCCCAAAGCGGTATCTTTTACCGGAGGCAACCGCCTTTCGCCAAGTCGCTGCCAACTCTTTATCAGCGATTTTTTCGTCTTTAGTTTCTCAATTTCTTCTTCTGTCAGGTGGGTCGTGGCTTCCCATTTGGTAACTAAGTTATCAATTACGGTCTGGTCATTGGTGTCGCGTTCCGCTCTCACGGGCAACCCGACCCAATACAAGAGGTGCTCAATGCCCCAGTCGTCGACTGGTTTATTCTGATCTCTTTCAATAAATGGAATCGGACGCCCCGTTAACCTGGGCAGAATTGGTTCGTTCGGTTTCCGGCGTACTGCCAAATCGCCCAGATAGGTCGCTCCGCTTTCGCGCGAAGGAATAAAAATCATCCAGAAATTGATCGAGCCTCGAAGCAGATTGAACGGTGCGGTAATTTTATTGCTCATCAAATCTTTGACATAATCTGCAACCAGAATTTTAAAGTTGAATTCCTGTTCGAGCGTAAACCCTTCGGACAAAAAGAGAATATTAGGCACTTCATTCAATCGGGGAAAGCCTGGGCACCCACCCGTTGCCACTAATTCGGCCTGTATGGGTGAATTGGCTACCAAATTCTCCGATACCATGATCAGACTGGCCGCCGTTTGCGTGACCCCATCGTAAGCAACCGATACATTCAGATCGTGAATACCGGTTATAGTCTGGGCCCGGATCGAGCCGTTGGCCGGATCTACTAAAGTAGGGGTAGGCGAATTCCAGCTTATATCGAGCGGGGGATCAATATTAAACAGAGCATTACGATAACGCTGATTACCGATTTCAGCAATAACATCGTCGTCAAAACGCCCATGCAGTCGAGCCTGATGCGTAACACCAGGCGTAATGGTTAAACCCGCAGGCGTAATCCATACCTCTTCGATTCTAGTGTGAATATGAATTCGTAATGCCGTCCAGTTGCTGGAATTATCAGCCGCATTCTCGACTTCGGCGTATAAGTAAAAGTTACGAACTTGGTTTTGTGCAGCAGCGGGCTCATTCTCGTCCAACGTGATTAGCCAGTCAGGTTTCCGATCAAACGCATGATCATGCTCGACTGGATTCTCAACGGTTATGCCAAAATCATTGGCCTTATCCTCGTCGAAGCTGGTCCAGAATGTATAGCTAATATCATGGTGATTATCGACATAATCGTGAGCAAAATCTCCCCCAATTCTTAGTAAGGTTGCAAAGGCATTTGTTGCATTGACGATTTGGAACGATTGCCCCCGAAGCAGATGAATGTCGTAGGGTGGTTCAAAATTGATAGCTGGAGCCGGCATGATCAGAACCGTTTAATAGATAACGGAAGGTAGTCAGTCCGGCAATTGAATGGTCAATATTTTGAGCGAACGTACTGCCTGAATAGCATTTTTCAGCTGGCTTCTGATAGGATCAGGACTCTTTCCGCATACTCGCCAAAGACCCGGCTATATGATTGTCCATCCGGTTTCGTTACCTTTATGAGTCCGAACGTAATCGATCGGGTTGATTCATGTCAGACTGAGTCCAAATGAATCGCCCCATTGTAAAGCGATTCCCGGTCGAATCCGTTATACTATTACACTCCTGCTGCCCGCTTGTCTAAACGTAGTAAGGTTTGTCTCTAATGACAGTATACCCAAGTAAAGTGTGGAATAAGGCGCAGCTTAAACAGCACCTGAACGTAATTGACCATCATCTCCATGAGGCTGCATTCAATCGCAATGCGCCCTACACTAATCTAACCCAGTCGCTTTTTATTGAGCTGCTTAGTCTGGAAGGTGATCTGCTCCAGCAGTCTGAACAGGCGGGCAAACGCATTGACTTTCTGGATGAAGTGGGGAGCAATGGTAAAATTCAGGACATTACGAGCCTGATTTATTCCATGCGCCAGTCGGTTTATAACTTTAATGCCAACCGGCATACCCACGAGAACATTACCGTTATTGTTCCAGACATGAATCACTTCTACGGAGCAGGCAATGGTTATTTTCCAAATGGTCTGTTTTTTGTCTGCAACCATGAAGACGAACTGGCCTTTTTTGTCGGTCAGGATCGTATTTATTTCTACCGGCATCTGGTTAGAGCTTTCAACGAAGCCAGGACTTATTTACTAGCGACACTAAAAGAACAGTAGATATTCTAAAACCCGCGACTTATTGCCCGAAAAAAGAAGCTGTTTGACGGCTTTTCCGTAACTATGACCAGATCTGTTTTTACCGCAACAGGAAGCTACATTCCTGATGTTACTATCACTAACCAGTCCTTCCTGACTTCCCAATTTTATACGAAAGAAGGGGTTGCCATCCCACAAAATCAGGGTCACGTTCTTGAGAAGTTTAAGGAAATTACGGGTATCTGCGAACGCCGTTACGCCCGACCCGACCAAAAAGCGTCGGAATTGGGGTTTCTGGCGGCAAGTGACGCATTGTCAAGTTCAGGCATCGATCCTGAAACGCTCGACTACATTATTGTTGCCCATAACTTTGGCGATGTTACGTATGGCAGCAACCGGGTCGATATGGTTCCTTCCCTGGCCTCGCGCATAAAAGCCCTCCTGCACATCAGCAACCCAGATACGATTGCCTATGACCTCGCGTTTGGTTGCCCTGGCTGGTTAGAAGGGCTCATTCAGGCTAATTATTACATCCGTTCGGGCGACGCCAAACGATGTCTGGTTATTGGTACCGAAACGCTTTCCAGGGTTGTTGATCCACACGACCGCGATTCCATGTTATTCAGCGACGGTAGCGGTGCTGTCATTCTGGAAGCGTCGGATAGCAACCAGACAGGCATTTTAGCGCATCATACCCAAACCCATGCCTGTGAGTATACCACGCTCCTGAGCATGAGCAAATCATATGCCCCCTTACTGGGAGACAGCCCAGACATTTTCATGAAAATGAACGGTCGTAAGCTCTATGAATTTGCGTTAAATCAAGTGCCATTAGTTATCAAAAAAGCGCTGGATAAAGCGAATATCCATCTGTCTCAAATCAGCAAAGTCCTCATTCATCAGGCCAATGAGAAAATGGATGTCGCCATACTACAACGGCTCTATAAATTATATAATCTGGACAGCCCTGCCTTGTCATTGATGCCCATGACCATATCGTGGCTGGGCAACAGTTCAGTGGCAACTATTCCTACGTTACTGGATCTGATCGAGAAAGGGAAATTTGAAAACCAGCACATAGAGCCGGGCGACAAAGTAGTGATTGCTTCCGTAGGAGCCGGTATGAATATCAATGCCGTTATCTATCAGTTTTAAATAGCACACCTGGGGCTGTCTGTATTGCTCATAAATTTTAGGCGTGGAGTTCTTTGATATGGTGTCGGTTTCTTCAAACCGACACAGTGAGGACGCCGATGCGACGGTTCGCCGTTTCCCTTCTTCCAACCTCGTCGTTAAATAGTTGCGGTTTCCCAACCCGCAGAAGTCAGCTTTAAGAATCAGACATCACGCAATACCCGCAGGCAGGCCAGTGTCAGACAGGGTACCCATCTAAGCAATTATACGGAGTCAATCACCTACCGAGAAGTGGCCTTACGCTCAAACTGGCCGTAGACATGTCGACTATCGACGAACTTGTCTAGCAAAAATATGTCACCAAAATTATTTTTTTAGTTTTTAAATAGACAAAAAATATAACCATAGCTTTCATATTTTCATGAAAAAATAAATCTAAAAATTAAAGTTCTTTAATAAGATTTTTCAAAACTAATTTTTATTTATTTTTATGAGTTTTTTAGTAACATAAAAATTCATAAAACACGAAATGCAAAAACATTTACTCCACACTAGTATTTACGCTACCCTAATTAGTAGCGTGTTATTTATCGGAACAAGAGAAATACCCATAAATAATAGCCAGAATCAATCTTCCTACCAAACTGCCGTTACGCTACCTGGTCACATCGAAGCCGAAAGCTACGATGCCATGCAGGGTGCCCAACTGGAAACGACATCGGATGAGAATGGCGGCCAGAACCTGAGCCTGATCACCGATGATGGCTGGATGGATTATTCGGTCAATGTGCCCACCGCAGCGGTCTACACCTTCCGCTTTCGGGTCGCCAATGGCTACAGCGATGGCGCTAAATTCCAGCTCAAACTCGCCGACGGAACCCTGCTGACAACCGTCGATGTGCCCCGAACCGGGGGTGCCCAGAACTGGCAGTCCATTGGCGCCACCGCTCACCTGCCCGCGGGCAACCAGACCCTGCGGATTCAGATCGTCAAGGGCAGTTGGAACCTCAACTGGTTCGAGGCTGCTGCCAGTCGGCCACTGCCTGCCCGCATCGAGGCTGAGACCTTCGATGTGGCTACCGATGTTCGCCCTGAACAGACCGAGGATAGTGGGGGTGGGTCGGATGTGGGCTATATTGATGATGGGGACTGGATGGACTATAACGTCAATGTGGCCACAGCAGGCTTGCACACCTTCCAGTTTCGGGTGGCCAACAGTTACGGAAACGGCCAGATCGAGATTCGTTCGGAGAGTGGTTCGGTGTTGGGGAGCGTGGATGTACCCCGGACGTATGGCTGGCAAACCTGGACAACGGTCAGCACCACGGCCACCCTACCGGCTGGCAGTCAGGTGTTGCGCTTGTATGCCGTGCGAGGCACCTTCAACCTGAACTGGTTCGATGTTTCCAGGGGCGGTGTTGCCAACTTACCCGGCCACATTGAAGTGGAAGATTTTAAGGCCATGCAGGGTGCCCAATTGGAAACGACATCGGATGAGAACGGGGGCCAGAATCTGAGCCTGATCACCGATGATGGCTGGATGGATTATTCGGTCAATGTGCCCACCGCAGCGGTCTACACCTTCCGCTTTCGGGTCGCCAATGGCTACAGCGATGGCGCTAAATTCCAGCTCAAACTCGCCGACGGAACCCTGCTGACAACCGTCGATGTGCCCCGAACCGGGGGTGCCCAGAACTGGCAGTCCATTGGCGCCACCGCTCACCTGCCCGCGGGCAACCAGACCCTGCGGATTCAGATCGTCAAGGGCAGCTGGAACCTCAACTGGTTCGAGGCTGCTGCCAGTCGGCCACTGCCTGCCCGCATCGAGGCTGAGACCTTCGATGTGGCCACCGATGTTCGCCCTGAACAGACCGAGGATAGTGGGGGTGGGTCGGATGTGGGTTATATTGATGATGGGGACTGGATGGACTATAACGTCAATGTGGCCACAGCGGGCTTGCACACCTTCCAGTTTCGGGTGGCCAACAGTTACGGAAACGGCCAGATCGAGATTCGTTCGGAGAGTGGTTCGGTGTTGGGGAGCGTGGATGTACCCCGGACGTATGGCTGGCAAACCTGGACAACGGTCAGCACCACGGCCACCCTACCGGCTGGCAGTCAGGTGTTGCGCTTGTATGCCGTGCGGGGTGCTTTCAACATGAACTGGTTCGATGTCGGTCAGGGCGGCACAGTCGTGGCTCCGGCAGTGATCACGTTTGCAGATCTCCCGGCCAAGACGACCGACGATGGCGAATTCAGTTTGTCGGCAACCAGTACGAACACGGAAACGCCGATTACGTTTAGCTCGTCGAATCAAGCTGTCGTTAGCGTTTCTAATGGATCGGGTTCATGGAAAGCGACAATAGTATCGGCGGGAACGGCAACCATTACGGCATCGCAGGCGGGTTCTTCCTCGTTTCTGGCCGCTTCAGATGTTACCCGGACGCAGGTAGTTCAGGCTTCATCGAACACTCCGCTCAGCGCCAAAATTCCGATCGATCCCAAACGCTGGTATCAGCTCAATAACGTAAGTAATGGACTGGATGGCTTGTTCGATGGTATTACGGATGTAAACGTCGAAACGGGTTATGGTAAAGTATTGCCTAATTACGATGCCTATTACCCCCTACTGGATGGTGAATCGATGACACTGGAGAGCATTCGTTTTTACGATTTTACGGGGATATATACCGATAATCCGATGACATTGTCGGTCATTACCGATCAGTGGCAACGGATTCCGATTGCAACCTTTACGGGTCAGGAATACGCAACCTGGGTAGGGCCTTACCCAAACCGAACGACGTCTGGAAATGCTAAATTCAAGCTGGATCAGCCCATTAGTAATGCCCGTTATCTGGTTATCAATTCCTGGAGTGTTTACCCGACGGAGATTGAATTATATGGTTCCTACACACCAACCAGTCAACCGCTAACGCCAGCGCCCGCCAAGTCGGTGAAACTAAAAGATATGTTCGGGGTAAATGCCTATGAATGGAACTTTGAAGATGGCAATACGCCCTGGCAGATCAATGAAACGAAAATGAACGTCGTGAAAAGTTTTTCCGGTGTCCGGCATTATATGGACTGGAATAAACTGGAAGGGAATGAAGGCAGCTATTCCTACAATCCGACCATTAGTGGCGGCTGGAATTATGATGCTATTTATGAACGCTGCAAAGCCGAAGGAATTGAAGTACTGGCCTGCCTGAAAACGATTCCAGAGTGGATGGTCAATACGTATCCGGACGACCAGCGCGACGGCGAAAATGTTCCGTTACGCTACGGAAAAGATTTCCTGGACCCGAACTCCTATCTGGAACAGGCGAAAGCAGGCTTTCAGTACATGGCCCGCTACGGCAGTAATCCGAACGTCAACCCGGCCTTACTCAGTGTAAACTCAACGCCACGCTGGACGGGCGATACACCTAATTCGATCAAGATTGGTCTTGGGCTGATCAAGTACATCGAATGCGATAACGAGCGCGATAAGTGGTGGAAAGGCAGAAAAGCATATCAGACAGCCCGCGAATATGCGGCCAATCTGTCGGCGTTTTACGATGGTCACAAGAACACGATGGGAGCCGGTGTTGGGGTTAAAAATGCCGATCCAAGTGTGAAAGTGGTCATTGGTGGATTGGCGTCGGCTTCCAGTGGGTCCGATTATATCAAAGGAATGATCGACTGGTGTAAGCAATATCGGGGCTACAAACCCGACGGCACCGTAAATCTGTGCTGGGATATCATCAATTACCACATGTATTCCGACAATACCTCCTCGTCGCAGAGTGGAACCTCAACGCGCGGAGCCGCTCCCGAAGTGACGCCTATCAACCGAATTGCCGAGGATTTCCGTAAAACAGCCCATCAGCAGTCGTATGACATGCCGGTCTGGATTACGGAAGCAGGTTATGATGTAAACCAGGGCAGTCCCCTGCGTGCCATTCCAATTGGCAATAAGTCGGCACTGGAAACCCAGGGCGACTGGATTCTGCGGACGTCGTTGTTTTATGCGCGTCAGGGTATCGATAAAGTGTTCTTTTATCAGCTCTATGACGATAACAATTCGGGAGGAATGTTCGGCACCTCGGGACTGGCCAACGGCGACAATACAACCCGTCGGCCTGCTGCTGATTACATGTATCAGACCGGCAAACTCTTTGGTGAGTATTCCTACAAAGAAACGCTCAATCAGAACCCGATTGTCGATCGGTATGAATTGAATGGTAAGTCAGCCTATATTTTGGTTGTGCCCGATGAGGTTGGCCGAACAGCTTCGTATACCCTGGACCTGGGTAGCGCGGCCCAGGCGCAGGTTTATCGACCCAAAGTAGGGAGCGAAAACATGGATATGGAAGTGGTCAACACCAACCAGGGCAAACTGCAGCTTACTGTAACCGAAACACCCATGTTCGTTGTCGCGGGGACTGCTGCACCCAATGCACGTGTAGCTGCGAAGGTGACTGCCGAAGATAAAAGCCTGGAAGATGTTGTGCGTATTTATCCAAATCCTACTGCCGATTTCGTCACGATACAGGCCGAGCGTTCGAGTAATACGCCCCTTAAAATCAATCTGTTTGATGCTGGCACCGGCAGAATCCATCGGCAGGTAAAGGTTCAGAAAACCGGCGATCAATTCTCATCAAAAATCGACATATCTCAGCTTCCAATCGGCACCTATATACTGGAAATCAAGCAGGATGGCGAGCGTGTAATGCGTAAAGTATTAAAAGTGAACTAGTGCTACGAACTCGTCAAACAAAAAACACCGAGCCTGAATGTGCCCGGTGTTTTTTGTTTGACGAGTTAAAAAATCACAGCTTTTTGATGTAAATATCGTAGTTGTATTTAAGTTGTCTATACACATACCGTACCACCACCAGAACCTGATTTTTGCTCACTCCCCACTTTTTCAGGCTATAGGTACTGGGCTCTGTCTGGGTGTTTTTCTGATCAAAAAGCTGTTTGAATTCGTTGAAAAACAACCCCCTACCCTTGTGTTGAATAAAGGAAACACACATCCAGTACTCAGTTTTATCAGGAGCCAGTCCTTCTACGTAGCGGCCAAATTTCTCCAGAAATGAACTACGGCGTAAGTGCGGGTGATCGCTGTAATAGTAAATTTTGGTATAATTCGTATCCCATATCGATGGAATAACCATCTCGGAGAACTGGTTATCATAAGGCTTTAAGTACGCGTAGGGATAATACGCATAAAACCGAATAATATCGAATTCGGGATGTTCATTAATGATCTTTAACGATTCTACCAGCCGATCCGGAAAGGCAGGTTTAGGCTCAAAATCTTCCTGAATATAGAGCGTATACGGCGTCTGAACAGCCTCCTGGCCTTTGTTTATATTATTCCCTAAGCCTTTGTTTTTGGGCGTCGAAATCATCCGAAAGGAAAACTCTTCCTGAAGCTTTTTCAGATAATTACGGTGTTCTTCTTTACTACCGTCGTCCGACACAACTATTTCGCCAAACTGGCAATTCAACCGTCGGAAGCTAGTCAGCAGATTCTCCAGCGACTGTGACCGATTATAGTGCGTCACCAGGAGTGTAACGTCAGGAAAATAGTAATTCTGTTGCATTAATATGATTTTGTGGACAGGATAGACGCATGAAGCTGGTTTTCCCTAAATTATCTGGACTAGGTAAATGATGAGCGGTCACGTTTACGAATTGACTTTACCAGGACTTTCGCCCAGCAGTAGCACTGTGCCACGGTTCATTGGGAGCATCATCACTAACCGTGGTACAGTGATACCGCTGGGCAAAAGTCCTATTTCCATTAACGCAACTTATCAAAAAAACGCTGGACTTCCAACGTCAAAGCAACCAGACTCGCTCTCTAATCGGCTGATCTAGAGAAAGGCAGGCACTATTTTATTAACGAACCAACATCACCCGCCCGCTACGAGCGTAATGGCGTTCCTGATTCTGGTTATTCAAAACACTATAATCAAGGGTCCAGGCATAGATCCCGTCCGGACAGGGCCGATTTTGAAACATACCATCCCAGGCCAGATCGGCCTGCTTGCTTACAAATATGACACTCCCCCACCGATCATAAACGCGAAAGGAATAGGCCGTAAACGTACCCGCATGAATGACAATCAGGTTATCATTAACCGCATCGTTATTGGGCGAAAATGCATCGGGTACATAAACATCTTCCAGGTGGCAGTTCTGGGTCGACACGTTTACCGTGTCTCGGTACGTACACCCGCCCAGGTTTGTTTCCAGCCAATAAACCCCGGCTGCATTGACCGTTAGCTGCCGGTTTGTGCTCCGATCCGACCACACAAACGAAGTTCCTGCGGGCAGCGGGTCAGGCACCTGAAGCACCTGCGACGTGCCTGCACAAACGGCCAGATCATTACCCAGACTGAAGGGCGCATCAGGACGCCCATTGACAACAAGCACATTAGACTCGGCCGAACATTGTGACCGACCAATGGCATTGGCGTTAATTGGCTGGGCATTTCGGAGCCGATAATACGTGCGGCCAACCCGCACTGGATTAATCGTATAGGTTGCCTGACCGGTTCCCGGAACGGGCGTCCAATTGACATTATCCTGACTCTGTTGCCACGAATAAACCGGATTTGGATAGCCTACAGCAGCTCCGACACTGAGTGTCAGGCGTGTATCGGCGCAGACCGTTGTTTCAGAAGCCGATGAATTGGCGAACTGAATGGTCAGGTTTGGGTGAACCGGGCGGAAGCCAATATCGTCAATCGCCAGATCGTTACCACAGCCACCCAGACCTTTATTGATCAGTTTAACAACAATGTCGTTGGTGTTAGTCTGGATAACGAACTGCATCGAAAGCTGCACCCAGACAGGAGTTACTGAACGGGAAACAGCCGGCTGGATTACCTCTTTGATCAGCGTTCCATCTGCCTGCTCTACCCGCATTGCTATGATCGGGTCGCGAAGGCTAAATTCATCACAGGGCCCAGGCTGCAATACCTTGTTAATATTCAGTACCCACAACGAAAATTCGTACGTAACACCAGGGCACAGACCCATTGCTTTCTGGCTAAAAAACTCGCTGGGCTGATAGAACGCGTTGACAACAAACATATTACCTTTCACGTCGCCGGGCGTGTGATCTTCCCGCACCCGGTGCCAGGCATCACCATGACAACTATTGGCTACGGTATCCATCAAGGTATATTCGCCATCATTGGGGCAGGGATTGCTGGTATAGGCAAATGTAGTTTGCCCTTGTGGTAACGCTCCGCGCGGCCCGGCACCAAATGTTTCGCAAATGATTGCCCCCTGGCTACACTGCGCCCGACTATCCACACGGGCAGTCAGTAGCAGCAGAAATAGTGGGACGATCCAGCACAGGAAAGCCGACTTGCATTGACACACGAGCATAGCCAATGATGTTGAACGACAATTCCCTAATTATTCAATGATGTTTTGGTATCGTGAGGAGGTTGCGCAACGAACATACTGCTAAACCGCCGGAGCTCATTGGCAATACGCACAAAGAGCGTTCGCGAGAAACTACCATCCTTTTCGAGCGTTCGCGTACCTGTCCAGGCGCGGGCTTTGGCCGATTTCACCTGCTTAACGCTTCCATAATTCATCAGGTCAAAACACATACGACCGTCTTCGCCCCGAATTTTATGCATCACATAACCAACTTTCAGGCCGTATTCTCTGATGTAACCGATGCTTATTCCGTAGGCGTTCAGGTGCGGCCGTTTCATGTGCCGAACCTCGGCAATACCATCCTTCAGCGTTTCAAGGATCGATAGTTTCCAGCGCGAGAAGCCCTTTTCGGGAGTCGGGATAAACGAATAACGACCATAAACACAAACAACGCCCGGCTGCTGTAATACGGCCATCATTTCACTAACCCAATCGGGTGGGTAGAGACCGTCGGCATCGGCTGTCAGAATATATTTCCCCCGTGCGTTCTCCAAACCCATCTGGCGAGCGGGGCCCCATCCCTGAATCGGTTGAAATACACTACGAACATGCAGGTTGTCCAGCGTCTTCTGCATCTGATCGGTCGAGTTGTTGTTAACGACCACAATTTCAAAGGGTATGTCGGTTTTCATCTTCGCCAGCGAAGCAACGCTACGAAGTATGTTCACCTCCTCGTTCCAGCCCGGAATAACCACACTAACCAGCGGATCATGGCTTTGAACAGCATCAAGATCACGGTTGATTCTATCAAAAACCGATTTCGGAACCTCGTCGAATGTAGCGTAGGGATAGTTGAATTCACTAATCCAGGCAGGCGCTTTGAGAATATTCATACTCCAATTGTGTTTAGGATTGAGACTAGCTATGGTCATGTTGTCAGACGACCTTTGGGGCCGCTTCGGTGTGGGCGACTGGAGAATCAATTCAATGTGGCGATAGGTGAAAACAGACAGCAGATGCACAAAGCCCAGACAACTGAGCACATAGAATAACTCACCGATTGTGGTATGGTGTACTTTGATAATCTTGAACAGAAGCAGGTCCATGATAGCCAGCACAATCGTATGATTCAGGTAATACGAATACGATAGCTTGCCCAGAAACTCCAGTCGATCGATCGCCAGAAATTTGGAAATAGCCCCTGTTTCACGCGAAAAGGCAATAATCACGATGGCAAACAGAAGTGGCATCATCCAGCTTTCGGAATGGGTAAATGACCGAACTGAAAAAATGGTCAGACCCAGTATAATGCCCTCTGTTGCCGTACTCTGCCAGTAACCGAAACCTGATGATAGCTGACGGCTAATCCGATACGAAACCATGCCAATCAGGAAGCTGTAGAGGCACCGAACGAATCCGTAATCGTAATTATAAATAATGCTGCCATGATGCTGCACAATGAACCAGGCCAATAGGCTGAAACCAATGATGCAGATTAACAATACGTTTTTTCGAAACAGCACCAGCCACAGTGCCCAGACAATGTAGGTGTAGAATTCAACGCTAATACTCCAGCTGGGGCCATTCCAGGTCACTCGATCAAATAGGCCAAGCGATTGGGTTAGGGTCAGGTTTGCCAGAAACGAAATCAGGGTTTTGTCATCGGCAAATACAGGATTGGATAAACGAACGACGTATCGGTCAATGCCGAAGCGAACGATTTCAAAGAGTAAGACCAGTAGCAGCGTGAAAAGATGAAGCGGGTAAAGTCGTTTAAATCGTTTACTGACAAATGGCTTTATGCTTCTCAGATCGGTAATTTTATTAAAGTTGCTGTGAGTCATTACAAACCCCGACAGCACAAAAAAGAAATCAACAAAAATGTCACTCTTTGCGATAAAGACATTGTCTGACAATAGATTAAGATGCTGCATATGGAATAAAATAACCATAATGGCAGCTATGCCCCGAAAAGAATCTACCGCTCGAAACCTCATACTGTAACGCGTTTTATCGCCTGTGGACTGACTAATGACCTGTATACGTCCAACGTTTGATCAATTGATTTTTGAAGCGGAAAATCGGCGAGCCGCTTCGTACCTTTTTCGACCAATTGGGCTTTCAGGCTCGAATTGGTCAATGTAGTTTCCAGCTTGTCAACCAGATCGTCGACGGCCGTGGGTTCGAAATACACCGCAGCATCGACAGCTACCTCCCGAAAACACTCGGTATCACTGAGCAGTATCGGGCACCGGGCTTTAAATGCTTCCAGAATGGGCAACCCAAATCCCTCATAAAGCGAAGGATACACGAATAATTGCGCGTTTTGATACAGAAAATTGAGTTGTTCGTCAGTGGCATTAATGTGTCGTACCCGATCCGTCAGGCCCAGCCGATCAAGGAATTCACGATCCGCAATTTCCAGCCTTCCTCCTCCGGTCAGCACAACGTGCAGATCCGGAAAACGGTGAGCCAGATGCTGGAAAGCCTTCATAAACAGATAAAAGTTTTTATAACCACTGCGATCGCCCACAAACAACAGGTACTGTTTGGGCAGATTTTCTACCGGCTGAACCAGCAGTGGTGACTCGATATCGATGCCATGATAGATAACCGACACTTTCGCCGGATCGACCCTGAACATATCGAGCAAGTCTTTTCGGGTCGTATTCGAGATGGTTATAATCGAATCGGCCCGCTCAATATTCAATCGCTTGTTATGGGTAAGTGGGTCCTGCGCCCAGAAATATTCGGGCAGGGCCTCATGGGTCATGTCATGAACCGTTATGACCAGCGGCTTTTTTAACTGCTTGAAAAAATAAGGATGGTAATAGGTGGGATGAAATACATCGAACTCCGACTTTTCGAGCAGCCACTTGCAATAAAGCTGATTCAGTTGCACGTCGTAGCGCTCGTTGCGGCTCAAAATACGATCAGGCAGACGTCCTTTTAGTGACAGAGGTTCGTCCTGGATATAGTGATTTTTAGCGTGCAGAACACCTAACAGGTAGGTCATATCTTCAGTACGCTTAATGCCCTGGATTATATTCGCGAAATAGCGACTAATACCACCGTACTTCTGCGTACTGAATTTCTGGTGATCAATGAAAACATTTAGCATAATGAGTCAGCAGTTGGAGAGGTAGACGCAAGTCGTAGTTAAAGGGCAAGCCAGGTCGACGGAACCAGGTCTTTTGTATTCCAGGTTGGCTGTTTCCGGTACCACCGCTTTGGCGTAATGACCAGCTTATCTGGATTCGGATTAAGCCAGGCCCCCCACCAGCTGAATGAACTATTGGCAATGATATGGTGCCGACATCGACTCATTAGCACCAGGTCTGCCACATCGCCATCCGGGCCACTGTTTCGAACAAAAACGGTATTGTCGGGTAGTGGCAGATTTTCCTGCACCCAGACCTGATCATCACTGAAGACGTAGAAACGAGGATTTTTCACTTGCCCTAGTATCTGATCAAGTGCCTGCTGGTAGTAGTCAATTCCCACAAAACCAAACGTCTGGCTAAACTCCGGATGATTTACATAATCGCCACGCCGGATGTGAACAGAAATCGGCATGGAAGCCATGCTGATTGACTCCACGTAGCTGTTAAATTCGGGGCTGGGTGTTGAGGTCAATGTCAACTCTTGACGAATCGCGTCGGCACTCTCCCGAAAGTATTCTTCTGACTGCCAGAATCCATCCAGCGTAATAAAGCTGGCTCTGGCCTGCACAATGTGTTTATCGAAGTGAAAGTGTTTTTCTTTCAGAAACAGAAAAAACGGTCGTAAACTACGATTTGGTAACACCTTTGTAGCCTTTGATACATACTGGATGAGAGGAGAATCCTGAAGTATATGAAACGGAGCCGCAAAGTGCCCAAGCTTAAAAGCCCGTGGTGTATCAGTATCGTAGGTATAGTCGTAGTAGCTCAGATCCAGATATAAAGTAGTCTTGTTTTTCAGTGACAGGTGCCGAGCGGCCGCGTACTGAAAAAGTTGATTTCCTAAGCCGCTGGTTATTCTACTGATAATCATTTTGGCATCATGACATTGTTTCAACCATTAACTATGCGCAATAGTAACCTATTAACATATACTAAGCCGCATTAGTCAATTCTATGCTGTTTAAAAATACTACATATATCTATATCTAAAAAATGATAAATTAAATATCATTCGAAATTAATAGTTGTCACTTAAATGTTTTAATACCTCTGCCCGATCGCGGGCGTGTAAAATGGTCGCACCCGACAGTTTTGGAAACAAATTCTGGTATTCATTAAAATGATGCTCCATTCCCCAATTTGGATTCGACAGGATAATGTTGGCTCCTCCGAAGCAACTTGCCAGGGCTGCGGTTCCGCCATGCATCGAAATAAAGTGATCAGAATTGGCATACACCATCAGTTGCAGGTGATTGTAATTATTGACCACAGTTGGATGATAACGGGCATAAAGGTCATCCATCAGGATTACTTCCGGATGAGTTTCCCGCAACCAGGTATGTTCATTCAATTGCATCGTTTCGCTGTTATCCTGTACGATCTGGGTTGGTAGGGGTCGATTGTAAACGATCTGGTACTTAGCGCCATAATCGCGAATGATCTGATCGAGGGTTGGAATATCCAGAAAATTAATGGGCGGCTGGTCCCACTCAATATTGTATTTATTGGCAATAACCAGCAGGGGTTTATCATAAACGAAAATATCGTTCCGATACTGGGCTTTGTAAGGAACCTGAGCCCAGTTTCGGAAACTATAGGAGTTACTATGGGTCATGTTTGGCACATCATAATGCGCATACGACTCCGTCCAGATTCGCTTGTCAAACCGCTCTTCGTGATTGGGGCTAAAAAAATAGAATTCTTTCGTTTGCTTAGCCCCGATCGTTTTACTTAATGTTCCATTTAAGTAATGCCAATAAGCAAATGGTAACACATAACGCAACTCCTGATCGAACTCTCCGTGATAGCTAATCACTTTATACTGTTTCCTGAGCACATAATCGTGTATTACATAGCGCCCCTGAACCAGCTTACAGTAGTAGTTGTCGCGCACGAAATAGCTCAGATCCTTTCGGAGCCGGGGATATTTCAGACGGGCGACTACATACAAAGATTTCAGAATGAGCTGTTGCATACTAAGCATAGATTAACTGGCTTTCCCAAACGTTTTCAGTTCGGCAAGTGGGTACTTAAATCGGATTGTCAGGGTTATATAAATCAATGCCCCGATTGCTATCTGTGCAATGGTATTAAACACATTGATTGAATCCGCGTAGAATTTATAAAGCTCAATGGCTCCCACCATAAGCAGGCAGAAGAGAACCGGCTTGGCTATATTCTGCGCAAACTCCTTCATGAACGGGCCAATAAGCGAATGAACAATGCGGAAGTTAATCAGCAAATTAGCTAAAGTGGCCAGTAAAAAAGCCGAAGCAATGCCAACCACGCCCCAATACTGAGCCAGCACATACACGAGCGGTATCTTGATAAACAGCGTAATCACGTTCAGGTAAAAGAGCAGTTTCGGTTTTCCCTTCGAAAAAGCCAGTGTGAAAAGCGGATTGCTCAGCGAAGAGAAAATGCTGACGAAAACAAAAATCCGGATAAGCAGGATCGTTGGCTCCCAACCGGGCCCATAAAATAACGGCACTACGCTATCGGCCGTGATAAACAAACCTGCCAGCAACGGCAGATTGATATAACTGAGCAAATCCAGAATGGTCAGATACGACTTTTTAAGTTCATTCGCATCTCCTTTAAGACGGGCTAAAATGGGGTAGGCCACTTGCAGAATAATCGGACTGAGTCGAGTAATGGGAAAAACAGCCAGTTGAGAAGCCAGTGTATAATAACCCAGTGGCTTCACGCCAAGCATCCCTCCCACCAGAATATTATCTGAATTGGCCTGAATGAAGCCAACAATACCATCGCCTACATTATAGAGCCCAAATCGCAGGTGATCTTTGATCAGATTCAAATCAAATTTCAGTATCGGCGAAAACAGCTTCAGACCATACACCATCTGAAGGACCGACTTGGCCGCCTGCTGCGCCAGCTGCCCATAAATCAGCGATAATTCGGCGAAGCCCGTGTAGGCCAGCACGATGGTAACGGCCGTTCCGGCTATTGTGCCCGTAATATCGATACTGGCTACCGCCTTGAATCGTAACTCTTTCTGAAGCAGAAACAGGTAAATCTGCCCTACGTAGACAATGATGAAATACAGCGACGACAGTTTGATGACCTTTTCCAGCCGCGGCTCCTTGTAGTAAGCCACAACCAGTGGCCAACTGAAGAATACCACAACACCAATGAACAGTCCAAGCCCCAGGTTCAGCAGATAGATTGTCGATAATACCTCCCGGTCTTCCTCCTGCTTATAAATAATTGAGTTGGAGAATCCGAGGTTGGCAAAAATGCCAAAAAAAGCGATCATAAGCGTGCTGACGCTAACGATTCCAAAGACCGACGGCTCCAGCAACCGGGCCAGAATGGCCACCTGGCCAAACTGGAACACGGTGGAAATAGCCGTCGATGTACTCATCCACTTACCACCACTAATCGCCTGTTGCTTATGACTCATTTGGGTTGCCGATCAAGAACTTTTTCGTTTGCTGATGCACCAGCGATTACTTCATTCGGCTCTGCATATCGTTTGGTCCGAACGATTCCCTGTTGAATGTCCCCGACAGTTGGCGCATCTATGTCGCCCCCTTCTACTTTATTCAGAGCAATCAGCACTGGGTGCTTGGCAGCTTTGGCATACAGTCCAAATAACTGCTTGTCCCGTCGGCCCCAGAGCGTATGAACCGCCAGCACCATCAGTGAAACAGCACTCCGATTGACCAAATGTAGTGGAATCGGGCTACCGACGAGCGCAGGCAACTCCAGAATTACTTTATTGAATGAGTTCATTGTAAGGGCATGCTCACCAGCCAGTAAATCTTCGGGCTCCCGTATATTCATGAAATTGGGATGAAGATCATAAGGAAAAAATGCAATGTTGTCCTGTTCAAACTTCTTATCGTTATCGGTCAGCCGCGGATAGAAATAGGCCACGTGCTCCCCTGATTCGGCATAAAGTCGGGCCAGACCATGCGCAAACCAGGTTTTCCCCTGCTTCGACCGCATGCTGAACAAGGTAATCAGCGGTGGCTGTTCCGAAACGCGCCGGTGTTCTATTTCAATGTTGATGGCATTGCCCAACTGTTCGAACATACTTACAGCAGCACGGCTCGCCTTTGAATTGACGGCAAACTTTTTCACCGTTGGAAATACAGCCGTAACCGGGCTACCGATTCGCTGTTCGGCCTGTTCCAGTGTATTAATTCGCTTATCGGCCCAGAAGCGCAGGGCAGCCAGCAGCAGGGCAATCACAAAACCAGCCCCAGCGCCAATCAAGATGAACAGCAAACGTTTGGCCGGTTTTGGCGAAAACGGAAACCCAGGGGGGTCCAGCACTGATAATGATCCATCAATGGCAATGTCCTGCCGATGCGTTGTGGCCTGATTAAGTGATTGAACCAGGCTAAGGTATTCTTTCTCTGCAACCGTCATGTCGCGGGTAAGTTGCCGTTGTTCAGACTCCAGCGGAGTAAACGTAGTCGACTCTTTCTGGTAATCGTCAAGCCGTTTTTTTACCACATCCATCCGGGCTCCAGATTCCTCAAACTCCAGCACTTTAGTCAGCCACTCATTGACCAGCTTCAGTTTTGGAACCGATTCGGAGGTATTGTCGGCGGCAAAATAGTTCTGGGCAATCTGTTTCAAATCAGCCGATGCCTGGTCGATCTTCGCCTGATACCGGTCCAGAACGGCCTGCGGCTGGTTGTTGGTCCGGGCATTGATCAACTGCGCTTCGGCTTCGGTCAGTTCAGCCTGCTTATCGGTTAGTGCGGTATTGATCTTGAGCAAACTCCCTCCCTGCGTCATTCGCTGACTCAGGGCATCCATGGCGGCTTTAGCCGCCCGATTCCGCATCACTTCGTCATTATATTCCGTTACTAAAGCCTCACGGGTAACGGAACGGGTCTTCAATTCATCTTCGAAGTTCAGTACGTTGTGCTGAACGTTAAACGCCCGAAGTTTCGATTCGGCATTATCAAGCAGTTTTTTTGCCTGCTTTGCCTTTTCGTCATAATACTTGACCACCGGATTGGTTTCGCCACTTTTCAGCGATGTGTAGCGCTGGTTCAGTTCCGTAATGGCCAGCGCCAATGTTTGCTGCGCCACCGCCGGATCTTCAGCCTCATATTCAAGGTCAAGCATATCACTGCCATTTCGACGGTTTGCTTTCAGTTTTTTGCTGATATGCTCGGGTGAATAATCCGAATCTGATTCCAGAATCAGCTTTCTGATCGGGTTATCGGTCTGGCTTTGAGCGAGACTATCGATCCGCATGCGTGTGTATTCAGGATCGCCCACCCGCACTAACGACTGGCGCAAACTGGCAGGAATGGCTCGCTGCAAATTCTGAAAACTGGCCGCCGACAGTTGCTTTTCGGTTGGCTTTGTTAGCTGTAGATGCTGACTCAACAGATTAACGCCCACATGATAGAGCGTCTGATTTGAGTTGAGTGTTGTCAGAATATTGTCAAAAGCATTACTGACAGCGGCATAATCGGCCTGAAAACCTTCCTGGGCAGAGCGCAGAGAATAGCCAGATGTAAAGCCGGTGTAAAGCGTAGCTTTGGTTTCATAAATCCGGGTTTCATTCCGCATGAAATAATAGACCGCTCCTGCCGCCAGGCATGGGAACAGAATAAACCAGATGAGATGCTGCTTCAGAAGCCGCCCGAGTCCTTGAAGTGTCATATGGCTAGTTGCGTTTCAGTTGTTGAATAGGTACTCCAACGAATAATTCAAGTGCATACATGCTCTTGATGAACTGGGTTTTGGCCTGTTCAACGGTTGTGCGGGTTTCGGCATAGCGGTTGCTATTGAACGCGTGCGTTTCGGGCGTGATCTTTCCTTTCTGCAATTCTACTTCTGCAATCCGATAGGCGGCCAGCGATGCCTGATCGTCGCGCAACCGGATTTGCAGAACGCGCTGAGACAGAATCAGATCCTGATACATATTGAACAAATCGCGCTTTAGCTGAATTTCGGCGGTTCGCTTGCGTTCCTGCGTAGCTTCATAATTTGCCCTGGCCAGTCGAATCTGCTGAGGCCGACCAAATAAATCATGAATACTGATCGATACATTTACCCCGGCCCGATAACCATTGGAAATCTGTCCTAACTGGTCGGTCACATTGGTACCCGTTGACAGAATCGCCTGATTACCCGTCGAATAATTAGCAAACCCGTTCAGATTCTGTAAGATCTGAAGTTTGGCGAGTTGGTAGGCTGCCAGTTGTGAATTTGAAACGGCACTCTCAAATTTCACGGAGGGCGCATAGGTTAATGCCAGTTTATACATCTCCTCAAACGAGATTAACTGCTGGGCAATATCTTTGTGAAAATCGAATGGCATGCTATCGACAGGCACGCCATCGGCGGGCGTTGCCTGTGGTTTTTGCGGGGCCGTTTGCGCAGGAACCGCTCCCTGGCTATAGCCCCCCGTATACCCGATGGTCAACAAAACCAGCCCCAGCATACACTGTCGGGCAAGTCGGTCTATTTTAAACTTCTTCATGTTGTTCGCTGTCGAAAAACTATTTTTTTTGTCTTCAGTGGACGGCTGCCTGATCCAGACTGTCTACTGCCTGCTGCCAACAGTCGGCTGCCCACTGAAAACGGCCTTCGGAACCTGCTGAATAACAGCTTCAAATTCATAGGCACGTCGCTCCCAGGAGTTCGCCTGAGCCGTGTCGACCCGTTGCTGTACTCGTTCGGGGTCTGTGTCGGCGAGTGCCCACCGAATGGCCTCCGCAAAGGCCTGGGGCGTATCAGCTAATTCGATAATACCGGTAAAATCGTCCAGTATCGAAAAGGGCGTGGATACTACCGACAGTCCGGCCGCCAGGTACTCGTTAATTTTCAGTGGATAAATCGTATACGTATGCTTGTTACAGACAAACGGTATGACACCTACCCGCCACTTGGCCAGTAACGGCGGCAGTTCGGCAGGCTGATGCGGTGGAATAAACCTGACATTCGGGAAAGCGCGCAATCGTTCGGGTAATTGGGGTTCGTGGACTTCCCCAATAAACTGAAACTCGACATCAGGCATAGTTCGGGCACAATACTCCATAATGTCAATGTTGACCCGGTTATCTGCCGATCCCAGATACCCTACAACCGGCTTTTCGGGAGGGTTTTGCTGAGCCAGCAGCCGGGTCTGATTGAAAAGCTCAAAATTGGCCCCGTTCTTGACACAGAATGTATTGGGCTGTTGCGCTGATTTATCCTGGCGCAAGGTTTCGGAGGTAGCAATGACCGCATCGACTCGCCGGAGATACGCTTCTTCATACCGATACCCGTGCCGACTCATCCAGTCACCGGCGGTTGTAATCTCATCGAAACAGTAATAGATTGTTGCACACTCATTCAGTTTGCCCAACAGCGGTAAACCAATAACCGGATTAAAGGCATTGATAACCAGCGGCCGATGCATATTTAGCCGACGCATCACATCACGCACCCCACTAGCCAGCCGATCGGTATTCCAGTGAAGCATCTGATCGTGTGGGCGAGCCGCCAGCCAGTTGAGTGGAAGCATGACGGGAGGTGCCCAGACATACAGTTCTCCGCCGTGCTCGGTCGGTATTTTGGCCAGCGGGTTATTCAAATGCATAATTTTCCGAACCGGAATATCCTGTCGGCCAGTCATTCCCTGCGCCAGATCCTTAACCGTATACAGATAATCGACAAACAATACCCGATGGCGAGCCGAAAGCTCTGTCATGAGTTGCACGACTGCCTTCTGAAAATCGCCTTTCCAGGATGTTTGCGCAATGCAGATGATACTATCAAATTGCTTCATAATGGAGGGGTGCGGGTAAAGGTTGATCTATGTCTGAATCTGAGGTTTCCGGTTTCCTGTCCCACCGGTAACTGGTGGCAATCAGAATGGTACTGATAAAGACGACACTATTGGTTGGAAACTGGCCCAGCACCGGATTGGAGTAGCCCATTACGGCGATGCCGAAAAATTCGGCCAGAAAACCGTACATCACTTTAATCATCCACGGATCTTTGAGCCGCCACACCTGATATACCCCAAGGCCAGCCAGCCCAGTCAGCATCAGGATATAGAGTGTTACCCCAACCCGCCCGGTCTCGATCCAGAGTTCGACGTACCAGCTGTCCGGGGGAATTTGCGCGGCCCAGTGCCAGGGCGAAAACCGGGCACCCATATCGGTGGAAGTACCAATACCAGCTCCAAATGGCAGATCCTGCAGGTATGTACGCAGCTTTGCCTGATTTTGCAGTCGCAGTATAAACGAAGGATCGTTCATCGGTGTCAGTGCTGAGCGCATTCGCTGAACCTGATAGTTGGAACTGCCGACACTGGTATACATCAAGAGCAAAAACAGGGGTACGGCAAAGGCAAAGCCAATGAGTAACTTCATAAAATCCCGTTTCAAAAGCAGATAAAACGGAAATCCGGCGAGTAGTACAAACAGTGCGCTACGTGTTCCCGAAACGGCATAGCCCCAGAAGAAAATCAGCGTTAACAGGGCGTAAGCTGCTTTATAGTGCACTTTTTTCTCTTCAAAAACGCGAATGAGTGCCACCAGCGTAGCTCCGGCCATTTCGGCCCCGAATTGAGCGGCATCGGAGTAAAATGAAAAAGCGCGAAGCTGACCGAAAAGCAGGTGCGTTTTAGCATTATTCCCGGAATACAACCACGCCAGTTCATCGGGCGACAGGCCAATGTATTGCTGTTTGAAGGACCAGAGCGCAGCCAGAAACGACCAGATCAACCAGGAATTTACAAAAATACGGACATCTTTCCGGGTGATGGGGGCTACCAGAACCATACAGGCCACCAGAAACCAGTGTAGCGAAAAAGCCCGCACGTGAAAAAACCAGGCTGGACGATACGGGGCTTCCGGGTTAAACAATTCAATGACGGTATACAGAAACCAGATGGCTACAAAGAAAAAAGCCGGACTTCGTAACCGACTCCACTCCATACGCTGTCCATTCAGAAACAGGCTTAGCAAGGTCAGTGCCAGTACCCCATCTACCAGCAGGCCAGCCGGAACGGAAACATGCACGAAACGCGCAAAACCAACAATAAAACAAAGCTGAAGGTATAGAAACAAGCCAAAACGAGGTTCCAGAAACACCAGGATCAGCAGCCCCAATAATAGGGGAGCCAGAATAGCCAGCACAGCCCCTGCCCCACCAAGCTTACTGATCAGATAACCAGCCCCAACCGTGTAAAGCCCCCCAGCGAGGCTATACAACCAAAATTGGTTCGATGATCGATTGCTCAGTGAAAAAATGGATTGTGCCATGCTCTATACTCTCAAAAGCGATTAAATAAGCGCGTCCACTGCGTTGGCCCGACGAACTTTCTCCCACGTTCCTGATTGGTTACCACGCAAATAGCGGGCCAGACCGGCCAGTGCACATACATTCATAAAGGTGAAGTAGAACGGCACAAAAACGATTTTCCAACGCAGTTGACGTTTTTCAAGGATATACCCCAGCCAGGCAGCCCCATAGAACAGAACTTGTGCCGCCAGCAACACGCCCCAGCCCGATGCCCAGCCATCACGAATGACCAATCCGATGTTGAGCAATAAAATCAGTGGCAGGCATATGGGGGTAACGGCCCAGCGCATCACCCGGTGCGAAACGTATTCGAATGTGAGCAGTCCATGACGGAACGGGTTCAGCAGGTTTTTCAACCAGACCATCGACTGGAAGCCACCGGCCGCAATTCTGATTTTCCGCTTTTGCTCATCGATGATGGAAAACGAAGGCCGTTCGAGCGCATAAGCCTCTGGCTCATAGGCGACCCGATAGCCCCGTTCAGCAATCAGAAGCGAAATCATAAAATCATCCAGAATCGTATCCGGCGAAACCGGTTCATACAACTCGGTACGAACAGCAAACAACTCACCCGCAGCCCCAACGATCGTATGCAGCTCGGCATCCCATTTTTTCAGTTGAGACTCATACTTCCAGTAAAGCCCCTCCCCCGAACCTGCCGCCGATTCGCTGTCGGCGGTCTGAATCCGCTTTTCTCCGGCAACGGCTCCAACTTTAGGATCATGGAAGTGGCGCACTATATTTTTGACGGCATCAAGATTTAGCTGCGTATTGGCATCCGTGAAAATGACGATCGGCGTTTGAATCTGCTGCATCGCCCGATTCATTGCCGCCACTTTACCGCGCCGTTCGCTACCGCCCAGAATCTCGACGGCATTGCCATACGTAGTGCGCAGGTAGGCATCTGAATTGTCCGTTGACCCTTCGGTCACAAATAGAAAACGAATGTGTTCACGGGGGTATATCTGGCCTAGCGAGTTCGCTACCTTGGCGGGCAGGCAGTCGAGTTCGTTATAGGCGGGCACGATGAGCGTAACATCTGGTGTAAAATCCGGCGAATCAGCCACGGGCTGACGTTTAGGCCGCAACTTAATGAGCACCCAAACCACTACGCCATAACCCAGATAGGTGTAGAGTACAAGTCCGATACAAATCAGTAGCAGTAGTTCCATTTGGTTGTCGTTCGTAAGGGCTGCTCAGGCC
The DNA here is from genome assembly GCF_010233585.1 of Spirosoma endbachense. Taxonomy (NCBI): domain Bacteria; kingdom Pseudomonadati; phylum Bacteroidota; class Cytophagia; order Cytophagales; family Cytophagaceae; genus Spirosoma; species Spirosoma endbachense. Next base: position 2,176,124 of record NZ_CP045997.1, read on the forward strand.
GTCACCGCTATGGGTGGCGATGCTGACCTGGCTTGCTTGTTTGTGTGTTTCAGGTTCCAGATAATGGCGTCTTTAATGGCCTTGAGGTAAGCCGGTTGCCAGCGAATCAGGTATTGGATGAGCGCCTTCGGAATGGCCAGGCCGAAGTAATACAGGCAAAAAATCAGTAAGGGAAATCCCGTCACATTACGACGCATGAACCACAACCGGTTTCGTGTGTGGTAGTACACTTTCATCGGATTCATTTTTCCCACGCTCATCGATTCGCGGTGATAAATCAGGGCTTCAGCCTGGTAATAAATCTGAAAGCCCGCCCGCCGAATCCGTGCCGACCAGTCAAGTTCTTCGTAGTAAAGAAAATAACTATCATCCAGTGAACCAGCCCGTTTCAGTACGAGCTGACTAACCATCATAGCAGCACCATGCGCGAAATAAGTTGGGCCCGATTGATCATGCTGGCCCTTATCGGGTTCCATTAGGCCAATTGCCCAGGTGCGGCCCGTGTAGGAATTCAGCGGATGATACCCAGCATACTGGATAACGTTCGGCTGATCGAAATAGCGAATCTTGGGACAGGTAACGCCAATGGTTGAATCCCGGCGAAACGGCTCCAGCAAGGTCTCCAACAGATTAGGCGTAACGATGGTATCGTTATTCAGGAAAAAGTAAAAGTCGCCTTTCGCATGCTGGAGTCCCAGGTTATTGCCGCCCGAAAAGCCCAGATTATCCGGACTAACGATTACCGTCACATTCGGAAAATTGCCCTGCCGAATTCGCTCAGCCGGGTTTTCCAGAGAACCATTGTCGACGACGATAATTTCAAAATTCGGATATGTCAGCTGTCGGGTAGACTCCAGCATGTCACAGGTCACCACCGCCTGATTGTAGTTGATGGTAATCAGCGAAATAAGGGGGGACGAATCTATACGTTCTCCTTCTGCCATACTGCCTTGAGCGTTTTCAGAAGAATAAGCATATCGGTCCGGAATGAATAGCGCTTGGCATAAAGTACATCGAGCTGAATCCGCTCCAGATCCGATACCTTTGATTTGCCACGCTTCGTAACCTGCCAGAGCCCCGTTAAGCCAGCCGGAGCCGCAAAACGGCGGGCGTAGCCAATGGTGGTGAGTTTTTCGGCCTCGTAGAGTGGCAGGGGCCGATTGCCGACAAAAGACATGTCGCCCCGCAAAATATTGAATAACTGTGGGAGTTCGTCGATACTGGTGTTTCGAAGTACCTTACCCAGACGGGTTACGCGTGGATCTTCTTTAAACTTCGAGAACATTGCTTTTGCCTTCTGTTCGCGCTGATACAGTGTTTCGCAGATTTGTTTCTGATCCATAAACAGAGGCCGCTGGCACTCCGTACCGGCCAACTGGCACTCTTCACACCGCTCGTCGGCTGGCTTTTCGGCGGCTGGTGCATTGTACATGTTCTGTGATGCCATTCCGGCCAGAAGTTGATCGGCACCGGTCTTCATCGTTCGAAATTTGTACATATCAAAAATCCTGAATCCTGTTCCGACCCGTTTAGAGCTATAGAAAACCGGACCCTTGGAGTCAAGTTTAACCAGTATGGCTACCACCAGTAAAATAGGTGATATCAGCGTCAGGATAAACAGTGAAACACCAATGTCGAAGAGTCGCTTTCCAAGTGGAATACGAATCGACGACGACTTTGGATTGACGTAACCACTTTGTCCGTATGCTTTCTTCTGGATCAGGTACGACAGTCGAATACGCAGTGCATCCTCCGAATAATCATGCGGAAATGCATCGATGACATGCCCATGAAAAGGGTCTACAGTCAGATCAATATTCGTTCGATCCGTTAATAGTACCACTGGCAGCTGACTGGTTGTATGCCTGGCAACCAATCCATTCAGAAAACTGATGCTATCCAGATCATCATTGTATAGCACAAGATCGACAGGTTCGCGCCCGTCTACGTGTGCCAACGCCGTCCGCCCATCGGGTACGCTAATGACGTCAATTTGGGATTGGAATGCCTGCTGAAACGACTGAACCAGTCGGTCATCTTTTTCCACATAAAGCACCCGGAACGGCTTGACGTTTTCTTTTACTTCCTGCATATTCGTCGGAAATTAAGGTTCGTCGTTATGTAAGGGTGAATTCAAGACAGGTCACCGGTTTGTGTTTCAAGCCGACGCAACAAGCTCCTGATCTTGGTTTTAACCTCTATTGGATTGAATGGCTTGACGATATAATCGTCGGCGCCCAGTTTCAGAAATTTAATCCGTGTATCGCTATCGGAAAATGTCGACAGAATAATAATAGGTAGTTTCTGAAAAAGCGGACTAGCCCGTAACGTACGGATCAGGTCTTTGCCATCCATGTGCGGCATCTGAATGTCAGACAAAATAATATCAACGGGATTCCCCTCCTCCAGCCAGCTCACGGCCTCGATCCCGTTTTCTTTTGTGGTTACTTCAAATTCATCTTTTAGCGTTTGTCGCAATACTTTGCGAATAAACGGATCATCTTCTGCAACCAGAACGTGGTAAAGTGATTTCATTTTATAGTACGGCTAAGCTACTAGGATCAACCCTTCAGCAAGGTATATACTCTTATATTTCTATCGGTAAAGATAATTAAATGTTAACCGTTTCTAATATATAAAAAAATAAATATCTAACTTATCATATAACCAGTTTTTCTTTTTATGCGCACAAAACATCGAATAACAAAGTTAAATATTCATTTAATCTAATATTTCAACAATCCATACATATACGTAAGTTACTGATTTTTTTTATCGATAACTTAATTCAACTTTTTTTAGCAAAAATTCATCTAGAAGGCGAGGCAACTAATTCACGGCAAATAGATAAAGAGTATTTTTACCTATATACTCCTCCAAGAGTAAATTCACAGATAGCCTTTCTTTGTAAATACAATAGGTCTATTGTTTACCATAAATCACTTTAATGGCATTCAATAGACCTATGATTATACTATTCTCACTTATTTGCGGTATCTACTCACTATATATTTAGTCAGTGAACAGTCATTAAGTTGCTGCAATCCGTCAATTACAGAGGCCGCATTGACCTTAGCTCCAGCTTCGTTTGTGTGCGTATGATCTTTCATGAAGTAGGTGCTCTGTAAGGTCGTTGAGTCGCCAACAGCGTCGTATTTTTTCGCGACAAGCCCGTTCAGATCAATAAAACAGGCCCCCTCTGCTTTTGCAATATCGGCAGCCCATTTTCCATAATCGTCGGCAGATCGCACTACTTTGCCATTTTTCCAGACATTACGCGGCACTAACGACAGCACGATTGGCGTTGCCCCTTTCGCTTTGGCTTCCCGCACATAGTTCCGCATATACCAGCCGTAGCTGTGTACGATCTCGTGTTTTTTCGTCAGTAAATTATCGATTTCCTGGGTTTCGTCGCCCGTTCCTCTAATTGTCCCACGGGCACGACTCGTATCATTGATTGCTCCGGCGTCGTTATGACCGAACTGCATCATCACAAAATCGCCGGGCTTCAGGTTAGCCATGATTTTAGTCCAGCGTCCTTCTGTCAGGAAGGTACGACTACTGCGGCCGCCAATGGCATGATTTTCAATATGTAGACGAGTTGTATCAAAAAAATCGTTTATATAGTGACCCCATCCCCACATACCTCCATCACCTTTGTCGCCACCGTTTTTAACGGTTGAATCGCCGATGAGGTAAAGCGTTGGGCGCTGAGGTGGTACAGCCGCTGACCAGCATAAAGCAGCCAGTACAATCAGAATAGAGAATCGTTTCCTGTGCATGAATAAGGCTTAAGAAAAGTAACCGAAAGTTCCTGTCTGGGGCGCATGATTCTCTCCTGCACCCTCCTGTATTATTGGGAGAATTAGTAGAGTTCTGTAACACCGAAGCGGGTAATCATTTGTAATGTTTGATGAATCACTGAATCTTTGCACTATCGAACATAAAACCTGAGTTATCATATCGAGAGAGTTTGTCAAAATACTCCTAAAAGGTATTTGTTCGTCAATCAGGCCGTATTTTCTACGTTATCGGGTATCATTCCAACAATGTTGCCCGGCTTTTCGAATCAGGTACAGGCTGAGATTAACAGAAAAGGCTCCATAGTCTGGCCTGTTACCATTCTATAACATTACTCGCTTATGTGGATTTCAATTGCCCGCGGGATTTTAAAACTGCGGTTATTCTGGCTCAGCGTTCTCATTCTCGTAACGATCGCAATGGGTTATCTGGGCACCCACCTGCAACTTTCCTATCAGATTGCCCGCGTGCTGCCTTTATCAGATAGTACCCAGCAGCATTATGAAGATTTCAAACGACGCTTCGGAATCGATGGGTCTGTGATGGTAGTCGGCTGGCAGGATAAACGCTGGTTTGATTTACCCGTCTATCAGGCCTGGTACGACATGACAGAGCAGGTTCGAAAACTGTCGGGTGTAAAAGACGCCCTGTCGACAACCCGTCTCTACACCATTGCCAAAAAAGATACGACCTGGGGCATCAATCAGGTTGTCCTGCAACGGCCACAGTCGCAACAGGAGGTCGACAGCCTGGAGAAAAAAATCCTTTCCCTGCCCTTCTACGATGGCTTACTCGTTAATCCTGAGGCAAAATCGACCTTGATGGCGGTATCGCTCGACGAAAAAAAACTCAATACCAAAGATCGGCTTTCCATCGTTGCCACGATTCGCAAATACGGTGATGCATTCGCCAAAAAGACCGGAGTTACTGTACATTATTCAGGGTTGCCATCCATCCGAACCGAAGTTACCAAACGGGTAGCGGGGGAGATGAAACTATTTATGGCCCTGGCTGCCGCCGTAACCGGCCTGCTGGTCTGGCTGCTGTTTCGCTCCTGGAAAGTGGTGGTTATCTCGCTCACAGTGGTACTGATGGGCGTCTGTTTTGCGCTGGGCACACTGTCTCTTTTCGGCTATGACATTACGCTGTTAACAGGTCTCATTCCTCCGCTTCTCATCGTCATTGGCGTTCCCAACTGTGTTTTCCTGATCAACAAGTACCACGCCGAACTGGCCGAACATGGCCAGAAACAAGTCGCCCTGGAAAATTCCATTCGTGAAATTGGGCTGGCTTCTTTCCTGGCAAACGTAACAACCGCCATAGGGTTTGGCGTCTTCTACTTCACCAACAGCCGGTTACTGGTCGAATTCGGGTTAGTAGCCGCCATTTGTGTATTAGCGGTTTACGTGATTTGCCTGTTAATGGTGCCGATTATCCTAAGCTATTTGCCCGTCCCTAAAATCCCCCAACAGGAGTCGTCGCAGATTACGGTCTGGCAAGGCATTTTAACGCGTATCGACGGCTGGGTTCATCACAAGCGTCCTTTGGTCTACGGTCTGATTGCGGCTATTACCCTCATCAGCGCCCTGGGGCTCCCCCTGATTCGGGTGGAGGGATTCGTAGTCGATGATCTACCGCAAAACGATCCGGTATACAACGACATGCGTTTTTTTGAAGCGCAGTTTAAAGGCGCATTGCCTTTTGAGGTAATGATCGATACCCGTAAGCCGAATGGAATTATGGCCGGAACTGGTGAGGCTCTCTATAAAATCAGGGCTATGGAACGAATCATTGGGCAGTACCCTGAGTTTTCCAAGCCTCGTTCGCTGGTCGATGCCATTCGCTTTGCGTATCAGTCTTACCGCGGAGGAGCGCCAAAATACTATGTACTGCCCCCCGCTATGGCCCTGCGCGACATGGTAGCGGAGGCTCCTATCGGTACCACTTCGTCGTCGCTGACCCGCGCCTATCTGGACAGCACAAAGCAGGTTGCCAGGGTGAGTTATCAGATGGCCGACATCGGTTCCATCCGACTGAAGGAAGTATTGGGCAAATTACAGCCACGTCTTGATTCGCTCTTCCGCGACACGAGTTATCAGGTAAGCCTGACCGGCCATAGCCTGGTATTTCTGAAAAGTAATGATTACCTGCTGGGGAATCTGTACGAAAGTCTGGGCATTGCCATTCTGCTGATTGCCCTGGTCGGTATGGTCCTCTTCCGATCAGTTCCTATCATTCTGCTGTCGAAACTTCCCTGCCTGATTCCGCTATTGGTAACGGCAGGCATCATGGGTTATGCCGACATTGCCTTCAAACCATCGACCATCCTGATCTTCAGCATTGCGTTTGGACTTTCGTCCGATGGAACGGTTTATTTCCTGACCAGCTACCGGCAGCAACTACAGCGAGGATTAGCCCCGGTTGCGGCTATTTCGGCAGCTATTCACGAAACGGGCGTTAGTCTGATTTATACGGCCCTGATCCTGGCTGGTGGCTTTTCGGTCTTTGCGGCCTCTGGATTTGGTGGTACAGCGGCTCTTGGCGTTCTGGTAGCAACCACCGTACTAATGGCCTGCCTGACGAATCTGATTCTATTACCCGCCCTGTTATTGAGCCTGAAACGGTATCGAGTGTAACCGGTTGATCATGGATAATAAATTCCGGGATTTTTATCCATGATTCAGCGTCTTTAGTCCACAATCATACTTATGTCAGCCAAAAAAATACTGATCGTTGAAGATGACCGACGTATTGCCCAGAATATAAGCCGGGGACTTCAGGATGAAGGCTACACGACCGAGGTTGTTTATGAAGGGCTCAATGGGCGACAGGCAGCTCTGCAACCGGGCGTCGATCTACTGATTTTAGACCTGAACTTACCGGGTCTAAACGGGTTTGAGGTATGCCGTTCGGTTCGGGCCGAGCGACCGACGCTACCCATCATTATCCTCTCGGCCCTTGGCGAAATCGAAGATAAAGTGGAGGGTCTGGCCCTTGGCGCCGATGATTACCTCGTAAAGCCATTCGATTTCCGGGAGCTCATTGCCCGCGTGGCCACCTGTTTTCGTCGGTTAGCAGTCAGCAGTAGTATCGAGAATGAAGAAATCTGGCAGGTAGCCAATCTGACCGTAAATACTACAACCAAAGAGGTTCGTCGGGGCGACACGATCATTGATCTGACAGCCCGTGAGTTTGCGTTGCTGGAATTCATGATTCGTAACCGGGGGCGGGTATTGCCCAAAGCCGACATTGCAGAAACGGTCTGGAGTCTTAATTTTGATCCGGGTACAAACGTAGTGGAAGTGTACATCAACTACCTACGCCGGAAAATCGACCGGGATTTCGAACCTAAACTCATCCATACCCGACCCGGCATGGGCTATGTTTTAAAGGAAGAACGAGAGTAAACAGATTATCTCCTGTCCTCTTTCTGCCACGTACTCCTGTTGCACTTATGACGATCCGCAACCGAATCGCCCTCCAGTTTTCGTTGATTGTCGCGTCCATTCTGATCGCGTTTTCGGTGCTGATTTATTTTGTATCGGACACCTACCGCCGGGAAGAATTCTACGAGCGTCTGAAAAATAAAGGTCGAACAACGGTTCGGTTTCTTGTCGAAGTGAATGAAGTCGACCAGAAGTTGCTCAAAATCATTGACCGCAATACGCTAACGGCCCTGTTCAATGAAAAAGTACTGGTTTTCGACGCCCGCAACCGATTGATTTATAGCAGCGTAGATGATCAGGTCATTCATTACAACGCTCGCTTACTGGACGATGTGCGGCAGCAGAAAGAAATTGAAACATACAGTAATGATAACGAACTGATTGGCTTACTGTATCAACAGAATGGCCGCGATCTGGTGGTGCTGGCATCGGCTTATGATCAGTTCGGGCGAAGTAAGATGGAGAATCTTCGACTCACACTGGGCTGGGGACTTCTGGGTGGCCTGAGTATTACGATTGGCCTGGGCATTTTCTTCGCCGGTCAATCGCTGCGGCCCATCAGCCGGATCAATGAACAGGTATCGGCCATCACGGCCCGGAATCTCCGGCAACGGCTCGACGAAGGTAACCGACAGGATGAAATTGCCCGACTGGCAATCAACTTCAACGATGTACTACAACGATTAGAACAAGCCTTTGAGCAACAGCGAAACTTTGTGTCGCACGCGTCCCACGAGCTTCGAACACCACTGGCTGCCTTAAAATCGGAAATTCAGCTTGGCCTGCGCCGTCCGCTCACGGTGCCGGAGCACGAAGAAGTCCTGGTTAACCTCCTGTCGGATACAGACCGGCTCATTAGCCTCACCAATAGCCTGTTGTTTCTGGCCCGTACGCTGGAGTCGATTCAGGGCGTTCCGTTCCAGCCCGTACGCACCGACGATGTCGTTTTTCTGGCTAAAGACGAACTACTGAGCGCCAAACCAACCTACCGGATCGAGATCGATTACGAGAATATTCCGCAGGGAGAAACGGAAACACTGGTGAATGGCAACGAAGGATTGCTCAAGCAGGTTATGCTGAATCTGTTCGACAATGCCTGCAAATACTCTGCTGATCATACAGCTCAGGTACGTATCAGTACCGACACCCAGGTTTGCCGAATTGCGGTACATGATCATGGAATAGGCATATCCGACGAAGATCGTCAGCATATTTTCGAATCATTTTACCGCGCTCCCAATGCCATGATCTACGATGGTTTTGGCATTGGTTTGTCGATCTGCGCCCGCATTGTTGACCTGCACCAGGGCACACTTTCAGTCGAAAGTCAACCGAATATCGGCAGTACATTTACCGTTTCGCTGCCGCATGTTTGAGTCTCTAATTAATTTCTAATGTATTTCTAACCCTCCCCTAAGTTGGCTCTAAGTTCCCTGTAATTGGGCGGACTGACCTTTGCAAGCGTATTTAATCCAGTCAAATGCGGTTGCTGCTTTCATTCTTCAGTTTCTTTCTTTTTGCCCAATTTGTCCAGGGTCGTCCCCTGGTGTCGCAACTCACTGCGCCAGAGGATTCATTATTTTTAACGCTCCGGCAAGCGGACAGTTTGTTTCTAAAAAACAACCTGCAACTACTGGCCGAGCGATTCCGGATCGATGCCAGTCAGGCACAGGTCATTCAGGCGGGTCTCTACGACAACCCAACCGTAACCGTTGAGCTTAGCACCTATAATAACGAGACCAAACGCCTGCTGGATGTTGGTCGTCAGGGGCAGAAAACGGTCGCCATTGAGCAGTTGCTCTACACGGCTGGCAAACGCAACAAGCGTATTGGACTAGCCACAGAAGCGGCCCGTCTGACGGGTCTGGAGATGCTTGATCTGTTGCGGGGGCTTCGTTTCGATTTGCGAACCCGGTTTTATTCGATCTATTTTCAACGGCAAACACTGGCCCGGTTCGATCAGCAGCTGGCCACTCTTCAAACAACTGTAACAGCCTACGAGAAGCAGTACGAACGAAGTAATGTATCGCTCCGTGAGCTGCTCCGGCTTAAGGCCTTGTTGTTTCAGCTCAGTAATGACCGAACCAGTATTGTGTTTCAACTAGCCGACGACGAGCGGGCCCTTCGGACGCTGCTGTCGGTTGATGTTTCAATTAATCCAGTGGTGGCCGAAGAAAGCCTGACCCGATATCGTTTGCCGGTCCAACCGGATGATTCGCTCCGCCAGATGGCCCTGCGCAACCGCCCTGACCTGTTAGCGACGGCTTCACTGACGCGCCAGGCCGAATTAAACTACAATTTACAGCGAGCACTGGCAGTACCCGATGTGCGAATCGGGGGGGCTTACGATCAGGCCGGAAGCTACATTAACAACTACGTCGGCCTGTCGCTTTCGACCGACATTCCATTTTTCAATCGCAATCAGGGCGCCATTCGGGCGGCTCGTAGCCAGATCGGTTACCAGAGCCAACTCCAGCGACAACGCGCCATTCAGGTCAGCAATGAAGTAGCCACGTCGCTCCTGAAAGTTCGGGAAGTTGAACGACGGGTGCAGGGGCTCGAACGGCAGTTTAGTGACCAGTTCGATCAGTTGAACCGGGGCGTCATTGCCAACTTCCAGAAGGGCAACATCTCTTTGCTCGAATTTGTCGACATGATCGAAGCCTATAACGACAGTGTTCAGCAGCTTAACCGCCTGAAGGCCGACCGCGTTGGTGCCTACGAAGAACTGAATTACCTCATTGGCGAAGACTTATTTAAGGAATAAAATGAAACGCAATCGACTCTCAATACCATTGTTCACGCTGAGCATATTGCTGCTTATAGCGTGTGAACCCAAACCAGTGCATGAAGAAGAAAAAGCATTCCGACTGTCGGACACGATGATGAGCCGAATCAGGCTGGATAGTGTTGTGACACAACCCGTGCGCAATGAATTAACCCTGGTCGGAAAGGTTGTTGCCGACGAAAACCGGGTTATCAAAGTCTTTCCGCTGGTTGGCGGCAATGTCGAAGAGGTGAAGGTAGAGTTGGGCGACTATGTTCATAAAGGGCAGACGCTGGCTTCTATCCGGTCGGGCGAGGTCGCGGATCTGGAACGACAAACGATTCAGGCGCGGTCAGATCTGCTCCTGGCCGAGAAAAACCTACGGGTCGCTCAGGATCTGTTCGAAACGAAACTCACCTCCCAGCGCGAGGTCGTGTCGGCCCAGAAAGAACTGGAACAGGCACAGGCCGAAGTGAATCGCATCACCGAAGTTTCCCGGATTTACGGCATTGGCAAATCGTCTATCTACACGGTAAAAGCACCCATCGACGGCTACGTCATTGAAAAGAACGTCAACCGCGATATGCAGCTCCGCTCCGATAATGCCGATAACCTCTTTACCATCGGGCAAATCAGCGAAGTATGGGTGCTGGCCAACGTCAACGAAAGCGACATTGGTAAAGTACGGCAGGGCATGGAAGCCTCCATTCAAACGCTCAGTTATCCGGATGAGGAATTTCGGGGGCAAGTCGATAAAATCTATACCGTTCTCGACCCGAACACGAAAGCCATGACGGTGCGTATCCGACTGAACAACAAAGCAATGAAGCTGAAGCCCGAAATGCACGCTACCGTCACGTTGCGGTATGCAGCAGGTGGGCAATTGGCAACCGTACCGGCCAGCTCCATCATTTTCGACCGCTCAAAACGCTACGTCCTGGTCTATCGGGGACGCGCCGACATCGAAACCCGTGAGGTCAATGTCCTCAAATCGCTGGGTAGCATTGCCTACATCAGTCAGGGTGTAAAACCGGGCGAAAAAGTCATTTCCAAAGATCAGTTATTGGTCTACAACGCGCTAAATAACTGAGCAGAAGGCCAGGGGTAGAAGAAAAAACTCCCGCAGTTTTCCCTATCCTCTGGCCCTCTGCCCCACTCTCTATGAATAAACTCATCAATAATATAGTCGGTTTTTCGCTCAAAAACCGCTTTTTTATTTTCTTCATGACGGCGGCACTAGTCATTGCCGGTGTGTTCAGTTACCTAAAAACCCCGCTCGAAGCTTTTCCCGACGTAACCAATACGCAGATTATCGTCGTGACAGAATGGAATGGCCGCTCGGCCGAAGAGGTCGAACGATTCGTGACGGTACCGATTGAGGTCGCCATGAACTCCGTCCAGCGTAAATCCAATGTACGCTCGACCACTATGTTCGGTCTATCGGTACTGAAAGTGATTTTCGATGATGATGTCGACGATTTTTTTGCCCGTCAGCAGGTCAACAACCTACTTCGCAACGTATCGCTCCCCGATGGTGTCGAACCCGAAATTCAGCCGCCTTACGGACCAACAGGAGAAATTTTCCGGTATACCCTCGAAAGTAAGGATCGTGATAGCCGTGAGTTGCTGACACTCCAGAACTGGGTCATCGACCGACAGCTCCGCAGTGTACCGGGCGTAGCCGATGTGGTGGCCTTTGGTGGTCGCGACAAGATGTATGAGCTACGGGTTAACCCCACCCAACTGACGAAATACGACATTACACCACTTGAAGTCTACCAGGCCGTTACGCGCAGCAACATCAACGTTGGGGGCGACGTGATTGAGCGTAACGGCCAGGCTTATGTCGTGCGGGGCGTCGGCCTGCTGACGTCCATTCAGGATATTGAGAATATCATTATCGAAGAGATGGGCGGCAATCCTGTGCTGGTCAAAAACGTGGCCGACGTCACCGAATCGAATTTGCCCCGCGTTGGTCAGGTGGGACTGGATGCCAGCGACGACGTGGTGGAAGGCATCGTGGTTATGCGAAAAGGTGAGAATCCCAGTGATGTACTCGGTCGGGTAAAAGCCAAAATCGAGGATCTGAATACCCGCATTTTACCATCCGATGTGAAGATGGTCACCTTCTACGACCGCGACAACCTGATTGAATTCTGCACGCATACGGTATTGCATAATCTCACCGAAGGAATAGTACTGGTAACGGTTATCGTGTTTTTATTCATGGCCGACTGGCGAACTACGCTGATCGTCTCCATCATTATTCCGCTGGCTTTGCTGTTTGCTTTTATCTGTCTTCGATTGCGGGGGATGTCGGCCAACCTGCTGTCGATGGGCGCGATCGATTTCGGTATCATCATCGACGGAGCGGTCGTGATGGTCGAGGGGGTGTTTGTGTCGCTGGATCACCTGGCTCACCGAGTTGGCATGGCTCGCTACAACCGAATGGCGAAGCTCGGTCTGATCCGCAAAACGGGTGGCGAATTAGGAAAGGCGGTTTTCTTTTCCAAGCTCATCATTATCACGGCGCTGCTACCTATTTTCTCCTTCCAGAAAGTAGAAGGCAAAATGTTTTCACCCCTCGCCTGGACACTTGGCTTCGCCTTGCTGGGAGCTTTGTTGTTTACATTGACGCTGGTGCCGGTACTCTGTTCCATCCTGCTGAAGAAAAACGTACGGGAGAAGAACAATCCTATTGTCAACTTCTTCGAACGAATCGTGATGGGCGCGTTTGGCTGGTGTTATCGTCACCGCCGGATGAGCCTTATTGGGTCGATCTGCTTTATGGTAGCCACATTTTTCTCGTCAACGATGCTTGGCACCGAGTTCCTGCCTCAGTTAAACGAGGGGGCGCTTTGGGTCACTGCCGAATTGCCCATGAGCATGTCGCTTCCTGAAAGTGTAGCCATGGCCAAAACCATCCGGCAAGATCTCAAGTCATTTCCCGAAGTGAAGCAGGTGCTCTCACAGGTGGGTCGATCCAACGACGGGACAGACCCAAACGGCTTCTATTTCTGCCAGTTCCAGGTCGATTTACGGCCCAAAGATGAATGGACCGAACGGCTTGCCGGACATAGGCTTACCACCGAGCAACTCACCGATGAAATGGATTCGAAACTACGCCGTTACGCCGGGGTGCTCTACAACTACTCACAGCCCATCATCGATAACGTAGCCGAAGCAGTGGCTGGTTATAAGGCCAGCAACGGTATTAAGATTTTCGGGCCAGATGTGTATGAGCTGGAGAAATACGCCAATCAGGCGATGGATGCCGTCAAAGACGTTGAGGGCATCAAAGATCTGGGTATTATCCGCAACGTCGGTCAGCCTGAAATGAGTATTCAGTTCCATGATCACAAGATGGCGCTCTATGGGGTATCGACAGCTGATGCTCAGGCAGTGATCGAGATGGCAATCGGTGGAAAAACAGCATCAATTCTGTACGAGGGCGAACGAAAATTCGACATCCGGGTGCGGTTTCAGCCCGAATACCGCCAGAGCGACGATGATATTATGCGGCTGATGGTGCCAACAATGAGCGGAGGTAAAATACCGCTGAAAGAAATTGCCACCATCCGGCAGGTAACCGGCCCCGCCTTTATTTACCGGGACCTCAACCAGCGATTTATTGGTGTGAAATTTTCGGTACGGGGCCGCGATCTGGGGAGCACCATCGCCGAAGCGCAACAACGCATCCGCGAAAAACTCCAGCCCGAAAAAGGCTATTCGGTTGAGTGGGTAGGCGAATTCGAGAATCAGGTACGGGCCACCGATCAGTTAACGAAAGTCGTACCGATCAGTATTGCAGCCATTTTCGTGATTCTGTTCATTACGTTTGGCAATGCTAAAGATGCAGGACTGGTCTTACTCAACGTTCCTTTTGCCCTGATTGGCGGTATACTGGCCTTGCATGTTACCAGCATGAATTTCGGTATTTCGGCCGGTGTAGGCTTCATTGCCTTATTCGGCATCTGCGTACAGAACGGTGTCATTCTGATTTCGGTCTTCAACAAAAATCGGCAGCTACGAATGCCACTCGACCGGGCCATTCGTGAGGGTGTTCAGTCGCGTATCCGGCCCGTAGTCATGACCGCACTAATGGCTGCCATTGGTCTGTTTCCAGCCGCCATTTCTACTGGCATCGGCTCCGAAACCCAGAAACCACTGGCCATCGTCGTTATTGGTGGACTACTTACAGCAACGGTGTTGACACTCCTGGTTTTCCCAATCATATACCGATTGTTCTACCGAAATAAAATGGCCGTATCCGCAGATAGAGGGAATAATGTGGAACTGGCAGAAGCCGTGTGATGAACGAATTAAACCCGTTCCTGCCCAGGAACGGGTTTAAAGAGGGAGGTTGATAGCAGTGCACCCCGCCTTCTGTTGAGGGCGGGGTTTGCCTTACCAGCCCTTATTCTGCTTTAACGCCGGATTTAGCGCAATCTCATTAATCGGCAATGGCCAGAGATAATCCTTGTTCGGATCGAACTTGCGAAAGCTGGCCTCCTGTACGAGTATGTAGTTATCGGACGTTAACTTTACCGACGTCACCGTACCGAACTCAGCCTTAAAGAAGTAGTTACCCAAAACAGGTTTTGGCAATTCGGTTTCGGCAGTCTTCCAGCGCAGCAGATCCCAATACCGGAAACCTTCCTGCGCTAATTCGACCCGCCGTTCCCGACGTATCTCATCCCGTATATTCAGGCCGTTGGCCGTGGCGAAAGTATTGGTCAGTTTTGCTACCCCACCTCGCTGACGCAACCGGTTAACCGTCAAGTCGAGATCAGCATCACTGATAGAGCCATTCAATTCATATAATGCTTCAGCATAAGTTACCAGTACTTCAGCATATCGAAGTATTGGCCGGTCAATCGTTGAGGCCTGCGTATTCCAGTCATCAACATTTGCCGTTTTACGGAACATGAATCCCGTTTTGTTGAATACCAGAGGAGCAATATCGAAGATTGGCTTTGTGGTCATCATTGGATCACCCTTCTTCATAAATGTATCGCTCATGCGTGTATCGCGATCCACAAACACATCCGTTGATACCACAGGAGCCTTATAGAGGGGCGACTTGGCAATTGGCAGTCCATCTTTCATCAGGTATGAATCAGCTAAACTTTTAGTCGGATTCATATTGCCGTTCTCCAGAGAGCCCCGATAATAACTGTGCGTTACAACCCGCTCGGTAAGTGATACGCCATACTGTTTAACGATGACGTTTTCGCGATTTTGTCGCCCCTCGCCAGGCATCTGAAACAGGTCGAAGTAAGCGCCCGTAAACAGATCATGCTGTTTGCTGTCAATCACGGCTTTAGCGGCATCAGCAGCTGCTTTGAGGTGCTTGGCTGGCTCACCGTAATTATGGTATTTCGAACGGGTTCCTTCAAACAACGCCACTCGGGCTTTGAAGGCCAGCGCTGCGGTGTTGCTGATACGTCCAAAATCGGCCGTACCTAACACAGTATGAGTAGGTAATTTCTGTGCAGCAAAATCCAGATCCTGATAAATCTGCTCAAAAATGGCCGCTCTTGGGCTGGCTGGAGCCGATAATTCTGGCGCGGCTTCATCGAGCGTTTTCAAGATCAGCGGTACGTCACCGAAGCGCTGAACCAGATTATAATACCCCCAGGCACGAAAAAACCGGGCTTCGGCCGTATATCGATCAATGATTGCCTTATCGGTACTGGCAGAAGCCCGTGGTGCTTTCTCGACAATATTGTTAGCCGCCCGAATTAAGTTATAGTTGGTATTATAGTTTCCATCAGTTGCCGGGGCGAGCCTTGACCCATCGCTAATGTTATTGGAAGCCAGACCAATTGCATCATCCGACCAAACGTCCTCGGTCGACCAGGCCGGTAAAAAGGTGTAGAGGTAATTAGCGGCAGATTTCAGATCGCCTTCCGATCGCCAGTAGGTCTGGTCGCTGATGGATGTTTCGGGTAGTCGCTCTACCTCACAGGCGGGTAAACCCGCAAGCATTGTAAAGGTAATGCCGATGTATTTGATGATCGTTTTCATTGAGATTCTTTGGTTCGTTCTACGAATGACAACCGATTAAAATGAGATATTCAGGCCTAATGAAGCCGTAGCGAAAAACGGATAATCGTTTTCCACGTTATCGCGTGTTTCAGGGTCATAGTAGCCCTGGAAGGCTTTCAGGCCAGATATCGTAAACAGATCCTGACCCGAGAAGAAAAACCGTGCCTGAGCAATGCGGACCTTCTCCGTTAAGGTACTTGGCAGTGTATAACCAAATTGCAGGTTCTTCATGCGAACGTAGCTAGCGTTGAGCGTCCATTTATCCGATGCCAGGTAGTTGTGCGTAGCGCCAACATACGGACGGGGATAAAGCGCATTCGGATTTTCGGGGGTCCAGTAATCGCTGTGTATGGCCAGCGCCTGCTTCCACGTAACCAGCAATGGCGCGATAGACTCTGTTACTGGACGGTAGTTTCGTTTGCCGACGCCTTGCATGAAAATCGTCAGATCGAATCCTTTCCACTGAGCACTCAGCGTAAACCCATATTGATACCGAGGGGTAGTTGTACCCAGTAAGGTCAGATCTCCGTAATCGGCGGCAGAACCTTTCCCAACGGTAATGCGTCCATCGCCATTCTGGTCAATGTATTTTACATCTCCTGCTCCGGAACGGTTGTCCTGGAACGCCCAGTTCTTCACTTCATCGGCCGTTTGGAAGTAACCGGCTGTCTGATAACCCCAAATGGTATTGATAGGATAGCCTTCAATCAGGTTGTTGGTACCGGCACCAATAACCGTACGGCCCGAATAGCTTAATAATTTATTCTGGTTATCAGATAAGTTAGCCGCTACCGAGTAGGTAAAATCTTTCCCGATCTGGCCGCGATAACGAATCTCTGTTTCCCAACCCCATGATTTCAGTTCACCATTGTTCTGCCTTGGCGTACCGATGCCAATTGTACCTGGCAACTGCATGGGAGTCAGCATATTGCGATTATATTTCACGTAATAATCGCCCGTAAACTGAAGCTTATTCTGGAAAAATCCGAGGTCGATACCAATGTCGCTGGTTTCGATGGTTTCCCAGGACAAGGCCGCCGACGGAATCGACCCCTGGAAGATATACGACGTCCGCGAATCGCCCAGTACTAAGCCAGAACCGCGGCTTAGTTGACTCAGGTAATCGTAGTATCCAATGTTATCGCCCAACGCTCCTCCCAGACGACCCCATGAACCACGGAGCTTGAACTCGGTAAACAGCGGAAGTGCCCGTGCAAACCATTCTTCACGCTGCATATTCCAGCCAGCCGATACCGACGGGAATATTTTTGTACGCAATCCGGTTGCCAGCTTCGAGCTTTCATCCTGCCGAATGGTAGCCTCGAACAGGTATTTACCATCGTAGTTATAGTTGATCCGACCGAACAGGGATTGAAATGCTCTCGCTCTTACGTATTCACTATTGCTCTTGGTTCTATCATCACCGAGGTTAAGCGTCGGCAGATCATTGCTTACCAGATTGCTCGATGTTGTGGAAACGCCCTCCTCCCGATAATCCTCCCACTGATAACCGCCCAATGCCGTGAAGTTATGCTTATCGCCCAACTTCAGCTCATAGGTTGCCAGGAATTGTAAGTTGGTATTACGAACCAGCTCATTCGTAACCTGGTAAGAGTTCGGGTTATTGGCATAACTCAGAATTCGGGATCTTCCCCAAAGTGGTACAGTTCGGTTGAAGATTTCCTGATTAGCAGGGCGATACTGCACGCCAGCAATGCCCCGCAGTGTCAGGCCTTTTACGAAGTTAGCCGCCTGAAGGGTGGCAACACCATCGAACTGCCGCTTGTTCTGGTCATTATAACCACCCGATTCGAGTAATCCATAAGCGGTAGCCGCTGACCCTGCCCCATTATAGCGCCCTTCCGGGGTAAAGAAGGGCGTTCGCGTTCGCAGGCGATAAACCTGATAAAGTAGCCCTTGCCCATCTACCCCAACCGACGACTGTTGAATGCGTTCCAGCGTATAGGAAAGCCGCGTGTCGAGTGAGATATTCTTGGTTAACTGCGCACCTAAATTGAGCCGTAAATTATACCTTTTCGCATTATCAGGTCCAACTTTGAATACCCCCTGTTTCTCGTAATAACCCGCCGATAGCAGGAAATTGACCTTATCAGAACCACCCCGTGCCGTGAAATTATGGGTTTTCATGGCTGTATATTTACGCAACAATTGATCCGTCAATGACTGCTGGTTATAGTACAGATACGTACCCGTGTCGGCCGGATTGACTACATAGGGTATGCCATCGCGAATGCGTTGCAGTTCTTCGTCCGTATACTCCGGGGCACTTCCTGAATTTTTGCGAGCCAGGTTCGAGAATAGGGCTTCATCCATCAAACTCATTCGTCCGGGAACGTTGATTGCCCAATCCGTACCATATTGAGCCAGGTAATCGAACGTTACTTTACCGGCCTTACCTTTTTTCGTAGTGATCAATACGACGCCACCGGCTGCCTGCGCGCCATAAATAGCGGCCGCGGCTGCATCTTTCAAGACACTGATACTCTCGATGTCGTTTGGATTGAGGGTTGTCATCGTTGCGATAGGAACGCTTACCCCATCGAGCATAACCAGCGGATCAACGTTACCATTGGCCGATGTCACACCCCGTATCTGAAGTCGAATACCCTGGCTACCCGGCTGACCGCTTTGGCGTGTGATGGTTAACCCTGGCGTAACTCCCTGTAATGCATTGGCTAACGTTGCCGTAGGTCGGTACTGGAGCGCTTTCGAATCAACCGTCGAAACGGCACCAGTCAGGTTTACTTTTTTCTGGGTACCATAACCCACAACAACGACTTCATCCAATGCCTTGTCGTCGCTCTGCAACTGAACATCAACAGAGGTACGATTGCCAACGGTAATTTCCTGCCGCAGGTATCCCACAAAACTGACAATCAGGACTGATTTTTCGTTAGGTACGGTTAGTTTAAACTGCCCACTGCCATCGCTTGTGGTTCCGCGTGTTGTTCCTTTCAGAACGATGCTGACACCAGGCAGGGGATCACCTTTTTCGTCGGTGATTTTACCCGAAACGGGTATGTCGGCAGTTCCCGCAAAAGCATTGAATCCGACTACGAGTTGAAACAAAAATAGCCATGCTATACTTGTCCTAAATTTCAAGTAGAATAATCGTTTTTTCATAGGACTCATAAAAGTTAAATGGTAAAAATTCTGGAAAAGAAATTAGTGTGAAGACTGGTTATCCCCCTGTTTTGCGGATTGAATCTGAGTTCTGGTCCATTGAGCCATTACTGTGCAATCGGAGGAATTAACAAAGTACTGTTTATAGAAAAAATACAAAACGAGAAATAATACGGATGGTTTCTAAGTATTAAAACGTGAGAGCTCAGGGGAGTTTACTCATGTGTTTTCCGCATACAATTACGAAAACACTATGTTTTATCTTATATTTTATATAAATAGTATAATTATAATTTATGCAAACGTTTGCGGGAACGTTTGCATAAATTATAATTCCATTAAATAGTTTATCTTTTTTTTGATATATCAATAAAAAATGGCTCATGGCTGAGCTAAATCAGACTGAATTATCATACGTAATCAGTAATACGCGATCTCAGAAAATTTATATTCTGGCCAATTTTTCCACGAACGTGTCAAAAGTGGGAAGCTACTATCCAACCTGATCAGGAGCTATATAATTCTTGCCAATTTGCTCGTTTAAAAAACAACTGCCTTTAGAACGGCGTTTATTCTTCACGCCCTATTAACACAAAGAGTATCAATCGGTTGGTAGAAACCTGTCTCTGGACACGCCGTTGCTACTAAAATAATGAACCAGCTAATTATGAGACGTATACAACTAATTCTGCTCGCCACTATTGGGTTGATGGCATGCGAAGGTGGAGTTTTCAAAAAGAAAAACTGTAAAACCTGTGAAACACTGACGTATAGTGCCCAGAATACACAGCCTAGCCGTATCGAAAAAAGCGTCTGCGGAGACGAAGTAGAGCCTTATATTATTTCCAATACCATTACGAGCAGCAGCCTGACAGTTGTCACAACCTGTAAATAAAGAGCCCGGATACGACCAACAGGCGTTATCCGGATCAGCAACTACAACAAAAACGCTCGGCGCAAAATGTCCGGGCGTTTTTTGGTTACATTCCAACCTTATTACATACTTATAAAGCCAAAGCATTAACCAATTTACTACATCTGTATCATAAAAATTACCTATTCAAATTATGTGCTAATTAGCTGCTTCACAGGGAATGAATAGTCGACCCGATTGATTTGATCAGCACATTTCTACGACTGTCTATTTGCTCTAGCCATTAACATTAATATAGTCCCTATTACACAAAAATCATTGCAGCAGTTAGGTAATTTCCTTTACTTAGATAGTGCGTTCAACCTATTGATCGCAATTGTGCGGGGCAATTAAGTAATTTGATTAAACTTAGGGCAGAACAGTAGCGGTGGGTGCTGCCGATGTACGAATAGAAACGTTCTTCTTTGCGTAGTTTAGTGTCTTAATTCTGTTGCCAATTTTTATGGTGCGTCTATACTTGTTTTTGATCCTGATGATTCCCGTAATACCGGGATTCGCCCAGGCAACCCGTTCTGGAAGGATAAGTACAACGCAGGTGAATGAACAATCAATAAACAAGCACTTCGAACATTTATCCATAAAAGACGGGCTTTCCAATAATTCAGTCAACTGCATTCTTCAGGATCGGGAAGGGTTCATGTGGTTTGGTACAAACGACGGATTAAACAAATATGACGGATACACTTTCACTAGTTTACAACCCAATCCGAATGACCACGCCCATAGCTTTCAAAACAACTTTATTTCGGGATTGTGTGAAGACCATGCCAACCGGTTATGGGCAGTAACTGAAGGTGGCTTACATGAGATAAATAAGCAGACAGGGCGCGTTACTCCGCACCCGATTCAAGCCAGCAACGCCAACCGATGGAATTACCAGCATTCTGTTTATGAAGACGCTCAGCATAAGCTATGGTTAAGCACCCTAGGTGGATTAGCCCGCTATGAACCTGACATTCATCGTTTCACGCTGTATCCCCTGCCCCATCCCCAGGCAACGATTAAAACCGTATTTGAAGATCCTCAACACCGATTCTGGGTTGCAACCTGGCGAGGTTTGTATCTATTTGACCGGCCAACAGGGCATTATACACTCATACCGGCCCACCTCCCTCCCGGCGAGCAGGAACCCACATTTATTGCCTTTTATCTGGATTCGCAACAGGTGCTTTGGCTCGGCACGGCAACAGCTGGCTATGGATTATTTCGGCTTGATCTGCGTCAGAAACCTTTTCGGCCAGAGCCCTACAATCCAGATGGGCAAATCAACCCATTCATGTATTTAAATTCAATTCATGGCGATGAGAAGGGACATATCTGGGTGGGCACAACGAACGGTTTACACCGGGTTGATCCGGCCCGACAGCAGGTTTTTACGTACCGACCCGACCCCAACGATTCGAAGGGGATCAGTAGCAATAGTGCTCAATCCCTTTACCATGATCGGGCCGGTACACTCTGGGTAGGAACCGATAATGGCATCGATCGGCAGGCTATTGTCAATAAGCCATTTATAACCTATCAGGTACGGCCAAATAAGGGTACGGCAAACTTGCCGGAAAACAAAGTTGTTGCGTTGTTGCCCGATAATAACGGCCATCTCTGGATCAGCAATGGGTATAGTGTTTATCGGACTGAACCACCCACAAATCGTCCGCAGATAATACCCCCTCAGCAACTGGCGTCCAATATAACTAGCCAGAAGAAGAATTATATACAGGCTCTTCAACCCGACGGCACGGCAGGCGTCTGGCTCGGAACCTGGGAGGGATTGTTTTATTTTGACCAGGCTTCGGGTAACTATACCGGATATCCGTCTGAAATACCAGCTGTTTTTATCAGTCGTGCACCAACGGGAGATCTCTGGATCGGGGGCGACGTGGAGCCAACGTCTGGAATCGCTTCCTTTAATCCCCGTACCCATCAGTATCGATACTATAAATACAAACCCAATGATCCGAATGGATTGCCCGACAAGTATATATATGGCTTGCTGGCCAGCCGGACGGGCGATATATGGGTCCTGGCAAGGCGACAGGGTATCTGCCGGATGGACCCACGAACGGGTCGATTCACACGCTATACAGCGGGCCCAAAAGGTCGTCTGAACAGTAATGATGTGCAGACCATCTACGAAGATAAACAGGGCCTTATCTGGGTTGGAACGCAGTTAGGCGGTTTAAATCGATTTGATCCACGAACTGGATTATTCTCCGCCATTACAACCAATGATGGTCTGCCCAGCAACAATGTGGTGGGCATTACCAGCGATAATGCCGGTAACATATGGCTAAGTACCGATAAGGGGCTTTGCCGATTCTCACCGCGCACCAGAGCTGTTCGTAACTACGGCACGGATAACGGCCTACCCAGCAATGATTTTTTGCGCAATGCGATCTTTCGGGATAAGAACCAGCTTTATTTCGGGAGCCTGAACGGCGTTGTTCATTTCAATCCGGATAGCATCCGCGATGATACCAGACCCTTTCCGGTCTATATCACGGCCCTTAACGTGATGGATCAGCCCCGGCCCCTCACAAGCAATCTGATCACCCTAAACCACGATGAAAACTTCCTGTCTTTCGGCTTTGCGGCATTGATCTACACGCAGCCCGAACATAATCAGTATGCCTATCAGCTCATTGGCGTAGACAAAAACTGGGTCCAGAATGGTAATCGTCATTTTGCCAACTACACAAACCTATCGCCGGGCACGTATACCTTTCGGGTAAAGGCGGCTAATAGCGACGGAATCTGGAACGAGAAAGGAGCCTCTATCCGTCTCATCATTCATCCACCCTGGTGGGCAACCTGGTGGGCATACAGCTTTTACGCGTTGCTGGCTGTTGGAGCCATTTGGGGATACATCCGGTTTTATACCAATCGGATCAGGCAGCAACAGCTCATGGAACTCAATCGCCGGGAAGCCGAACAGCTTAAGGCCGTCGATGAGCTAAAAACCCGCTTCTTTTCCAATATAACCCATGAATTCCGGACGCCATTGTCACTGATTATGTCGCCGGTTGAAAAACTCCTGCAGGAAAGCCGGTTCGACGGTCCAACCCGTCAGACGTTATCGCTGGTCAAACGCAATGCCGATCAGCTCCTTCGCCTGATCAATCAGTTACTGGATCTCTCTAAACTGGAAGCGCACCATATGGCGATTTCGCTGATGCGGGGCGACATAACCGAATTTGTCAATAATCTGGTTGAGTCGTTCCGACAATTGGCGGAGCAGAAAGGAGTAACGCTGACGTATACTGCCGATGGTTTCACTCAGGAGCACTTGTTCGACGCCGACAAGTGGGAGAAAATTCTGACAAACCTCCTGTCGAATGCGCTGAAATTTACGGGTAAAGGTGGGCATGTAACGGTTACCCTCAAACCGAATCTTTCTTCGGTAGAGGACGATATTTCGAGCATAAGTATTCGCATCGCGGATTCGGGCATTGGGGTTTCTCCCGAAAATCTTCCCCATATTTTTGATCGGTTCTACCAGGTCGATAACTCACAAACCCGTGCGTATGAAGGTACGGGTATCGGGCTGGCCCTTGTAAAAGAACTCGTCGATCTGATTGGTGGAACAATCAGTGCAGACAGTCAGCAAGGCGCTGGTACTACGTTTATGCTGAGCTTGCCGGTTCAGCCTGCCTCGGTCAATGCTGAAGTGCCACTGATTGTTTTACCCGTCAAAGAACCTAAAGTAATTGATCAGCTTCCAGTGACCGCCGACTTGCCCGGTAATCTGCCGATTGACGATCAAATTCCGCTCCTACTCATTGTTGAAGACAACGCCGAGTTAAGCGAGTTTCTGGCTAGTGAACTGGCGGCCACTTACCGAATTCTACGGGCCTTCGATGGTGAAGAGGGTTGGCAACTAACGCAGGCCGAACTGCCAGACATCGTTATTTCAGACGTGATGATGCCCCGAAAAGATGGCTATGAACTAACCCATCTCATCAAAAATCACCCGGATACTGACCATATTGCCGTCGTTATCCTGTCTGCCAAAGCAGCTCACAGCAGCCGCATCGAGGGTTTGCAGGAAGGGGCCGACGACTACCTGTCGAAGCCGTTTCATTTTGATGAATTGCACCTACGCCTGCGTAATCTGATTTCCCGTCAGCAGAAACTACGCGATCAGTATCGTCAGCAGTTTTCCCAGCCCGACACGCCCAGCCCTATCAACATAGTGGAAGATGCCTTCCTGCGCCGGGTATATGAACTCCTCGAAAACCACCTCAGCGATCCTTTACTTAACGTCGATTGGCTGGCCGATCAGCTAGCCATGAGCCGCAAAACGCTCTATCGGAAAATTCATAGTCTCGTTCAATTGAATCCGCACGAGCTGATTCGTCAGTACCGATTGCGCAAAGCAGCCGACCTGTTACGCGCGGGTCACAGTGCTTCGCAAACGGCTTATCTGGCAGGTTTCAAAACACCGTCCTATTTCACGATGGTGTTTAAAGAATTTTATCAGCAAACCCCCACAGAATTTGTGGCAAATGGCCTTAGCAAAGCCTAGTCGATGATTTTGCTATAAACTCTGAGACTTTTACTATCAATTGGGGGACAATATATTCTACGGTCAGTTATCTGTTATACGAACGCTATACATTCGAAGCCTGGCCAGATTAGCCGGGCTTTTTTTACGTACAACAAACACCCTTAATTTTTTACAGACATGAAAAAAAATTATACTCAATTGGTCAAAGGCGTTTTGCTGACCCTGCTCAGTTTAGGGCTGGTAAGCAGTCCCGTCGCCTGGGCGCAATCGATTCCTGATGCCCAATGGGCACGGCTCGGATTAACGATGTCAGTAACAACAGATGGCAACATTGTAACGTCGGATGCCTTCCCTAAGGTCGTAAAATACGATTTACAGGGCAACAAACTCTTTGAAACTGGCTGGTTGGCTGGCACCTCCTATCTGGCAGGCAAATTACCGATTAACTGCCCTTGCGTTGGTGGCTATGCCTACATTGCCGGGATTGGGCTAACAGCTCCCAGTACAGATGGGGGTATAGTACTGGAGGGGTCAGAGTATGGTTCGTCCTTCCCTATATTTACCAGTGTGGATGCCAGTGGCCAGCAGGGCGGAAGAAACAACAATCCGGCAAACGACGATCTGATTGGTACACCAGACGGCGGAGCCTTGCTACTCAATAACAGCACAAACCTTGATGGCAGCCATGTTCTGACTGTTCAAAAATCGGGAGCCTGGACAAAACAAATTGCCTACCCAGACCCTAATCTTCCTACCCCCAATAACAGCCTGACTAAAGGAGAAGCCGTTATTAATACCCCCGATGGTGGGTTTCTGGTCGTTGGCTATTATAATGCTACCGGCGACGAAAAGGACTTAAATAACCTTAACTCAGTGGGTACATTAGGCTGGGTCGCCAAACTCGATGGAAACGGGAATGTAGTCTGGCAAAAATTGCTAAACAATTTACCAATGGCAGGCGGTTTCAACGGCATTGCTCCGGGGTCACTGCTCGAATTTCTTGCAGTTACAGATGTAACACTTGCCGCCGACGGTAACGGGTATGCCCTGGCAGGGCTCGGCCTGATCCCCAGCGCCATGGCCGTCGCTCCCCCCGTATCAGCCATACTTGAACTAGACGGGAACGGCAATTTTAAACGAGCCAGATCGCTCGGGCTGGCCGGAACAAAAACATTTATTACTCCCTATACCGACCCTGATGGTACGAAGTACTACGCAGTGGGCAACACATCGAAGGAAAACGGAGCCGACCCCCGAATTCTAAAAGTCAGTACGGCTTCACTTGCCCTGAACGACCCTAACTTATTGAAAGTTGTTGCGCTGCGAACGTTCGATGGACCATCTGATGGCTTTTTAACAGATATCGCAACAGCAGGTGATGGCAGTATCGTTTTCGTCACTACCGCCATTCAATTAGTTAAACTTAATGCAGAAACCGCCCCCCAACCGATTAGTAATTTTACCTTACTTGCCCCTACCTACAACTGCCAAACGGGGGCTATTACCTTCAACACGAGCGGAGGAAACGGCACACCCATTACCTATTCGGCACCGGGTATCACCCGCGCGTCTGCTACCGATAATTTTGGTATCGTCGAGCAGGGCTTGCGAAATGATCCCAAAGTCATTCAGATAACAGCGACTCAGAGTGGAGTGAGTGTGGTTTATAATTTTGATCTGAAAGCGGCCTGTAATAATCCCCCCAACCCCTCAACCCCACAGCCACCCATATTGAACCGGCCTATTCCCGACCAGTTTCTGACGATAGGGCAATCTGTACCGG
This sequence comes from Spirosoma endbachense, assembly GCF_010233585.1. NCBI lineage: Bacteria > Pseudomonadati > Bacteroidota > Cytophagia > Cytophagales > Cytophagaceae > Spirosoma > Spirosoma endbachense. The sequence continues at coordinate 2,202,557 of NZ_CP045997.1, forward strand.
GATCCGGCTTTCCAGTCGGTTCGTACTTCACCGACCCAACAGTTAATGTACCGAATTACATGTCTAACTGGGCTTTCAACATCACGGGCTTACCAGACGGGTTGTATGTATTTTACCGCCCGAACGACCTGCAATTTATACCAGCTATCATTATTTTAGGAACACCAACTACTATTGGCGTTTTTACGGTGACTGTGACGGCCAGTACCGGCGCCTTTCGGAGTAATCCTGTAACTACTACGTTCAAGATAACTGTATCGAATACATCGCAGCCCGGTGGAGGCACCTTAACGGTGCTCAAACCGACCTACAACTGCCAGACAGGAGCCATTCACTTCAACACAAGCGGTGGTGATAGCTCTCCGATTGAGTTTCAGGTGCCAGGGATTACCTCCTGGACTACGAACCCCGACCATATTCTGGATCAGTGTGCTCGTACCTGTGCCGATACGCCACCGTTTATGATCTCAGCCCGACAGAATGGTCAGGTCGTTACCTACTCATGGTCAAGACAAAACCACTGCGCTAGCCCATCTAACCCCGTCTCGGTAGGCACCATACCCGACCTAACAGTGGCGGTTGGTCAGGGCGTTTATTTTCCGATCGGCACCTATTTCTCCTCGTCCCTTACAACAAGCTGGGGTGTTAATGCATCAAATTTGCCACCAGGAGTTTCTACTTTTTTCAGACAGGAAGGTAGCGGTAGTACGATCCCGACCTGGGTTCTGGTCGGTACGGCCAATACTGCGGGTGTTTATATTGTAACGGCCTCAGCCAGTGCCAATGGTGGATCAGCGTCTACTACCTTCAAATTCACCGTTACAGGTGATAGTAATCCGCCTAACCCGCCTACAGGCCCGCTCACCTTACTGGCTCCTACCTATGATTGCGGAACGGGAGCTATCCATTTCAACACAAGTGGTGGCAATAGCACTCCAATTGAGTTTCAGGCTATCGGTATAACGGGCTGGACAACCAATCCGGATCAATTTGTGGATAAAGACAGCCGTACTGCCAATGATGTTCAGCCGTTTACGCTGATGGCTCGTCAGAACGGCCAGGTGGTAACTTACGTGTGGAACCTGAAAGAAGCCTGCGGTCGGGCGCGCTTAAGCGCAGAAGAGCCGACGGCGGTATTGCAGGTACGGGCACTGGGCAATCCGATAGAGGGCAAATCGGCAGAAATAGAAATTAGTGGTGCATCTGGCCAGGCGGTTCAGCTAGATCTGATTGACCTACAGGGCCGTACGCTCCATCAACACCACATCGATCAGGCAGGTTTACAGGAACGGGTTAGCGTACCGATAGGTAATGGCAAAGGATTGCTATTACTGAATGTAAGTACATCGTCACAACGTCAGCAAGTGAAGTTACTAAAACCCTAATTGATTATATCCACATCCATTGAGTAAATGATTGCGCCCGAGCTACATGGTTTGGGCGTAATCGTTTGGGGAGATTTGTCGTTTTTCAAACGGGATTCACAGCAGGCAACAACTGGCAACCGCCCAGTTTATGAACAACAAGCGGACTGGACCGGATTTGTTCGCGAACAGTAGTAATGGCTTTATTAATGTATAATTAATAGCATTAGTGGGTTACTTTCTGCTTGCGTCTGTATTAATGTCGACAATCTGATTCGCCATTCCAACACGGACTATCATGAAAAAACAACTCAAGTCAGCCCTCTTTTTTGCAGCAGTCATTACTATGACCACAGCCTGCCAGTCGAAGAAAACCGAAACAGACCAGGCTCAGTCGGATACGACCACAGTGATCCAAAACGATACACTGATTAGCGATGATACGACATTGGTGGTGAGCGATACGACCAAGCTTGTTGAACCGGATTCGACAAAGAAATAAGAAGCCTTTTTTCATACAGCAAGCGGTCGACTCTGGTAGGCTCGACCGCTTGCTGTATAAGCTTTCAGAGCAGAACAGGTCTGTTTATTTTCTGGCTACTGCTTTTTGTAATAAAATAAATTTACGGATGCCGATGACGTTTTCTGGCTAAGGGAAAAATAGCCTTTCCCCTCTTTATCAAAGCAGATCGCTTCACCTTTAGGCTCCGATAACAAAGGCGCTGGCCGGCTATTCGAGTTTTGTAAGGCGTCGGCAACGCTCTGGTTGGGTTTCCGTTTCCAGTAGGCAACCTGGGTATAGGTTCGTACCAGGATCTCGCTCCCATCAGGTGATATCGTAGCTCCTGTCACGGGGGAAGCGATCGGTAACTCGCCAAACGCTTCGGCCACGGTAATTGCATTGATGTTTTGCGGGTACGGCAATCGATACAAATGGACGTTGGGATTACGATTGGCAATGATGTAAATATCTTTAGTGAGCGGGTCAACAAACATCGCTCGGGCATCCTGTAGCCGGTCGGGGTATTGGAAATTAATGCGTTCAATCTGCGTGATCGCTGTTCTTAACGTTGGCGGCTCGGGTAATCGGTAAATCTGTGAAATACTGTTTTGTACGTTTATATCGCCGATATCGCCAATATACAGATAATTCGTTCCTTCAGTCGGCCCAGGCCCAATGGCTAAATCCTCCCAATCCCGATTCGTAAATTTTGGCACACTGATACTCCCTTTTATAGTGCCATCCTGCCCCAACATTGTCAGTACCAGTGGAGTACCTCCTTCCTGAATAGCCCAAAGGTTACCGGGCTGACTACGACTATCGGCCAATCCCGTCACTTTATCAATTAGGCCGCCCGGCACCGAAACCACCGTTGGTTCTGGAGTGAATTTCGTTATATCCGTATCAGGAATTTCAAGTTTGCAGGAAGCTGTTACTAGTAAAATACTCAGTATTAAAACGAGACGCATAGACTTAGTTAACTGATTTCATCGTCTACTTTCTTAGCTGTAGTCTATGAAACAATATAGTAATCGACTACAATCTTAGCCAAGATTGGCCAGATAGAACGTATATTACCAATAAATCTTATTAGTCGGACCCAGTAACGGTACACACTGAATGCTGGTTTTACTATTGAATCAGGGCCATTTAGACCCAAACGAAAGTAAGCCGTATGCTGTGTGCATCTAGCAGGAAACAAAAAAAAGCATACATAGAGTTATGTATGCTTTCCGTTTTCTTAACCTAGAATTTAGTCAACCCTCAAACACTTCATTGAATCAGGTCACGCCAATGATCTGATTCAACTTAAAAGCGCGAGTGTGGCTCTTTGTCCAAAGACCAACTTTCATACCAAATCACCAAATAGCTGATAATTAGAAAGTTGAGAATTCAGAATGCAACCTGATCGTACGATTCTGGACAACTGGTGTCCGTTTTGGTACAATTGAAGAGTTGTTGACCTATATTTCCCGTAGTCTTTCCATAAGCCAGTGGCCTGCGGATAGCTTTCCTTATCTGTAAGCCACTGGTATTTACATTTTTCGATCTGGTTCAGGACTTCCCTAGTCTGCACAAGGCCTGCAGATTGGTAACTTTCGCCGATACGATGTCTGTCCTGTTTGGGTCTACTTCGGCTGCTGGGTGGCTCGTCAGAAATACAATCTCGGTGGCCGTTAAATCCGGAGCAGTGATAATCATTACCTCTTCCTGTTCGCTTAATTGGTCTTCCAACAACCGATATTGCTCACTGACCTGACTGGCAAACTGTTTCAGCGATTCTGTCGAGTAGAGATCACTCAGATGGGTGAATGCGACCTGAATCCCTTGATCAGAGGTAAAAAAACGACCGTAATAGAGCAACATTAGTGGGTATTTATTATCTCTGATAAGCACTTGACAATTCACCGTCAACTGCCTGTAAGCAGCGCCCAAAGTTGGCGAAGAAATCTCGAAACAGGAAGTTATTTGTAAACCTATACGGTTTTTGAAACCGCACCGGCGGCCGGCTTATAGGTTTTGTCATCAACCACATTCATGACTAGAACGGATAAAATAGAAGTTAGAAGAGTACCAGTTAAAATCAGACAAGCTGATAATCCATAAAATAGCCAAAGGGTCGAGGTAGTCAATAATTTTTTAGTTACTGACTACCTCGACCCTTTGGCTACTCCAACTAACTAGTTATTTCCCTCCGCCTACTTTACCGGCTTTGTTGGCCTGTCCGGCAGCCGCTGGGTTCTTGACGTATTTATCCAACCAGCCGTTCATCTCCCAAAGCATATGCAGTAACGATTCCTTGGCATCGTAGTGATGGCTTTCGTAAGGCAGGAAAACCAGGCGAGTCGTTGCACCGAAGCCTTTCAGCGCATTATAGTATCGCTCAGACTGGATCGGAAATGTACCCGTATTGTTGTCTGCCTCACCGTGAACCAACAGCAGAGGTGTCTTCATCTTATCGGCATTCATAAAAGGCGACATCTTGTTGTAAACCTCCGGAGCCTGCCAGTAGCTGCGTTGCTCGTTCTGGAAACCGAATGGTGTCAATGTGCGGTTATAGGCACCACTACGGGCAATTCCACCTTTGAAAAGCTTACTGTGGGTCAATAGATTGGCCGTCATGAATGCACCATATGAGTGACCGCCCACGCCTACCCGGCTGGAATCGACAACACCCAGCCGAACACCTTCATCAATAGCCGCTTTGGCGCTCGACACTAACTGTTCTATATACGTATCATTCGGTTCTTTGTCGCCCTCGCCTATAATGGGAATGCTGGCATTGTCCAGAATAGCATAGCCCATCGTTACGAACGCAGCCGCACCCCAGAAACTGATCCGGTTGAACTGATAAGGAGAACCCGATACCTGACTAGCCGCTTCTTTGCTCTTAAATTCAGCAGGATAAGCCCACAGGAACGTTGGCAGCGGACCTTGTTCTTTTTTATAACCGACCGGCAAATAAAGCGTGGCAGTCAGTTCGACCCCATCCGTGCGTTTGTAGCGAAGTTGCTGTTTCTGAATCCCTTTCAGCTGCGGATACGGGTGAGGGAAGAACGTCGCCTGAACGGGAGCAACACGGGCTTTGAGGTTGCGGACAAAATAATTGGGGCTCTCATCGGGCGTTTCCTGAGTAGTCAGGATGATCTGTTTAGCCGCATCCAGTACCGCGATCGGGCGTTCGAAATAAGGAGCCGCCGAACGCCAGAGCTCTTTAGTTTGCTTGGTTTTCAGGTTGAGCAGGCTCACAAAAGGCCGGTCGCCCTGGGGTGATGCGCCCTGAATGTTGAGCATCAAAATTTCGTCGTTAGGGAGCAGATTCAGCACCTCACGACCATATTTGTTCTGTTTTGTATCAGGCTGGCCGGGATTGGTGTAACGATCTTCATACGAACGATCAAACAGAACAGCGGTTTGCCAGTTGCCAGGATTGACCGTTTTCGTGATCGTTTTGCGGTTCTGCCACCAGCGTTCGGTAGCCAAAGCCATCGTTTCATTCCCCCAATCGAAACCTTCGAACCGGAACTGGGCTGCATAGATTTCTTTGGGTTGCGCCGAGAAAGGAGCATCCAGCAGAAAAACTTTATCCCGAATGTCGGCTTTTACCTTAGGATCGCCATTGTCCTGAGCCACCGTGTAGTAAACCGAAGCGGGTGTATCAGAACGCCAGTTGTAATCCCGCGGACCTGTGGGAACACCATCCCGACTGTAGGCTACACTTTCCTGCAAAGGGCCATCGTTTAGGGTTTTCACCAACGAACCCGCAATCGCATATACTTCTGTTTTCAGCGGAAAACGGCGAACAGGCACTAAGTACGAAAACGGTGTATGCACCGTCTCGATCATCACGTACTGGCCATCCGGCGATGGTTCTGCCGAGAGAATGATTCCTGGCTGACCAATGTTTGTGGCGACCCCATCCAGGCTCATTCGAACGACCTGAGCATTGGTGTAATAGGCAAACTGACGCTCGTCGGACGGATTTTTAAGCAAGTCCTGATAGGTAGGAGCCTGTCCACGTTTGCCGCCAACGTTTTCCTGAGTGGTTGGGCTGCTTGGCACACGACTGACTTCGGGAGCAGTGCCTCTTGTCGGCGAAATCGTCTTGACGATCAGGCTTTTGCTGTCAGACACCCAACGATATGGGATACCCAACGTGGCGTTGAGAGCCAGTGAACCAACTTTTTTTGCGGTAGCGGTGGCTACATCCGCAATATAAAAGTCGATCTGACTATCAGTCGAATTGGCGAACGCAATCTTGGTTTCGTCGGGCGACCACTGCACATAGCTAATCTGAGGTGTAGCGGGTAGGCCGGTAATGGCCTTTTCGTCTTTATCCGTCAGTTTTTTCAGCTTCAGGCCCGTTATATAGGGCATACGGCTGGGACCACTGTTTGCCGGATTCAGGCGTAAACCTGCCAGTTTGAGTTCGGGTTGCGACAGTTCGGCAATCGTAGGAACAGACGCCTGTTCGAAGATAAGCATCATGTCGCCCTTTGCCGACATTCTCACTGTGGGCGTAGGCGGTACGGTTACCAGATCGGCCAGCACTTTGGGCGGAGTCTGGTAAGTGGGGGCATCCTGCGCACGGCTAACGAGCGAAAAGGTAGACCCTAAAATCAGCCAAAGCCACAGACTTTGGCGTGCCATACTTAGATTATAACGCATATAGAAATCGATTGTGTTAGGTTAATTGAGTTAAAATGAATTACGATTAATAGTTATGGACTTTCGCTCAGAACCGTGCCACGGTTACTAAAGATGAGCCAACAAACCGTGGCACGGTTCTGAGCGAAAGTCCTATGTTAAAAACTGCGGGCTACTTCTTAAAATGAAATTCGGTAGCCTACTTTCTTATAATTTTCGTTCGGGCTAATGTCCGACCCATTTCCTTCCAGAGTCAGAACCAGATCAACGGTTTTGGTCGTCGTTGAAGTCGGTGGTGTGCCGTTCAAAACCTCGACAACACAATTCCCCAAACTGGAATTGGCAGGAATGGTAAAGGTCCCTCCTTTCAGGTTGTAATGCACCCCTTCAACAGCGGTCGTATTGTCTTTATCGACCGAAAATTTAATAACTTCCTCTTTACTCCGTTGTGGCCCCACCAGATTCACCTGAGTAGTCTGATTGCCAGCCCCGTTCTTAATGGGCAACAGCGGATATGTTTTTCCAACGGCCAGTGAGGTAACAACCGTAGCCTGAAATTCAACGACCGTTTTTTTATTCCACAGGAAATCACTTTCCTCAAAGCAGGAAGTTTGTGTAAATAGGATAAAACCTATCAGCATGAAACGCAGGAGTGTTTTCATAGCAAAGTAGTAATAGTGTTAAGAACACTGAGTCAGTGGCTCAGTAGTTATAATTTTGTTTTAGCTTGGGATTGTTATTGATTTCGGCAATCGGAATCCGGGCCAGAATGCGATAATCAGTAAAAGGAACCGTTGTGGGCAGTTTGACAATGTCGCGGCCCAGTCGTTTCAAATCCCAGAAGCGATGTCCTTCAAAAGCAAATTCGAGTCGGCGCTGTTTAATGATTTCGTCCAGCAAAGCGGCACCTGTCAGGGTGGTTTTTTCGGCTAAACCCGACCGCGTCCGGATCGTATTCAAATCTTTAATGGCATCGGCTTCTTTTCCTAAGCGATAATACGCTTCGGCCCGGTTGAGGTACATTTCCGAAATACGGATCACCGGAACGTTATCGAGGTTGATGGTGCCATTCTTACCCAGAAACTTCGTCGTTTCGGTGTTTACAGCGCCCCGACCGCTGGTTCCCAGCTCGTAGAGCTGCCGACGAATGTCCAGTACAGCACCCGACGCATCTTTTTCTGACTCTAAGTCGGCCAGGAGTGCCACGGTCGGTACCAGATCGCCAAAACCACCGGTAGTCGTGCGGTTTCCAACGGCCGTCAGTGTCGTAAAGGTTGTTTGTAGCGACGTATTAACGCCGATATTTTCACTCGTTTGAAAGTTAATTTCAAACATCGATTCGGGGTTAATAGCTGTTCGCCAGCCAGCAATGTAATTGGCTTTCGGTTGAAATGTACCGATCCCGGAAGCCAATGCTTTGGTTGCAAAATCAGCGGCCTCCTGGTATTTTCCGGCATAGAGTGCTACTCGCGAATAAAGTGCCTGAGCAGCGCCCTGCGTAGCGTAGATCGGCCCTCTTGTTTTAGCCGTAGCACTTAGTTTATCGATAGCAGCGGTCAGGTCGGCCAGGATCTGGGTATATACGGCATCCGTAGCTGCCCGATCCGGATAGGTTACCTGAGGCAAGGTCAATACCCCTGACAAAATCAACGGAACACCACCCCGATTATAATCACTGATGGTGGCTGTTGGCATGTACGCATAGACTTTAACCAGGTCGAAATACATTAAAGCCCTCAGGAACAGACACTGGCCCTCATACGAATTGCGTAAGGCATCGGTCAGCTTAACTTTAGTCAGTGCGTCGAGAACCAGATTAGCCTGGTTAATCCCGTAATAGTCCTGAGTCCAGTTAATCATGTGTGCACCCGATTGATTCTGGTACTCTGGCACAAGACGGCTTGAGTTGTTGGTGGCACGCCCGTTATCGGAAAGGGCCTCAGGAAGCGCAATCAAATCACGGCCATACAGATCCGTACTTTGCAACGCATCATAAACCGCATTGACAGCCGCATTGATGGCTTCCTGTGAGGTGAGTGCCGTACCGGAATCAATCGATGTCCTTGGTTTCACTTCAATTAAACTACTGCAGGCAGCAAGTCCCCACGTCATAATAGCCGTGGCAAGCACCCGTTTAAACGTGTATATTTTCATAATCGGAATGTCAAAAGATAAATAATTAGAAACCTACCTCAATCCCAAATGTGTACGTCTTTGACTGGGGAATAGCACCCGTATTGCCCGATCCGAAGTTGAGGAATTCGGGATCATAGCCGGTCCATTTGGTCCAGGTAACCAGGTTGGTGGCCACAGCGTAAAGGCGAATATTCTGAATCACCTTTGTACGGGTAAGGATCGCTTTCGGAACCGTATAGGCTAGCTGCACCTGCTTTAAGCGAATGTAGGAAGCATCTTCAATGGTACGGCTCGTACTGGAAACATACGAAGAACCCAATACTTCAGCTCCTCCGTTATACGGACGGGGAACATCGGTGATCTGGCCGGGTGCGAGCCAGCGATTCTCATACGTCGATACCAGGGTGTTTACATTCCGGGTTCCATCGTCGATCAGCGAAAGGCCCTGAGAGTTGTTTGCCCGACGACCGAATTCATACTGGAAGAACGCGGTCAGCTCCAGCCCTTTATACGAGATCTGGTTCCGAAATCCACCGTAGATGTTCGCAAAATCTGATCCGGCGTATTTCGAATCACGTGGGGTCTGGTACGTATAAACGACGTTGCCATTCTGGTCATACCACATGGCACGACCTGTTGCAGGGTTTACACCCGCATACAACGGCACATAGTTTGCGTAAACAGGCTTGCCGACGATGAAATTTCGGGTGGTTGTCGTGTTACCAGCCTGAACGGCTGCGGCTAACAAAATAAGGCTGTCTTTATTGGCCTGGGGCGATATACCATCATACAGTTTGGTAACCTTATTGTCGATAACCGAGAAGTTGAAACTAGTTTCCCAGCGGAGGGCTGAGTTTCTGAGCACATCGACGGTAATCTCTGTTTCAAAACCCCGGTTTTTCAACTGGCCCGCATTGAAGGTAATTGTGGTGAAACCACTAGTATTGGGAACCTGACGCTGTAACAACAAATCGTTGCTGGTACGATCGTATACGTCAAACTGACCACGAATCCGGTTATTCCATAATCCGTATTCCAGTCCGGCAGCCAGTTCGGTATTGCGTTCCCATTTCAGATTGGGGTTGGCAAGGCTATTGGCATAAATACCACTACCACCGTTATAGTTCGCTCCACCGGTATATAAACCTCTTGAGTCGAAGTTGCCAATCTGGTCGTTCCCTGTCGATCCAAAGCTGGCTCTCACTTTCAATTCGGTCAACACGTTATTCCCTTTCAGGAAGCTCTCATCAGAAACCAGCCAGCTGGCTGAAACAGAGGGGAAGAAACCAAATAGGTTGTTAGCGCCAAAGCGGGAAGATCCATCGTAGCGGCCAATAAGTGATAAGAAATACCGGCTACTGTAGTTGTAATCAACTTTACCAAACACGGATGCCCGACGATAGCCCGTCCAGGAGCTCGACATGGCGGTATAGTTGGCTGCTGCCGAGATATACTGGAAGTCGGACGTTGGGAATCCGGTAGCCGACCCACTCGTTGTATTCCGGGTATCGCTCCGATACTCGACCCCTGCCAGTGCATTAAAGGAGTGGCTACCAAACTGATGCCCGTAGGTCAGGGTAGCATTGGTGAGAAAGTTTACGTTCTCGTCATTTTGAAACTGGGAGCGCCCCTGCACACTATACGCATCCTGAATACGAGGATCTGCGTAATAACTACCTTTTATGAGACGATAATCCAGGTTGACCGTCGGCCGGAATATTAATTGAGGTGTTATTTTATAGGTGAGTGCCATTGTACCGATCAGCTGATTGGTGACGGCGGCAATTTTGGCCAGATTGGCCGACAGTATAAAATTATGACTAAGTACCCCAACGGCATTGCCCGTAGCGGGTGTATTGGCATACGTTCCATCGGCATTGTAAATGGCATTGGAGGGCACCATCAGCGGCCCCCCAAAAGCGGCCGAGCCCAGAAAGCCCCCTCCATTGGGTGAGGCATACTGTCCACCCTGTGTGGTTGTGCTTAGGTTAAGCGACTCCTCAAAGTGTAATTTGTCCGATAGTTTCTGGCCCAGTCGCAGGCTAGAGGTAAAACGCTTGAAATTGACCGCGATGACGTTGGCATCCTGCGTATTATAGGATGACGACCAATGGAATGTATTGCGATCGCTACCGCCCGAAAGCGAGACTTCATAATTCTCAACCCGACCGCTCCGCATGGCAGCCCGCTGCCAGTCATAGGTCTTCAGCGTGTCGACAATACCCTGTAACTGACCTTCACCCAGATTGGCCGTGTTATAGCGCAGAATCCCCAGCACCTGCTGCAAGGCCCAGGTCCGATTTTGGGTTGGGTTGGCATTCATAAAAGCCTCCGTCCGCATGTTTACCCAATCTTGTGAATTGAGCACGTCGAAGTACTTGATCGGCTCAACGACACCCTGATAGTGGTTAAACTTGATCTGCGTCCGACCGGCTTTCCCTTTCTTGGTCGAGATGATAACGACCCCATTGGCAGCCTGTGAACCATAGATCGACGCAGCCGCAGCATCCTTTAATACCTCGATGGATTCAACGTCATTCGGGTTAAGAAAATTAAGTGGATTGGAACTGGCGAAGCTGTTTGTGTTTTGGGTGTTAAGCTGTACACCATCGACAATATAAAGCGGTTCATTACCCGCCGTAATTGAGCCTACCCCCCGTATGCGAACCTGCATGGCACCGCCGGGAGCCCCATTGGCCGAAGAAATCTGTACACCGGCAATGCGCCCCTGCATGGCCCGGTCAACACTTTGCGAAGGGACATTCTGAATTTCGCCCCCTTTGATTTTAGAGACAGCCCCGGTTACTTCCCGTTTGCTGAGCACACCGCCATACCCCGTAACGATTACTTCTTCGAGTTCACTATCGGAACTCTGCAATTGCACCGCAATGCTACTACGACTTCCCACTTCAACTTCCATCCGGGCAAAGCCAATGGATGAAACGACCAGCGTGGGTTTGCCCGATACCGCTAAACTAAAATTACCACTGGCATCAGCCGTGGTACCCCGTGTTGTTCCTTTAACCGTTATACTGGCCCCTGGTAATGGGCCGCCGTCATCGCTGGATGTTACGCGTCCTGTAATGACGCGCTCCTGAGCATACGCTATGCTCATTATATTCAGCAGTATCAGTAAGAGGTTGATGAGTAGTTTTTTAATCATTTCACAGGTTTGGCTAAATTCTTCTACTAAAAATAAGCCATACCTTTTTCATAACTAGAACTTTATACCAACAATATACTGAAATGCCAATTTTTGTATTGCAAATGATAATTTTTGCAAAAACAAAAATCCCCTTTTACAATTTACACCAACTAACTCAGGACATGATGTAAACAGACTTGAAATTTTACTTTATTGCAGTACCTAGGTATTTCCTGATGCGATTTGGTCTTCTCCGACTTCTGGATAATAATAGAGGTAACCAACAACCAGCTGCGCCAGCCCACGAAAAACATATGAAGTCGTTTGTTTCCCAAGTCTCCTGTTCGAACGACTAATAGTTCATAACGTTAAAAGAGCACGCTATGAAACCTCAATTAATCAGATTTGCATCGAATTACGTCTTTCTTCAGGTGTTTGGCTGGATTATTGCTAAGGATGGCCCTGTACCTGGTATTGATCCGTACGGGCCCATTACCATAGCCGCACAAGCAGTAGGTCTAACTATTTTCCAGTCCCTTACGGAACGACGTGAGACGGCAATCGTACAGGAATGAATAAACTTTCTTCCGTATACTAAGCCTGGTCAGCTGACCAGGCTTTTTTGTGGATTATTTAACCTAGACTATTACTAGTCAATACAATATAGGATCTTCAACCCTATCTGAGAGGTATTGCACTACTTTGAGACAACGAATCAAACGTTGTTAAACTGATTTCTGATGTGGTCAATAGAATCAAGGATCAACTGGCTCAATACATCCATGTCAATATCATCCAGTTTCTGAATGTAAATACATCCTTTGCCTGCTTTGTGTTTGCCTAATTTTTGTAGTAATTCCTGTTTTTGGTCGAAGCTGGTAGCCAGGTATAAAGTAATTGCAGTTGATCTGGAAGCCAACCCGGTTAACGGGGCATCGCCTTCGCGCCCGCTTTCGTAGATGTAATGATAGCTGCCAAAGCCAACGATACCGGTACCCCACATTTTAGGGGTAAGCCCTGTTCGTGTCGTAATTTGCGTAATAAGCTCCGAACAGTCTTTACGTTTTTTCTCTTCAGGAATAGCATTCAGATAATCCTCTACGCTATTCTCATTTTCGGTCGTTTTGTTTTTCGCCATGGGCATAGTCTCTTTTATAGTTAAGAGGTAGCAAATAAATCGCGAGCCTGTTTAATCAATTGTAAATCCTGCTGACCTATAGCTCAGCGCGTCATTTTGCCGTGTTATAAGTGACAGTAAGCTAGGCTTTTCCCTCTTGCAGCCTAGCTACCGATGCCGCGATCCGGCGTTGTCGGGTTTCAACGGTCTTCGCTTGCTCGATCAGGAGTACATGACGACGTTGATTGCTATAAGAGAGTTGCTCAAAAAATACCTTTGCCTGCACATTACCGTTTAAGGCCGCAGCAAAATCGGGAGGAAGAATAACCTCCCGCGACTCAGTATCCACGTCAATGTCGACGTCGATTTCATCCCCAGCCACAACGCCAGCCCCCTTCCGATTTTCGGCACTAACGCCTATCATGAACTTTCCTGCCATAACAGCTATACTGCTTCGGTAAGTATAGCCATTGATGGTAACCCGCACTGGAGGGCGTTTACCAGCACCCAGGCTGATCACGACTTCATCTGGCACCTCGATACCAGTAACTGTTTTACCATTAGACTGAAGAGTTGCACGGAATCGCATCAGTTCTTGTTCGTTTATTGTTGATCATCCCAGCCAGGTTTCGCCACTGAAGCAAAGATAGTCTTTTGCCAGAATTAGCCTTTTAGTCACTCATAAGGCTCACCACAGGCAACGGATAAAGTGGTTGCTGCGCCACGTACGATTAGCAAGATCATTTAATGGAACTGTTTTATGGATGACTTTGCGGTTATAAATCGTCCGTTGGTAGAACCCAGGCAATAAGGCCGTTTTTCTGGATCGCAATTAATTCAGATACGATCAAAATCAATTTGTAACTTTAACTGACTCATTTTTCAACAGTTGGCACATCATTGCTGTTGTATCGAGACGAACAGATTTGTTAAATTCATTGGGCCATGAGCTTTAATCCAACGAACGGAGGCTTACTGGTTGTCGAAGACAATCTGGAGTTGTGGTTGCTACTGAAAGACGCTTTATCGCTGGCCTTACCGGAGATAGAGGTTGTTCACGCTTCTACAGCCCAGGTCACCTTGCGTTATTTATACTGTATTGGCGACGAAGAATACTTACCCCAGCTGATTTTACAAGACTTATACCTACCACAGAGGAGTGATGGAATCAATTTGCTAGATCAGCTCAAGCAAATCGATTCGCCCTACTGGCAAATCCCGGTTGCGATTATGAGTAAATTCAGCGATCCTGATGATATTGTCGATGTTTACCATTTAGGGGCCGACACCTATCTGGTTAAGCCCACGAGTATGGATGATTGGATAGCCTGTCTACGCGGCCTGCGTAGCTATTGGAACGTATAGAATTGGCTCCTGAACGCATTGAATCTGGTCCTATACATACCATAAACACAATAAAATACAAAGTCCAGCCATTTCTAACCGAGATTTGCGTTATATGTGGTATATCCCCAAATAGCAGATATGAGCGCTGACAAGAAAGAAGTTCAAAAAGCAGAAATTGATTTGACTATCATACTGGCAACTGGCTTTGGGGCCGGAATGCTTGGTAGCTGCGCGGGCATTCTGGGCGCAGGTATTGGTATGATACTTGGAGCAATTATTGGCTATTGGGCGCAGACTTGTGCTAAAAAACCTCAGTGCTAATCAGCTGCTAAAAATTATCATCAATAATCCCAGGTCAGAAATGGTCTGGGTTTATTGATTAAAAAAAGCCAGGTTAAATCAGGCATTAGCCAAAAGCTCCTTTTTCTCCCCTAGAACTCCTCTCTGCTAGCCTATCCTCTTAACCAACTTTGGAGCCGTTTATGTAATTATATAAACGAAGAGGACAACCAGGCTTGACATTTGCTCAATAGGACTATCGCTCAGGGCCGTGCCACGGGTGTTGGTGGCGTCTATAATAACCGTGGCACGTCCCTGAGCGATAGTCCTATTTAAGCTATCATCACTCAAAATTTGTAGCAATTTGTGGTTACCACGGTCAATGGCCTGGTAGCCCTACGCTCGTATTTGCTTAACTAAGAGAAGTTTGTTACGATGATTTCCCGGCGAGCCAATTCTACTCAATCAATGCTGACAATCAACGGTTTTAAAAAATCCTATAATGCAACTACTGTCCTGCACATCGATCAGCTGGAGATAGCTGCCGGGATTTATTGGGTTAAAGGTGAAAACGGGTCGGGAAAAAGTACATTCTTAAAAGCACTGGCCGGGGCTATCGCTTTCGAGGGCGATGTACTACTTCATCCTCAGATCAGCCTTAAAAAGCAGGCTGTAGCTTACCGAAAGCGAGTGAATTTCGCGGAGGCCGAACCCATTTTCCCCGACTTTTTAACGGGACTGGAACTCATACAGCTGTTTAGCTCAGCCAAAGGAGGATCAAAAAAACAGCAAAAGGAGTATATAGAACGCATGAATATTGAGCTGTTTGTCAATGATCCGCTACGAACCTATTCGAGTGGTATGCTCAAGAAACTTTCCCTGGTCATGTCCTTTATGGGCAATCCTACCCTCATTTTATTGGATGAACCACTAATTACCCTGGATACAGATGCTTTATCGACGCTTTATTCCTGGATTGGCGAAATAAATCGTCAACAAGGGGTCAGTTTCCTTCTATCGTCTCACCAAACGCTGGAAAGTGAGCAGTTACCTGTTCTCAAAGAAATGCTCGTGGAGCAACAAACAATCAAATACGCCTGATGCGTTACCCATTAACCAGAGTATTACTGAAAATGGTGGTGGTAGGCTTCTACAGAGTCCATACCGGACTTATACTTACCCTGTTCCTGTTTTTTTTTATTAATTTCTTTTACACAAGTGTTCTAAATCAAACCCATCTCACCAAAGACCAGATTATACTAAATGCACTAAAGCTAGTACTTACTTCGGTTAGCGACCCAGTTGGTATGCTGCTTCTTTTCGTCATCTGGCTGCTCTATACGCTTAAAAGCAGTAAGTATGTTGCCAGTCAATTAAAACTTGCCCCCTACCAGTTTTTATTTTACAGCAGCAATGCCTTAGCCCGTAGTAAGCAACTACAAACCTGGTTTATCGTCCAGCTTATTATATCAATCCCAATCATTACGTTGGGCTTGTTTGCAGTTACGATCGGAGTGGCTTTCGATCACTATCTTATTTCGTTTCTTATTCCCTTTTATTTAGTGGCGCTCATTTTCAGTAATGCGCTCTACTTCACCCATTTAGTTAATAACCTGGCCAACGAGGATCAAAAAACGACCGTACCCCAATTTATAAGACATTGGCCGAAGCCCTTTTTTAGCCTGTTTCTTTATGAGATCATAGATAGCCGGAAACTTACGTTCGGCGTTACCAAGTTTATTTCAGGCCTGATTATCAGCCTTATCTATGTATTGTTTCTGGATTTACAGTCCGACATCCGTATTCCAGAACTACTTATTATAAGTGTAATTCTGACGCATATGGTATTGATTTATCAGGCGAATGAGTTTGATCTCACCTATCTACGCTTTGCCCGTAACTTTCCCTATAGCCCCAGTCGTTTATATTGTCAGTTCATACAATTCTTTCTCCTGTTACTAGTACCTGAATTCGTTTGGGTTTTTCTTGTCTACGATCCCATTACCAGCACGACGATCTTACTGTTAGGGTTAAGCACTGCCTTATTATTTCGAACCCTCCTTTACCGATTAGCCCCAGGGATGAGTAACTATCTACGGCTCATCTTTTGTTTATTCCTTGTCTTATCACTAGCCATACTGTTTGGCGGCTTATGGGTGTTGATCGTGTCGAATCTGATTTGTTCGTTCTTCCTGCTCTATTTCCATCGTTTCAAGTCGCTGGATAGCTAATAGGTCAGTTCCCATACCTTACAAGCAGCAGCGCGAAAGTAGAAATCTCACACGCTGCAAACCTCTTCGCCCGCCCGGTTTAGAAAGTGGCCTGATCGAGACGTACCTGTTTCCAACACTCAAGCGTAAAAAAAAAATTGCCTCTGGGGGTACCCTTGCTATCGGCACGATTGTCCTATGGATACTAATCGAAAGTCCTATGGAAGAAAGCCAATTCATGGAAAACCTGGTTGAACGGTACCTCACCAATCGGGCAACGGAGAATGAGCTGGAGGTATTTATGGATTTACTTAAGCAAGGGAAACTGGATGAGATCATCAAATCCTACATGGACCGGGAAGATGAGTCTTTTGAGAAACCAATCTCAGAATCATCGATCTCGAGCGTCTCAAAAATCTGGCAGCACTGGCTGGAACTAGCAGCTACGGTATCTCTGGTCTTTTGTAGCTTTTCCGGATTCAGCGTCATTGAATGCCCTGTGGAACTGACTTAGCCGGTACGGACCACCGGGCATTTTGCCGTTGATAAACCCGTGCAACGGACGTGACTGCTCCGCTATCGGGACTTGTGTTTTCGATAACAGGATACAAAATCTGATCAGTTAACAGACCGATAAAGGGCTGACTGATAGGCACATTACATTGATTTAATTACCCTAATCCGTGCTCTTTCGCCCAAAGAGCATTGGAACGATTTCCCCTCAATACAACCACTAACTAACTGATTAAGAGCAATGAGATTATCGCTACACAGGAGAGTGCGAATCTTAGGTTGTCTGGCGGTCCTGGCGTCGATGATAACGACAGCCGAGGCACGGAACCGATTCGCTGACAAAGACGGCCACCGGTATATCGGCCCGCGAACTGAATCCGATAAAACACCCCGACGAACACAATCCTCAGAAACCACCAGACCACGGGCAGCCATTACGATCAAAGGAAAAGTAATTGCGCAGGAGGATCGGATTTCGTTGCCAGGCGTCAATATTTCGGTGAAAGGTACGACAACCGGAACCACCACAGATGCCGATGGAAATTATACGATCAACGTTCCTTCTCAGGAAAGCACGCTGATTTTTTCGTTTCTGGGCTACATCCCTCAGGAAATCCCGGTCGGCAATCAAACGACCATCAACGTAACACTGGCCGTAGATTCTAAAGTGCTTAACGAAGTAGTCGTTACCGCTTTAGGGTTTAAAGAAGAAAAAGATCGGCTGGGTTCTACCCTGTCGACCGTCAAAGCCGAAGACATCAAACGTTCCGGCGAAACGGGGGTCATCAACGGGTTGGCGGGTAAAGCTGCGGGGGTGTTGATTTCCCGTTCGACGGGCGACCCAGGTGCCGGTTCGTATATCCAGATCCGGGGCCAGAATACGATTACGGGGTCGAACCAACCGCTGATTATTATTGATGGCATACCGATCAGCAACAGTACCAGTGGTGATTCACGCTCGGGTGTAGCGCAACAGTCGCGCCTGAATGACATCAATCCGGAAGATATTGCCACCATGCAGGTGCTAAAAGGTGCTTCGGCAGCTGGCTTGTGGGGCTCCCGCGCGGCCAATGGCGTTATTGTCATTACGACAAAACGGGGAGCTACAGACAATAAACTGAATGTCAATTTTAGCTCCACGGTTTCCTTCGACAAAGTCAACGTAGTGCATCCGTTGCAGGAAGCTTACGGTCAGGGTTCAGGCGGAGTTTATAATGCGACCACCCAATACTCCTGGGGCGACAAAATCGCCAATCGTACGGGTGGTGAAGACGTCCTGAACATGAACGGAGCCCGTTTTGAGTCGTATCAGGGAAAAACGTTTTACCCGATCATTACGAAAAACTCAAAAGAGACATATAACGATGCGCGTCGGGATGCTATTTTTCGGACTGGTACTTATTATGACAACAATATCAGCCTGAGTGGCGGAAATGATAAGGGCAACTTTTACCTAAGTCTGGGTAATCTGAATCAGAAAGGAATTTTTGCGGGGCAAAGCGATTACAAGCGAAATTCGGTTCGGTTCAATTCCACCCGCCAGTTCAACAACATCGTCCGGGCGTCAACGAATGCCAACTTTATCCGCACCACATCTAACCGGATTCAGAAGGGCGATAACACCAGTGGTCTCTACATCGGCATGCTACGGTCGGCTCCCGATTTCGACAGTCGCTACTGGAAAGGAAGCTATTTCGCATCGCCTACCGCAGCCGCCATTCGGAATCGCCAGCGGTCGTATCGGAACTATCTGGGCGCTTCAGCGAATCCAAGCTATAACGATCCGCTCTGGACCATCAATGAGTTGACTAACTTGTCTGAAGTCGATCGGTTGATCATGAATTCGGAATTGGTGATTACACCGAAAGATTGGTTCAGCATTACAGCTCGGGGTGGTCTGGATACGTATAATGACCGCCGGGTAACCACCAACCCGGTGTCTTCGGTAGTCAACTCGGGAGCGGGTCAGTATGAGCAGCAAATCATCAAGGAAACTGAGCTGAATCTGGATGTGATTGGCCGGGCCAGCAAAGATTTTGGCGAAAATCTGACAAGCACGCTGATCGTTGGATTCAACGTCAATGATCGTAAGTACAACAGTTTAGGGGGCTTGATGAACAACTTTATTCTCGAAGAAGCACCCGCCAATTTTGCCAATTCCACCGCAGCCAACAACTATCCCTACAATACGGAATCGCACCGTCGGACGGCCCGACTGTATTCTACCCTGAATCTGGGATTATTTAACCAGCTGTACGTCAACGGGTCTCTTGCCAGCGAGTCAGGATCTACATTCGGAAGTGCATCTAAATCGACGTTCTATTATCCATCGACCGACGTGGCCTGGCAGTTCAGCCAGTTACCAATTTTTCGGGGCAGTCCGCTTTCCTTTGGTAAACTGCGGGCATCGTACGGTATTGTAGGTATCCAGCCTGAACCGTATCGAAATACGACTCCTTACATAACCGCTTCCTTCACCAGTTGGGCAACTACGCTGACCGGTTCTGGATATGGTGGCGCTTACGTAGAAAGCGCTACCCAGGGCGATCCGAACCTGTTTCCTGAACGCAAAACCGAGTGGGAAATCGGCGCTGATTTCCGGCTATTCAAAAACAAGCTCTCCATTGGCTATACCTATTACCAAAACCACATTCGGGATTTGCTGCTTCAGGTATCGTCAGCCGGTTCAACTGGATACAGCCAGAAATACACCAACGCTGGTAGTATGGAAAATAAGGGTATGGAAGTTGACTTCAACCTGAATGTGTTGCAGAAAGAGGATTTCCAGTGGAATGTTTTTGCAAACTGGAGTCGTAACCGCAACCGGGTGACTGATTTGGGAGGTACCGACATTATCACATTTACGGGTGGAGCCCTGAGTACTGTTGCGCACGTAGGCGACGCGCTTTCGGCTTTTTATGGTGGGGTATACCAGCGGAAAGCCAATGGTACGATGGATCTGACAGAAACTGGTTTTCCAAAGTTAGGCACAACGCTGGGCATTGTGGGCGATCCGAACCCCGATTGGCGGGGTGGATTCGGCACGAATCTCTCCTACAAAAAACTGTCGCTGAATGTCCTGTTTGAAACCTTCCAGGGTGGCGATTTTTACGAGGGAACACGTGGGGTGCTGGTCAATTTTGGCACCTATGCTGATGTAGGCAATGAAGTGACGCTGGCCCAGGATATGTACAACTACGCCGGAACCCTGTTCAAGGCCGGAACGACCCTGCGTGGTAACGTTGCCAATTACGGCGGAGGACCTGTTCTGCTCGACCAGTCGTTTTATACCTCACTGGGAGGCCACTCTGGTCAGTTAACCGAACAGTTCGTTCGGGATGGCAGCTGGACACGAATCCGTGAAATCACTCTTGGGTATCAGTTAAGCACACCGGGTTTCCGCAAGAAAACGAAGCTGGAATCCGTCAATTTTTCCCTTACTGCCCGGAACCCTGTCCTCTGGACTAAAGTGGTGGGTATCGACCCCGAAACCAACGTATCGGGAGTTGGGAATGCTCGTGGGGTGGATTACTTCAACAATCCCAGTACAAAATCCTTGGTCTTCAGCCTGCGAATCAACTACTAATTTAACCAACAGCAATCCAATGAAACTACGCTATAAAGCCATTTTTGCTGTACTAATCGGTCTGGCTTCGTCTTCCTGCGAGTCGCTGGTGTCCGACATGAACCAGGACCCAAACAATCCAACCGACGCGTCAGCCGACTATATATTTACGGGTACTGAGATAGCGCACATTGCGGCTCAGGAAGGCATGGCCAGCCGACTCACCATTGTCTGGACAGGCTACGGATTCGGGAGTTTCCAGCAGTTCGGCACCTGGGGGCAGTACCAGATCACTGCCGCTAATTTTGACGACGACTGGAATCTTTTCTATACCGGCGTCAATAAAAATGCGGTACGAACCCTCGACAAAGCGAATCAGTTGGGCAACCGCGTCATGGCTGGGATCACCAAAATCATTCAGGCGCACAGCGCGGGTACAGTCACTGAACTTTGGGGTGATGCGCCATTTACCGAAACGGCAAATACGATTACCTACAAGAATCCCCATTTCGAAACGCAGGCGGAGATGATTCCGAAGCTCATTGCGCAACTCAATGATGGCATTGCGGATCTGGAATCGGGAATTGGAACCGTCGGTACCAAAGACATCTTCTTTAGTGGCGATATCACGAAATGGAAGCAGGTAGCCAATACGCTGAAAGCACGTCTTTACCTCGATTTAAAACAGTACAATGAGGCCTATACGGCGGCTACGGCGGGCGTCAGTACGTATGCAAACTCTATGTATGCCACGCATGGCACAACGGCAAGTGTGAATGAAAATCAGAATTACAGTTTCCTGACCAACATTCGGGCGGGAAGTATAACCGCCGAAGGTGCTTATAATGCGGAACTGCTGAACCCAGCCAAAGCGGCTACGTATCGCGGGAATGCCAAAACGAACGAAACGGCCCGCTTCAAATTTTACTACCTTGAAAATGGGGTCAATGCACCGGGTATAATCGAACCGAATACGCTGACCACTACCGCCAATCGTGGTTTTTTTGCGCGCGACGCCAGTTTTCCGCTCGTTACTTATCAGGAGAATATTCTGACCCTGGCCGAAATGGCCCTTCGTTCGGGAAAGGGAGTTGACGTGGCGCTCGCCCACCTGAATGCGTATCGGAGCTTCCTAAATAGTGGTGGATACCTGCACGCGACCTATAAAGTGGCAGGCACCTACAAATATGACCCCTACGTTGCCGCTGATTTTGCGGCTGGTGGTATCGAAAACAAAGATGGCCTCGCGGCCGATAAGGCACTGCTGCGGGAAATTCTGGAAGAGCGGTATGTCACCTTCTACGGTCAGCACATTGGTTGGGACGATGAGCGTCGCGCCCGCGCCGAGGGATTAGGCGTTAAGCTTAAACCCAATAATGGCAGTCAGCTGCCGGGGCGATTCATTTACTCCCAGAATGAACTGAATTCGAACCCCAACAGTCCCCGTTCAGCACCAAGTTTGTTTGATGCGGTATCCATCTATAAGTAGATGTGATGTACTGAATACGCTGACAGGCTACCGGCTGAGCAGGACTTTTGAATCCTGCTCAGCCGGTAGCCTGTCAGAAAGAGAGCTTCGTTTAATCGGTGCCAGAGTTGTCATCTCTCAGTTTATGAGAACGCCGGGGAGACATCGGCAAATTGTTGTCAAGCCACCGTTTTAGCTATATTCCTGCTTGGATCTGCTGAAATTAATACCGGAAAGAAATGCATAATAAAGTCTATTCTCTGTTTATCTTCTTTGCCCTATGGGTCAGCTCAGCCGTTGCGCAGTCACCCTTTTCTACCCAGGAAGTCAAGTCGCTGCAAAAGCAGGCAAAAGGCATTGAAATCGTTAAAGATACCTACGGCGTTCCGCACGTCTATGCCAAAACGGATGCCGATGCGGTATTCGGGGAGATGTACATCCAATGCGATGAGTTTTTCGATAAGGTAGAAAACTCATTGATTACGCGACTGGGTCGGCTGTCGGAAACCGAAGGAGAAGGATCTATTTACAAAGACCTCTGGACACGCATGTTCATTGATTCGGCCCAGGCCGTTCAGTTGTATCAGAAAACGCCCGACTGGCTCAAAAAGCTCTGTGATGCCTACGCTGGCGGTATCAACTACTACCTGATTACACATCCGGCCGTCAAGCCCAAACTGCTTACCCGCGTAGAACCCTGGATGATTCTGATGAACAACGTACCCGCTATGGGAGGGAGCAACGTCAGCGAAACCGATTTTAAAGCATTTTATCTGAAAGAAGCCGCCCAGCTCAGTACGGGTAGTCGGAGTTTCACGGCAGAACCGCCTAAAAATGATGGGTCCAATGGTTTTGCCTTAGCCCCTTCCCGCACTCAGAGTAAAAAAGCGATGCTTTTCATTAACCCCCATGCCGAATACTACGGGCGGATCGAAATTCATCTGGTTAGCGACGAGGGATTGAATTCATACGGTGCTCCTTTTCTGGGCCAATTCAATATTTTTCAGGGTTTCAACGAATTCTGCGGCTGGATGCACCCCGTTTCCCTTTCTGACGCGAAAGACTTATACGCCGAAAACGTCGAATGGAAAAAAGGGAAGCTACTGTATCGCTACAATGGTACCTGGAAACCGGTCGATAGCACGACGCATGAGCTTCGCTATAAAAAAGGCGATACCTGGGCAACCAAAAAATTCGTAACGTATCGCACACACCACGGCCCGGTTGTCTATGCGACGGCTACCCGCTGGATTGCGCTGAAAACCTACGAACCCAATATCGAGCTACTGGGCATGCACTGGCTGAAAATGAAGGCCCGGAACATAAAGGAGTTTAGCAGTGCCATCAACGCACGGGCCATGGTGGGCAGTAATATCGTGTATGCCGATAAAGATGGCAACATTGCTTACTGGCATGGCAACTTCGTTCCGAAGAAAAACCCACTTCTCGACTGGCGACGTCCGGTTGATGGTACGACATCGGCCACCGAATGGCAGGGCACACACGATTTAAAAGAAATTCCGCAGTACATCAACCCTGCTAACGGCTGGATACAGAACTGTAACTCTACGCCTTTGTATGCCACAGGCGTGTTGGATACGGTGATGCTGAAATTGCCCACCTACATGCTGCCCGATGGGCATACTCCGCGCGCGGTTCACGCGGTTCGGGTACTGACGCCGTTGAAAAACGCGACAATGGACGATGTCATTAAAGCCTCGTACGATGGCTATCTGCCGAGTGGCGAACGGTTTATTCCGGGTCTGATCGCATCTTACAATTCAACCGCGAACGACTCGCTGAAAGCGAAATTGGCCCAACCCATCGAAACACTGAAAAAATGGGACTTTAAAACCGATACGAATTCGGTAGCGACCACGCTGACCGTACACTGGCTGGAAAAAATCATTCAACTGGACATGGCCCGATTGGCGAAACCCGCCACCACGGAAGAACAATACTCACTTACTAACGGAGCTGCGGTCACGACCGAATTTCTTTCGCCCCTGGAGCAGCTCACGGCGCTGGCTCAGTCCGTCGCTGAACTTGAAAAGGAATTTGGCACCTGGCAGGTTGGCTGGGGAATGGACAATCGTTTTCAACGAACGACGGACAAAGAGCCGAGTGATGACAAACTCAGTTGGGGCGTTCCCGCGACTCCCGGCTTTATGGGTTCACTGAACGCCTATGTCAGTAAAAAATCACCCAAAACGCATAAACGCTACGGCATTACCGGCAACACTTTTGTGGCTGCGGTAGAGTTTGGCGATAAGCTCCGGGCCAAAACCATTCTGACCGGTGGAGCCAGTTCTGATCCGGCGTCTCCCCACTACCTCGATCAGGTGAAAGGCTACATCGATGGTACCTACAAGGAGATTTATTTCTATAAAGAAGACGTGTACAAACACGCTGAAAAAATCTACCATCCCGGCGATATACAGTAACCAAACCTCAACCTTACCAGTCCCTTGTTCGCTATGAAAAGACGTAATTTTGTGAAATTATCCGGTTTAGGTATGGGCGCTACGCTACTGCCTGCCGGGCTGGTGGCTGGTCACCGAATATCGGCCGAAGAGCTACTGAATTCGGGGCCAGACGCAGCCGTCAAGAAGCGCATGGCCGACGTGGCGCTCAATGCGGCCAAAAGCAAAGGCGCTACGTATGCCGATGTACGCATTGGCCGGTATCTCCGCCAGTATCTGTTTACCCGTGAAAACAAGGTTCAAAACATTGTCAATTCCGAGTCGTATGGCATCGGAATCAGAGTGATTGCCAACGGCACCTGGGGATTTGCGTCAACAAACGAGATGAAACCCGAAAGCATTGCCCGGTGCGCCGAAGAAGCGGTTGAGATGGCAAATGCCAATGCCGAGATTCAACTGGAGCCGGTTGTACTGGCTCCGCAGAAAGGTGTTGGCGAACAAGTCTGGAAGACACCCATCAAGAAAAATGCCTTTGAAATCCCGGTCAAAGAGAAGATCGACCTATTGATGGAAGTGAACGGAGCCGCGCTGAAAAATGGTGCGTCGTTCGTTAACTCCAACCTCTTCTTTGTCAATGAGCAGAAATATTTTGCATCTACCGATGGCTCGTATATCGATCAGGACGTACACCGGATGTGGCCTACGTTTACGGTTTCGGCCATCAACAAGCAAACTGGCCGCTTCAAATCCCGCGACGCGCTGAGTGCGCCCATCGGCATGGGTTACGAATACCTATCGGACAATCCTGCCGAAAAAATTATCGTCCCAAATGGCCCAACGGTCTACCGGTATGCATATAACATGATCGAAGACGCCACCGCAGCGGCCTTACAGGCAAAAGAAAAGCTTACGGCCAAATCGGTACCCGCCGGGAAATACGACATGATTCTGGACCCATCTAACCTGGGTTTGACCATTCACGAATCGGTCGGGCATCCACTGGAGCTCGACCGCGTACTCGGCTACGAAGCCAATCTGGCCGGTACAAGCTTTGCCACAATGGAAAAGCTACAATCGAAAAGTTTCCAGTATGGAAGCAAGATTGTCAACCTGAAAGCGGATAAAATTCAGCCGAATACGATGGGGCTGGTTGGCTACGACGATGAAGGTGTTCCCTGCAAACAGTGGGATCTGGTCAAAAATGGCGTTCTGGTCAATTTCCAGGCTACGCGCGATCAGGTTCATCTGTTGGGCGAAAAAGAATCGCAGGGGTGCAGCTTTGCCGAAAGTTGGGATAGCGTGCAGTTTCAGCGGATGCCGAATGTTTCGCTCCAGCCACACCCGGATAAATACAGCATCCACGACATGATCAAGGATACCGAGAAAGGTATTTACATTCTGGGTCGGGGGTCTTCGTCCATCGATCAGCAACGCTACAATTTCCAGTTCAGCGGTCAGCTTTTCTATGAAATCAAGGATGGCGCCATTGTCGGTATGCTCGATGACGTAGCTTACCAGTCGAACACGCAGGAATTCTGGAACTCCTGCGCCCGCATCTGCGACAAAGACGATTATCGGTTATTCGGCACCTTCTTCGATGGTAAAGGACAGCCGGGTCAGGTCAGTGCCGTCTCACACGGCTGCCCCACTACACGATTTAATGGCGTGAACGTAATCAATACCGGACGGAAGATTTAAAACTTGTTCACGGTTTTCAACGAGCCTATTTTCAGCATACAAAATGGTTTCCCACAAGTATTGTAAACGCCCTCGCAGAAAACGCATAAACCCACAAACTGAAAACTAGCACATGGCTATTTTATCGCAGGAAGAAGCCAAGAAAATCATTGACAAGGTTTTGAGTTATTCCAAAGCCGACGAAATGAAAGTTGAATTAACCGGAGGACGATCGGGCAATATTCGCTTTGCTCGTAACTCGGTGTCCACCGCTGGCGCAACCAATAACCTCTCGTTGTCCGTAACGGTGGTGTTAGGCAAACGAATCGGTACGTCTGACATCAATGAGTTTGACGATGCCTCGCTGGAAAAAGCGGTCCGCCGGGCCGAGGAAATGGCCCGGCTGGCACCCGAAAACCCGGAATACATGCCCATGCCGGGGCCGCAAACCTACGCAAAACCCCAGGCTTTTGTGGAGACGACGGCCAACATGAAAGCACCGGATCGCGCCAAGCTGGCCGGTGCCAGTATCAAATCCATCATGGCCAGCCAGTTGAGTGGTGCCGGATTTCTGGAAGATTCGTCCAGTTTTAATGCCATTGGGAATAGCAAAGGGTTATTCGGCTATCATAAAAATACCAGTGTCAATTTTTCCCTGACCATCCGAACGCCCGATGGCACCGGATCTGGCTATGCGGCCGGTGACTACAACGATGCTACTAAACTGAATACAGGCTCGTTGACTGATATTGCTATTCAAAAAGCAAAAGCATCGCAAAAGGCTGCAGCGCTGGAGCCAGGAAAATATACGGTCATTCTGGAACCGTTGGCTGCCGGTGAGTTGGTCCAATTTATGATCCGTGCGATGGATGCCCGCACCGCCGACGAAGGCCGGAGCTTTCTGAGTAAAAAAGGGGGTGGAACCCGGCTCGGCGAAAAGCTGCTCGATGAGCGGGTAACCATTTATTCCGACCCTACAGATGTGCAGATACCAAGCTCTCCATTTTCGGCCGAAGGTTACCCCCACGAAAGAGTAACGTGGTTTGATAAAGGAGTCGTAAAAAATCTGTCGTATTCAGCCTTCTGGGCGAAGCAAAAAGGGGCAAAACCACTACCAGAGCCGTCGGGATTTGTCATGACAGGCGGTACACAATCCTTAGCCGAATTGATTAAAGGGACGGAAAAAGGCATTCTGGTCACCCGATTCTGGTACACCCGCTGGCTGGACCCGCAAACGTTGCTGTATACCGGCCTGACCCGCGATGGGACCTTTTACATCGACAAAGGCCAGATCAAACATCCCGTTAAAAACTTCCGATTCAACGAAAGTCCGGTTATCATGCTCAACAACCTGGAAGCCCTCGGCATTCCGGAACGTACGCGGGGCAATATGGTTCCCCCCATGCGAATTCGTGACTTTACGTTCAGCAGCCTTTCCGACGCGGTTTAACTCACTCTTTATCAATCCTTCTCTTTTTATTACCAATGAAAAAAATTACCGGACTAGTCCTGTCGTTGTTTGCAGGAACGATGCTTTATGGCCAGACGAGGGCTCAAAACCCGGAAGCGTCTCAGATTACCGCGTTGCAACGGCAAATCGCCGGTATGCAGCATCAATTCGATGCCCTCGATAAAACGATCGACGATCTTACCTGGAGCCAACGTCTGGGCGACGCCGTTCTGGTCGACAAAGTCATTATTACTGGTCCACCACCAGCCGTCATCAAAAACCCGACTGGCCAGGGAGCGAAAAATCCGGTTCGTTTTTCGGCCTATGTGTTCATTCCTTCCAGGATTGACCCGTCGAAAAAATATCCGTTACTGGTGCTACCGCACGGCGGAGTACATAGCAACTTCAATACGGCCTATGCACACATCATCAAAGAACTTACCGCTCAGGAATATGTAGTTATTGCGCCCGATTACCGGGGTAGTACTGGATACGGCCAGGGATTCTATCAGCTCATCGATTACGGCGGACTGGAAGTAGAAGACACCAAAAGCTGTCGGGATTACATGCTGCAAAACTACGATTTCATCGACAAGAAACGGGTTGGCATATTGGGCTGGAGCCACGGCGGTATGATCACGCTGCTCAATCTATTCAATTACCCTTCCGATTATGCAGTGGGCTATGCGGGTGTACCCGTAAGCGATCTCATCGCCAGAATGGGCTATAAAGGCCAGAGCTATCGCGATGCGTATTCGGCGGATTACCACCTTGGCAAGTCGGCCGATCAGAACGTCGAAGAATACAGAAAACGTTCTCCGGCCTGGAATGCCCAGAAACTCCAGACACCGCTGCTCATTCATACCAACACGAATGATGAGGATGTAAACGTGCTGGAAGTCGAACATTTGATCAAATCGCTCAAAGCCGAAGGGAAAAAGTTTGACTATGAGATCTATAAAGAAGCGCCGGGCGGCCACACATTTAACCGGATCGATTCGTACGGAGCTAAAGAAAGCCGGATGAAAATCTATGATTTCCTGGCGCAATACCTGAAGCCCAACAAGAAATTTAAAGACGTAAAAGAACTTATCGAAGCCAGCTACTTCCCGAAGCAAGGGAAGTGATCAACTCAATAAAACAGGGAATCGTACGGTTGTGATGGCTTTACTGGTTTGTAGCCATCACAACCGTACGATTCCCTGTTTTACGCTATTTTCGGCCCTATTACACGACCAGTAACAGATCGCCGGATTGTACTACTAGTTCCATAAATACGCTGAAGGCAATGCCCATGTCTTTCTCTACGGCGAATTTGATCACCTTCATCGATCGGACCATGTGTTTCTTGATCGCGCTACTGGATACGCCCAAAATCTGAGCTGCTTCATCATAACTCTTGTCCTGCTGTCGGCACAGTTTAAATACGGCACGGCTTTGCGGAGGCAATGAATCCAGAACGGTCTGTAGAAATTGCTGGTATTCTTTTACCTGCAGTTTTTCTTCCGTATCATTTTTCGACACGCAATAACTCCGAAGAACTTCCCCTTTGATGCGGTCTTCTACGGCCGCACGTTTAAGCACATTAAAGGTGTGATTTTTGGTAATCGTAAACAGGTACGACTTAAACGAATTGATTTCCTGTATTGCCCATCGCTCTTCCCAGATTTTCATGAATACCTCCTGGCAGATGTCATTCGAAAGCTCACTCGATTTTATGAACTTGTAGATGAACCGATAAATACCAGGTCGATAAAAGTCGTACAGTTTATTAAATGCTTTTTCGTCGCCAACAGAAATCTGATTTAGCAAAATACTTTCGTTTGAAAAAGTCATCCCATGAAGTGAGTTAAGTTGTTAGAGGTAACGGTTCTTGCGATTTAGGTTGACTAGATAGGCGAACGATAAATGGTAGGACAATCAACCTGAGTAAACTCTTGTGATTATCCTAAAAAACCACATTTACTTAAAATTTAATTTTACATTACTATCAAATATAAAAATATTATTCGCAAAATATATAGATTTCAAAATATAAAACACAGGTTTTAATGGATAAACAGGTTGCTCAGGTTCTCAAATCACTGGTATATTAGTAAAGTACAGGGAGGGGAAACTATCAATCCGTTTGTTGGGTCAGATCAGGCTTAATTTCGCACGTATCGATTAGTAAGGCCAACTAATCGGTGTCTTTGGTCAGTCTGTCTATTTGCACTTATTTGAATTGATAATAAGTGCAAATTCAGGTCTCTAATGAATGAGATTAGATCGAAACCAGAAAGCGAACTTACTTTGTCGGTTCGCTTTTTTTACTGAACTTCTTGTAAGTATGAAACCCATTGCGTTACCTTTGTGCTATGATTTCAACTAATCAATATCAGTCCTGTTGTTTACTCTGCCAATGGCAGGGCAGGCTATGTATTGACTAACGGATAGATCAACAACATAAAAGCCCCTGCCATCCGTGGTGGGGGCTTTTGCATACAGAAATATGGTCTCGCTTGGGGAGTAAGATGCGGTGATTTCGACGCTCGCTATCCCTACAGTTAGAGCAGACGGCAAATCTGTTAGTTAAGGCTGAGTAGAGGGTTGGCGGTTGCCGTCCGAACCATACTAAGCTCATTCAATGGTTCGTTGGCCAAGTGGTAAGGCAGAGCTCTGCAAAAGCTCCATCCCCGGTTCGAATCCGGGACGAACCTCTACAAATAATATCTTGTTACTGGATTGGCTAGCCATTGACAGGTAAGCATTCATATTGCCGGATCGTACAGCGGTTAGTACAGCTGACTCTGACTCAGCAGACCTTGGTTCGATTCCAGGTCCGGCAACCAAGACGCAATACTCCTCCCTTACCAATAAAATTGGTATACCAGTAATCTAAAGCTTCTTTTGTGAGTTAGACACTCCGATCCCTGATGTGGATCATTCGCCATACGACAAAGGGTCGTGTATCTAATCGGTAAATTTCGTTACACGACTAAAGTTGCCGGGCATGAAGACTTATAGGCCAGGCTTTTTCTATCCGTATACCATTCGTAAGGCTGGCAGGTATGTTAGAACAGGATCACACTCTCACATAGTTACTTAATAGAGGAAATATACAATAGATTATTTAACAAGAAAAAGATCAGTAAACTACCTCCTGCCCGTAGCCTCATTTTAAAGCAAATAGGGCGAATTATAGAACAATTTCGCTATTTCATTGTACTGGTAGTTGATTTGAATGATCAACAATCTAGTCATGAAAATGCTTCCATTACAGGTTTTGTTAGTCGATGATGATGACGAGGATCGCCAACTGATTCGCGAAGCTTTAACTACGGCTATTGATCATATCCTGATTGAGGAAATGGCCACTGGAGAGGAGCTAATAAAATGGCTGGCACATCGAAGAAGCCTGCCTTCAACGGAGATGCGTAAGGAGAGTGCTTTGGTGACCATCATTCTTCTGGATATGCATATGCCTAAGCTAACAGGTCTGGAAACACTGCAATCCTTAGGCGACACGAGAGATCTGGCTTACATGCCTGTGGTCCTGTTAACTTCGTCAATAAGCGAACCGCTCAAGCAGCAAGCCTATGAACATGGCATTCATTTATACATGGTAAAACCTGCAGGGGCCAGCGGCTTTTACCGGGTTGTAGAAGCCGTTAAGCTGTGTTACCGGGATACGCTACGAATGCGGGACCAAAACGCCTTAAGTTAATTTAAGGTGCATATTGGGCTTGTGTCAACGGCTCTGGTTTCATTGGGTTCGCCCTGTTTTCAGTATAGAAAAAATTGTATTCTACAGTACTGATTTGGGCATTGGCTACCTGATCAAAAGTAAAAGTAGTAAATCAGGCAGGCGGGCCAAATGATCAAAATGGTTTGCCATTCACCCCTATATCAGATGTGATCCGCTCATTTTTAGGCAAATATGTATGCAAACGAAAAGCCGCCAACATGACTGAAGGCGGCTTAACCAGTTGATTTTTACTGAGCCAGTGGAGGGATTCGAACCCCCGACGCGCTTGCGCATCCTGATTACAAATCAGGCGGAATCGACCGCTATCCGACACTGGCAATCCTCTTAAATTCAGCGGCCAGATGGCCTATCTCCGAATTGTGATGCAAAAGTAGTGCTTTCGAATGTAAACTGCAAGTTCCAGTCTCAAATTTAGTGTTCCAATGAAAAAAACCTTGGAACACTAAATGACACTTACGCCTGCGCTACTCGTAACTGATGGCGTAAATCGTCTAGTTGCTTCTCAGCATCAGCAATTTTACGGTCGATTTCAGCCCGAAGTTTGTCAGCATTCTTCGAACGGGCAAAAAACTCAATATTGTTCCGATAGGTAGCAATGTCGTTTTCAATGGATGTAATGCGCCGACGAATATCGTTCTCACGCTTGTTACCTCCGCTATCGCGATCACCACCCCGATTGAAATCCCCCCGGTCGCGACCACCAGAACGCGTCACTTCAGCTTCGTTCTGGAGCATAACCCGCTCTTTGTCTTTAGCCGGAATTTTACCTGTCGACCCAACCAGTGCGTTGACTGCATTGATATAGCGTTTCTGGGTAGACTGCATGTCTTTCTTCGGTACGAATCCAATAGCATTCCACTCTTTTTTGAACTCGTTTAGTTCAGAGAGGTCAGCATTTTCATTGGCAGCGGCTTCAATACGCTCAATCAACGTTATTTTCTTCGCAAGATTTGCTTCAAACTCGCGTTCCGTTTCCTGATTTTTCGAGCGTTTTTTATTGAAGAAAGCATCACAGGCAGCCTTGAACCGATCAAAGATCGAGTTCTTTTGCTTTTCAGGCACCTGACCGATGTTTTTCCACTGGCGTTGCAGTTCGATTACCGTCTGCGTGATTTCGGGCGACTCTTCACCCGAAGCCAGGATTGCTTCTACCTGTTCGCAAAGCTCCGTTTTAGCCCGCAGGTTTTCTTCCCGCTTGCTTTCCAACTGCTTGAAAAATTCCCCTTTGTTGTGGAAGAACGTTTTCAGCGCAGCCCAGAACTTTTTGCTCAGTTCTTTGCCCTCATCACGGGGCATTGGTCCTTTTATGGCATTCCAGCGATCCTGAAGAGCCATTACGGCCTTCGTCTTATCGTTCCAGTCGTTAATGCTGTTCGAGCTGAACGACGTAAGAGGGATTAGTTCTTCGTAAATCGCCGATTTTTCTTCGTATAGCTGTGCGGATTCTTTCCGTTGCTCATTGGTCTGATCCCGACGCTTGTCGTACAGCACATCAAGAGCAACTTTCATCCGGCCCCATAGCACTTCCTGTTCAGCCTTAGGAGCCGGACCGATGTGCTTATATTCTTCGAACAAGGCGTTGGCTTCGTCGATGGTCTGCCGCGTTACCGACGTTTCCTCAGCAGCTTTTGCCATTGCCTCAACTTTCTCGATCACCTCCGCTTTTAGCGTAGCGTTGCGCTTACGGTCCAGTTCTTTTAGCTCAAAATAGATATTCCGGTTGCTGTAGTATCGATCAACAAGCGCGTGATACGTAGCCCACAGAGTAGCATTATGCGGGGAATTCATATTCCCGGCGGCTTTCCACTCGTCCTGAATTTTTTTGAACTCGTTCCAGCTTACTTTAGGATCACCGGCATTGTTCTCGTCGGTTTCAACCAGTTCACGCAAGCGGGTCAGCAGCTCCGTTTTCGCAGCAAAATTGGTATCTTTTGCCTTATCTAAATTCTGGAAATAGGTGTTTTTCTGGCTCTTGATCAGCTTATACAGCTCATCAAACCGCTGAATGGTCTCGTCATATTTATATTCGAAACCCTCATCAGCACCCGTTTCAGCAACATATGCCTGCAAAGCAGCCTCGCGTTCGGCCCGTTTCATCTGGTCGAACAACGGCTTAACTTCTTTAAGCACCTGATCGGCCTTCTTGAAGTCGCCAGGGGTAACAGCCGCTACACTGATCGTTGCCAGTTGCGTTTCCAGCAGATTGACGAAATCCTGTTTCGAGAATTGGCTGTAATCTACCGATGAATGAATCGATGCATCGTCCTCTGCGTCGGTGATGTCGGCATATTGAGCCGTCACTTCATCACTGACAGGAGGCTCCGAAGCCACTACATCCGACTCTACAGCTGTTTCTTCGGATGCTGGAACCGCATCGTCTATAGTCGCTTCCTGCGCTAGTTCAGCTACAGGCTCTTCAGCAGGAACCTCAGCAACGGCCGGTTCTATCTCAGCTTCAGCGATTGGCTCATCCGTCTTCTCGACGGAGGCTTCTGGCTCATCCTGCGATTCGGCTGCCGACGTATCGGTAACGTCGGCAGGATCAGCTGGGGTAGGCACTTCTGACGTGTCGATAGCCTCAACTGGAGCAACCTCGGGAACTGTATTGACAGCGGGGATGTCGGTAGATGTTAAATTGGTGTCGTCGGCACCAGCGGGTTCGGGCTGTGTTTCAGCCATTGAAACTTCCGCCGATTCGGACGTAGTTTCCGTACCCTCGACTTCCGGTGTGGATTGCGTCGTGGTATCTTCGGGAGTATTAACTGCCAGCTCGCCGGTAGCCTGATTATTGGTGTCTGGCTGCTGGTTAATTTCCTGTTCTTGGTTTGCCATGTTGGGAACGTACCGATTACTTTTGCAAAAGTACGACAATATGCGGATTTTCCTGTATTCCAGCCATTGAAAAGCCGTTAAACCACCCTAAGTGTATGCCATCAACAATCAGTGACTTACGTAAAGAATATTCGCTAAACGGTTTGGATACAACTGATGTTTTATCTGACCCGATCGCTCAGTTTCAAGTCTGGTTTAATGATGCACTAGAGGCTAAGGTTCCTGAGCCAAACGCTATGTACGTCAGCACCGTTACAGCAGATGGCCGACCCGATGGACGGATAGTTTTGCTCAAAGGTGTATCGGAGGATGGCTTCGTCTTCTTTACGAATTATGAAAGCCGTAAAGGTCAGGAACTTGCCAACCATCCGTTTGCCACGCTTACCTTCTTTTATCAGGAACTCGAACGCCAGATTCGCATTGAAGGTCAGGTTGTAAAGGTGAGTTCCGACGAATCCGATGCCTATTTCAGCAGTCGTCCGCGCGGGAGTCAGATCGGCGCGTGGGTATCACACCAGAGTTTGGTGATCGAGAGCCGCGAGGTGCTGGAAAATCGCCAGCATGAGCTCGAAACACAGTTTGCCGATGGGCCCGTGCCGCGCCCATCCTATTGGGGCGGCTATCGGGTCATTCCCGATGCGATTGAATTCTGGCAGGGGCGCCCCAGCCGACTCCACGACCGAATTCGCTATCGGAAGGAAGCCGAAAACTGGCTCATCGAGCGGCTAGCCCCCTAAAGAATGGTGGGCGTAGGCTACTGGATACCAGTTATTGACGACCCGATTATTTTTATGCCGATCATCTACCATGCCGCATTTACAAGCCAGATACGGTAAGATTTGACAATTGGTTGCTTTCTTGGGCAAGATTCTCCCTTTCTACTCTTCTCTATGACCGGCAAAAAAGCCAAAGTCCAACCGGCAATTTCGAAGCGAACTCTATTTAGTGTCATTTCGGCCTCATCGGTCGGAACGCTCATCGAATGGTACGATTTTTACATTTTCGGCAGCCTGGCCGCTATTCTGTCGTCACAGTTTTTCCCGAAAGATAATCCCACAGCGGCTCTTCTATCGACGCTGGCAACCTTTGCGGCCGGATTCATTGTTCGGCCGTTCGGTGCACTTGTTTTTGGGCGATTAGGTGATCTGGTCGGTCGGAAATATACGTTCCTGGTAACGCTCGTACTGATGGGTGGCTCCACGTTCGCCATCGGGCTCATTCCTGGCTATGCAACGATTGGTTTCTGGGCTCCCCTTCTGGTGCTATTGCTCCGACTGATTCAGGGGCTGGCGCTGGGGGGTGAATACGGTGGAGCGGCTACATACGTGGCTGAGTATGCACCCGAAAATCAACGGGGTTATTATACGAGTTTTATCCAGACAACTGCCACCCTGGGCCTTTTCGTATCACTGGGGGTCATTCTGATCACCCGGGAATTGTTGGGTGTCGAAGCGTTTGCCGACTGGGGCTGGCGGGTGCCTTTTATATTGTCTATTCTGTTAGTCGGCGTTTCGATTATCATTCGGATGCGCATGGCCGAATCACCCTTGTTTTCGAAACTAAAAACAGAAGGCAAAATCTCGAAAAATCCGCTGGCCGAAAGCTTCGGTAAGAAGCAAAACCTCAAAATGGTACTGCTTGCTCTATTTGGGGCAACGGCGGGTCAGGGTGTAATCTGGTATACGGGGCAGTTTTACGCCCTGTCATTTATCCAGAAAGCCTGTAATGTCGAGTTTGTTCAGTCCAACGTTATTGTCGCTGTAGCCTTGCTGGGCGCAACACCATTCTTCGTTATTTTCGGCGGGTTGTCGGATCGGATCGGACGCAAGAACATCATGCTGGCGGGTATGTTATTAGGGGTCCTCACCTATCGCCCGATCTACGATAAAATGTATAGTCTGACTGATCTAACCACCAGACAGGAGTTGTCAGACGCACAAACCATCAGCCGTAAACTGGCGAAACAACCAAACGGCGATTTACTTACGACGTCAACAACGTCGCATTTCTATTCGGATGGACTGATTGCGAAAGATATTGAGAAAACAATTGCGACCAGCAAGGCGCCCAATTCGCCGTCCAAACCAGAGCTGACGAAAGCCGTAGTACTCCCCTCACGCAGCTTTTGGCTGATGATATTCCTGGTATTTATTCAGGTGCTCTACGTAACGATGGTCTACGGACCAATTGCGGCTTTTCTGGTCGAGTTATTTCCGACCCGAATTCGCTATACATCGATGTCGTTGCCCTACCACATTGGCAATGGCATTTTTGGCGGACTTACACCTTTTATTGCAACGGCCCTTGTTGCAACGGCAACGAAAGCGAACGAAGTGGCACCAGGATCAGTCGAAAAACCATACCTGGAAGGGCTCTGGTATCCAATTTTGGTAGCTGGCGTTTGTTTTGTGATTGGGCTATTATACCTGAATAACAAACGGTACACGACTGCGGACGATTGACTTTCGGACTGAACACAGGCTCCTCAATAACGAATCATTTTATCGAGCACTAGCCTTATTCATACTCCTTTTCATTCTGTATTTTCCATTTTCACACTCTTATGGATGCAATCAAAAAATACCTGGGCATAGTCTGGATTCTTCTTGGTGTATATGCAGGCTACGACCGAATCACCGATAGTCTGACAAAAATCGCCAGTGACAAACTCGAAGACCGTGTTTTCGGCTGGGTGGTACTCTGTGTGCTCGTACCCATTGTCGTTGGCGGGCTAATTCTATTTGGCACATATGCCTGGCAAGAGGAATACGACGAATAAGTCGGTTGCTCAGCCTTCCGACGCACTTTTTATTCATTCACCTACGACTGTCTGCAAAGCTTTACCTGAAGCCTTAAGGACAGTCGTAGGTGTTTTAGTATGATTGTTCCGTTTGCTCTGATCGTCCGAAAACCAGTTGTACCGTTTGGTTATACCACAAGTGGGCGGTGGCACGCTTCCGAGCGAAACCCTAAGAGGAAAAACTACAGGAACTGAGCACAAAAAAATTACTTAATCATATTTTAAAATATTTTAATATATAAAATTTTAATTTTACCGGCATTGCGTGGGTTCAACAGGCCTGAAAGCACTTTCGAACATCACGATTCGTTAAGCTTGATAGTTTTGTTGAATTGCCTTTGCCTATATAAACTTTACTTTTACGGCGCTATTCGTTCTTTCACTATTTTACTATTTGATTATGCGTATCCGAACCTTTGACGAATACAAAACTGCATACCAAAAAAGTGTCGAAGATCCCGAGGCCTTCTGGGCTGAGGTTGCTCAGAATTTTCAATGGCGCAAACCCTGGACCAAAACGCTGCAATGGAACTTCACCGAACCAAACGTCAAGTGGTTTATTGGCGGAAAACTCAACATTACGGAAAACTGTCTTGACCGACACCTTGCTGAACGGGGCGACCAGCCTGCCATCATCTGGGAACCTAATGATCCAAATGAGGCCGGGGTAACACTAACGTACCGGATGCTTCATGATCAGGTTTGCCGGTTTGCCAATGTATTGAAACGGAATGGCGTCGTTAAAGGCGATCGTGTCTGTATTTACATGCCCATGGTGCCCGAACTGGCCATTTCCGTGTTGGCCTGTGCTCGTATTGGTGCTATTCATTCGGTCGTTTTTGGAGGGTTCTCAGCCCAGAGTATTGCCGACAGGATCAATGACGCCCAATGCAAAGTGGTTATCACGGCCGATGGCGCGTATCGCGGCAACAAGGAAATTCCACTGAAAAGTACCGTCGATGATGCGCTGATCGGTTGCCCAAGCGTTGAGAAAGTAATTGTGCTGACTCGTACCCGCACGCCGGTTTCGATGCTGAAAGGCCGCGATGTATGGTGGGAACAGGAACTCAAACAAGTCACTGCCGACTGCCCGGCCGAGGAAATGGATGCGGAAGACATGCTGTTCATTCTCTACACGTCCGGCTCTACGGGTAAACCGAAAGGCGTTGTTCATACCTGTGGAGGGTACATGGTCTATGCAGCCTATACGTTCCAGAATGTATTTCAGTATGAAGGAGCCGGGGACACGGCTGCCCAGGTATTTTTCTGCACGGCTGACATCGGCTGGATCACGGGGCATAGTTATATCGTCTATGGTCCGCTAGCTTCCGGAGCAACTTCGCTCATTTTTGAAGGAGTCCCCACCTACCCTGACTGCGGTCGATTCTGGGACATTACGGACAAGCATAAAGTCAATATTCTTTATACGGCTCCTACGGCGATTCGCTCGCTGATGGGATTTGGGCTGGAAAAAGTCGAAAACCATGACCTGAGTAGTTTGAAGGTATTGGGTTCCGTGGGTGAGCCTATCAACGAAGAAGCCTGGCACTGGTACGATGACAATATTGGCAAGAATCGCTGCCCGATTGTCGATACGTGGTGGCAAACCGAAACCGGTGGCATTCTGATTTCGCCACTGGCTGGTATAACCAAAACGAAACCGACCTTTGCGACACTACCACTACCCGGTATTCAGCCGATTCTGGTGGACGAGAACGGCAAGGAAATCGAGGGCAATGGCGTAAGCGGAAATCTGTGCATGAAGTTTCCCTGGCCGGGTATTCTGCGCACCACGTACGGTGATCACGAACGATGCCGTCAAACGTACTTTGCGACCTATCCGGGTCTGTATTTCACTGGCGACGGTTGCCTTCGCGACGAAGACGGCTATTATCGCATTACAGGCCGGGTAGACGATGTCCTGAATGTGTCGGGCCACCGCATCGGTACGGCAGAGGTCGAGAATGCAATCAACATGCACACAGGCGTGGTAGAGAGCGCAGTGGTCGGTTACCCGCACGACATCAAAGGTCAGGGAATTTACGCCTATGTCATCACCGATCAAATGCCAGCTGACCACGATGCCGACCTGACCAAGCGCGACATTCTGGCTACCGTAAGCCGGGTTATTGGCCCTATTGCCAAACCCGATAAAATTCAGTTCGTAACGGGCTTGCCAAAAACGCGCTCCGGTAAGATCATGCGCCGGATTCTGCGCAAGATTGCCGAGGGCGATACGGGCAACCTGGGTGATACATCGACACTGCTCGATCCGGCTGTAGTTGACGAGATCAGGGCGGGAGCAATATAAAATTCATCCTGCTAACGTAGGAAACATAGCACAACAGCCGGGCCAATTGGTCCGGCTGTTGTGCTATCATTAGCCTAAGAAACTTTCTCCCATAAGCTGGAAAGAGCCGGATAATTCAGGTTATTGATCACCAAATTTAGTCGCTTCGGTAATGCCTTTCCAGGAATCGGTACGGAACGGTACGGCCGGGAAGGACTCTTTGTTATAGAGATTCACGTCGCCGTTATCGTCGGCCCAACCATACCGGACAGCAACGGGATTGCTGACTGAATCAGCGTGAACGACTACCGCATTACCCTGTATATCGGCTTTCGCGTAATAAAACTTCTGATCGGCCCCTGCAACTTCAAATCCTTTCAGATAGCCATATCGATCCTTCACCATCAGGCCAGTACCGACATTCTGGAAGGTCACAATGGCCCGATTTCCGTCAATGCGCATACTACCAAACATGGGTCCGCGCGAAGCATCACCCAAGGCAGTCTCTCCCCTGGCAGTTCCGGCATAGGCCACCCGCATGGCTTCGGCGGCAAGGCGATTCCCAACGTCCAGTTTGTTTTTGGGGTGAATATCCTTTGACTCACCAATGTCCGACGTTACAGCCATGCCCGTATTGGGGAGCTGGAGGGTCAGGGTCTGTGCTTCACGAAGTTCGGCCCAGCTACTGCCATGCTTACTATCACCATTAGCCGAATTATAGCTGGCTAATTGAACAAACAGGAATGGAAAATCACTACCCCAGCGTTTCCGCCAGTCCTGAATCATGAGCGGAAACGCTTTGCGGTATTGGTAAGCCCGGCCCGCGTTCGATTCGCCCTGGTACCAGATTGCCCCCTCAATAGCATACGGAATTAGTGGATTCAGCATGGCATTGAACAACTGCGTGGCATACGTATTGGGGCCCGGATTGAACGACGATGGAAACACCGTGGCTACCCGATATTTCCATTGGCCAGCGAGCGGAATATCCAGATTCTCGCCCGAAAGTTTTACGTCTTCTGGTTTTCCAGCTAAGCCCCCTGCTCCCGCTTCATCCACAACCCGTACGGCAATAATATTACGGCCCGGTTTCAGCAAACCATCGGGAATGGCATACGCGCGTGGAAGTAATCCTTTCGAACTTCCTACCAATTGACCATTGACAAAAGTCGAATCCTTATCGTCGACCGACCCGAAGCGGAGTGTCATTTTTTTGAGCGTAGCATCATCTGGAATCACCACCTCACGCCGGAACCAGACAACCCCATCCAGCGTAGGCAGTCCGCCCCACTCCCAGTCGCCGGGCATTCCCATTGATTTCCACTGGTCGGTGTTCAGCGCCGGATCTGACCATGTGCGTTCTTCAGCCGCCGTCGGTAAGCCTCCCTGCTGTTTCTCCATTAACAGCCGGGTACGTTCCTTACCTGCCTGGATCACTTCTTCATAGCTTGCGGGTAGCTTACTGGCCACCGTTCGAAATTCATCCGTTTGACTGAGCGCATCACGGCTGGTCCAGGTTTCGGAATGAGTTCCCCCCCAGGTCGTGTTGATCAGACCAATCGGTACATTCAGATGTTTTTGCAGTTGCCGGGCAAAGTAGTAGCCAACAGCCGTGTAAACCGAAGCCGTTTGTGGACTACAGACAGTCCAGGTGCCTTCTATGTCATCCTTTGGCGTAAGGCTGATTGCTTTCTTGACCATCAAATGACGGATGTTTGGATAATTGGCAGCCTTCACTTCCTCTTTTCCGTTGATAGCCGATTGAAGTTGCCATTCCATATTCGACTGACCAGAACAAACCCAGACTTCGCCCAGCAACACGTCGTCGAACGAAACACTGTTCTTTTTACCGGCCACAGTCATCTGATACGGACCGCCAGCTTCCATTGGATCGAGCGAAATAGTCCATTTTCCGTCCTTGCCCGCCTTTATGGCTTTCGTCTGGCTATTGAACGAGACGGTCACTTTCTCGCCTGGATCAGCCCATCCCCAAACCGGAACAGGCTTCCGGCGTTGCAGTACCATGTGCGAACCGAATACGTTCGACACCCGTACATCGGCCAAAGCCGTCTGAATCGCCATCAGACTCAGCAATAAAGCGCTCCATTTAAAACCTTTCATTCGTATTCAGGATTTAGTTGATTAAACGTGGCTGTTGAGCATTCGATTTTAAGCAATGGGTACTAAAAGTCAGGCATTGGATTCAGGCTGTAACTAACAGACGTGTGTTACCAACGTTTATCAGCAAAGTCATGAAGGCCTTTCACCAAACCCCGTATTAACCATCGCCAATCGAATTCTCCGTACTTAATAAAAGCCCTAACTTATCTTTTTTCCTTATTTATCCAGTTTTTTTCTCAACGAATGTGACAGGCGAACGAATTCTGATTACCGGCGCGACGGGAAATGTGGGAGCAGAAACTCTGCATGAACTACTAAATCATTCCGAAAAATCTCAGTTCGAGGTTATAGCCGGTGTGCGCGACCCGGTTAAATCAAGACCTCTTCTGAAGGTTCAGCCGGATAAGTTTGTAAAGCTGGATTTTGCCGATACCCGTACCTTTGCCACTGCCCTGACTGGTGTTAGCCGGATGCTGTTGGTACGGCCACCCGAACTGGCCGATGTGGACAAATACTTTAAACCGTTCATCGAGGCCACGAAGCATGCTGGTGTTCGGCAGGTAACTTTTCTGTCGTTGCAGGGCGTAGAAAATAATCCCGTAACTCCGCATCACAAGATCGAAAAGCTCATTGTTGAAGCCGACCTGGAGTTTACATTTCTTCGGCCCGGTTTTTTCATGCAGAACCTGTGCACGACCCATCGGGACGAAATCCGGCTGCGAAACGAATTATTTATCCCAGCTGGAAATAGTCGTACTAGTTTTATCGATGCACGCGATGTAGCAGCCATAGCCGCACGGGCCCTTACCAGCCAAAGCAGTGAACACTTCAACCGAGGGTATGAATTGACAGGCTCCGAAGCCCTGACCTACTATGAGATCGCTCAGATACTCACCGATTCATTGGGACACCCAATCGTTTATCGAAAACCATCAGTGCTGCAATTCATCTGGCGAAAATGGCGTAGGGAAAAGCTGCCTCTGAATTACGTCTTGATCATGACATCCCTGTATACCGTGGCCCGAACAGAAAAGGCTGCCGGGCTCATGACCGAGACCGAACAATTGCTGGGCCGTCCTCCGATCACATTCAGGCAGTTTGCCACCGATAATCGTTCGGTTTGGATGCGTGATCAATAGTACGCTCCCCCATTTTGACCAGCTAAAAAGGTCCGTTTATCGTCTATTTTTTCATTAAAGGAGTTAAGAATTGGATTTAACCCACAAAATCCTTCCTCCAACCTCACAAACACGTCATTGGTCATCTTTTTTTTTCGTTGCCAATGACTGTTTATCAACTTCACCACAACGTTTCTGGCAGCTAGAATAGCATTTATAGCAGCCTGACCAAAGCAAACACCTGACTTCTAAACAAATACCTAAATCCATGAACTTAAACCCTACCCGTTTACTAGCCATTTTACTGGTTGGTTCTTTACCAGTTACCGCTCAAAAAACGGCTCCGGCCGGGTTGCCTTTGGTTACGGGCAGCAAGACGGCCGTTGTCACAACTGAATCCGGTTCTGTCAGAGGCTTCATTCACAATGGCATTTACACCTATAAAGGCATTCCGTACGCCAAAGCCAAACGGTTTATGGCACCTACGAAACCTGACTCCTGGACAGGAGTCCGCTCGTCGTTGGCTTACGGCCCGGTTTGCCCTTTAATGACCCCGACCAGTCAGGTTAACGACGAGAGCGAATTTGTCTATCACCACGACTGGGGTTATAGCAATGAAGATTGCCTGCGGCTAAACGTCTGGTCGCCCCAGGTAGCCACCTCCGGAAGTGCCGTTGCCCGTAAACGCCCGGTTATGGTCTGGTTGCACGGAGGTGGCTATTCTGCGGGTTCGTCTCAGGAATTACCATCCTATGACGGGGAAAATTTGAGCCGTACGGGCGATGTGGTACTGGTGTCGGTCAACCACCGACTCAATGTGCTGGGGTTTCTGGACCTATCCGATTATGGTGCTAACTATAAAGCATCAGCCAATGTGGGCATGATGGATCTGGTAGCCGCTCTGCAATGGGTTCATGCCAATATCGATCAGTTTGGGGGTGATCCATCCAACGTTACTATTTTTGGTCAATCGGGTGGAGGTGGCAAGGTATCGACGCTCATGTACACCCCCTCGGCTAAAGGGCTGATTCATAAAGCCATAGCAGAGAGTGGAACTGCCCCACAATTCCAGGAACGCGATATGACGCACCGGGTGGGTGCGGCCGTTCTGGCAGAACTTGGCCTGACTGCCAGCCAGATTGATTCGATTCAGACGGTTCCTTACGAAAAACTGGCCGCGGCTGGCAATCGTGCCGTTCAGAAAGTTCGGCAACAACTGGCTGCTGAAGGTAAATCGGCCCTGGGACTGGGCTGGGGCCCATCCCGTGATGGTACGTTTTTACCCTACCAACCCACTCAGCCCGAAGCGCTGGCACTCTCCAGTGACGTACCACTTCTGGTAGGATCGACCAAGAACGAATTCATGGCTTCGCTCAGTGGCAACCTGCGGGATGCCACGCCCGAGCAGGCGAAAGCGCAACTGCAAAAACGCTTTGGCGATAAAACAGACGCCTATATTGACGCCGTTAAAAAGACGTATCCCAAAGACACCAGAGCCAGTGATCTGATAGATATCGATGATCGATTCCGAGGTAATACGCTCAAGCTGGCTAATTTAAAATCGGCTCATACCACCGCACCGGTTTACGTCTATCTGTTCACCTGGCAATCTCCGGTGATGGACGGGGCTTATAAAGCTGTTCACTGCATGGAGATTCCGTTTGTGTTCAACAACATTGCCCGTTGCGAAGAAATGACGGGCGGTGGTAAGGAGGCATATGATCTGGCCCATAAAATGAGTCAATCGTGGGTGAGTTTCGCCCGTACCGGTAATCCAAACTACAAAGAGCTACCCAACTGGCAACCCTATACGGAAGCAACCGGCACAACGATGTTATTCGACAATCAGTGCGTGATCAAAAACCATCCCGACAAAGAGATTCAGGCCCTGGCAACCAGTTCCTCTCCCCGCCTGCCTTAGGTAATTTAT
The DNA here is from genome assembly GCF_010233585.1 of Spirosoma endbachense. Taxonomy (NCBI): domain Bacteria; kingdom Pseudomonadati; phylum Bacteroidota; class Cytophagia; order Cytophagales; family Cytophagaceae; genus Spirosoma; species Spirosoma endbachense. The sequence continues at coordinate 2,247,239 of NZ_CP045997.1, forward strand.
GTTCTGTTTGTGATGTCGGGTTCTCAAACCCGATAAATTCGCGTCAGCAATGCATGTGTCGGGTTGAAGAACCCGACACCACAAACACATCTGCCTGGCAGACACGAAAAGATTTAGATTACAGCGTAGTAATCAATTGTCTTATAGAGTTCTTTATACCAACTGGTCGAAATGACTATTTTTCGGACGGTTGGTATTTATCAGCCATAAACAGGTCATCAACAATGGCAGAAATCGCGGGGAGCTACCTAACGAATCGGCAACGGTGGCAACTGGCAACGACCGTTTTCGCTATTTACTGGCCCATTCGACTGTATGTAGCCATCAATCAGTTCTCACTCACGCTTTTCAGAAAGGTATGGCCTTTCTGGATCATGGAAATTATCGTTACGATTCTTTTCTTTTACCTCTGGATTACCGTAACCGACTGGTTTCATCAACGGATTTTCAGGCTGTTCAATAAAGGTTTTCTCATTGAATTCAATTTACCTGCTCAACTGGCTACGTTACTTATTGCGGTTGGACTAGCGGTTTTGTTTAACATGGGGTTCTATCGCTTGTGGTTAGTCATGGCCCGGCTGGAGCCCATCCAGAATTCAACTTCGATTCAGTCGCCAGCAAACCTACGCCGAGCGAACCGATTTGCGGACGGTGGCCAGCACCAAAAAGTTGATAATGGACTGACGATCATGGCCATGCTCGCTGCCTTTTACCTGGCGGCTAACCGTAGAGGCTACAAGCAGTTAGAAGACATCCGTGTGAAAGCGGAGCAAATGAAACAGGAGGCCGCGCAGGCTCAGTTTGTTGCCCTGAAGAATCAGGTCAATCCGCATTTCCTGTTCAATAGCTTCAGTATTCTTTCTTCGCTCATTGCGGTAAACCCCAAACTTTCTATCCAGTTTGTGGGGCAATTGGCCAAATCATACCGCTATGTTTTAGAGCAACATGATGCCAAATGTGTTAAACTCCGGGATGAATTAGACTTCGTGAAAGCGTATACGTTTTTGCTCCATATTCGCTTCAGCGACAAGTTTCGGGTCATAACGAATATTCCGCAGGAAAAAGTGGATCAATATAGCATCGCTCCACTGACCCTACAGTTATTGATTGAGAATGCCGTAAAACACAATCAAATGTCGAGTGAAGTGCCCTTGCTGGTCACGATCGATATGGAGCAGGATTATTTACTGGTCACCAATTTGATTCGACTTCGGCCCAAAACCGAAGTATCGACGGGGCTGGGTTTAAAAAACATCATCAAACGCTATCAACTGCTGACGGATCGGCCCGTACTAATTGAGGATCAGGCGAATGTGTTTCTGATAAAAATCCCCCTGCTCGAATGAATGTATTAATTATTGAAGATGAGCCCCTGACAGCCCAGAATCTGGAACTACTTCTGTATGAGTATGATCCCCAGATTCGTGTGCTCGCTCAGCTACCATCAGTCAGCAAATCGGTCCAATGGTTTAAAGCTCCGCAGCCTCTTCAGCCGGACTTGATTTTTCTGGATATTCACCTGGAAGATGACCTGGGCTTCAGTTTAATTAAAGAGCTGAATCTGACGATCCCAATCATATTCACTACGGCATTTGACCAGTATGCCCTACAGGCTTTTAAGGCTAACAGTATCGACTACTTACTTAAACCGATTGAGACTGAAGAGCTGGCTGCTGCTATTGACAAGTTTAAGCTGGTTCGGCAAAACCCGTCGATGACCCTGCTGGATACGACGGCATTAAATCAGTTGATGAAAAAACTGGACCCGCCCGCCTACCGCGATCGGTTTCTGGTGAGTATCGGGCCTCGGCTTCGAACGATTCGAACCGACGAAATCGCTTATTTCTTTTTCGAAGATAAAGCAACGTATGTGACACCCCATTCAGGCATTCCCGTATCGATCGATTATAGTCTGGACCGATTGGGGCAACTCGTCGATCCGGATCGCTTCTATCGTGTCAATCGGTCGTTTCTGGTCAGCGCATCGGCCATCAAATCTGTTTATGCCTACACCGGTAGCAAACTCAAGGTAGAACTTGTTCCTCCACCCCGTCAGGAAGTATTTGTCAGCGTTGATCGGGTGACCAGTTTCAAAGAATGGATGGGTAAATAACTCTATTCACGCGAGACTGCTCCACTTACTGTTATTTGAATCCTACATTTCCTTACTCTTTTATTGATGAAAACACGATTAGTACTCCTGCTCTTTTTACTGGTAGCCGCTCGCTCAAAAGCGCAAACGACTCCCCCCGGCCAACCACTACCCATCATCGACGTGCACGTACACGCCATGAAAGTTAACACCAGCTTCGCGGTTGAGATGTGCCCCTGGTTTCTGAGAGATATGCCGGGGGGCGACCCAAATCAACAGATGAGGGCTTTCCTGAATGCCCAATGTGTCGATCCTCTGCAACCGGCCAAATCCGACGCGGAAATGCAGGCATCCGTGCTGGAAACCATGAAGCGACTCAACATGACCATTGTTGCGTATGGTGATCCTCAGATTTTACGGCAATGGAAAAAAGCGGCCCCAGACCGGGTAATTGCAGGCATTGGCGTTAGCTCGCCCAATCAGATGACCGTACAGGCGTTTACGGATTCAATGTCCTCGGGCTTTTATCAGGTAATGGGCGAAGTGGCTCCTCAATATCAGGGTCTTTCGCCCAGCGATATGTCGCTTGATGCCTATTTTGCCGTAGCTGAAAAGCAAAATGTTCCGGTGGGTATTCACATGGGTACGGGCGGCAACGGCATGGCCAATCTTACGCAGGCTTCGTACCGGGCCTCACTCGGCCGACCGTTTCTGCTTGAAGATTTATTGGCTCGCCATCCCAAACTGAAAATATGGGTTATGCATGCAGGTTATCCCATGATCGATGAAATGATTGCCCTTATGGGTGCAAATGCCTATGTGTATGTAGATCTGGCCGGTTTCATCTGGAGCTATCCACAGGCCGAAATCCATGCCTACCTCAAACGGCTGGTACAGGCTGGATTCGGTAAACGGATTATGTATGGCACGGATTTTATGATCTGGCCCAAATTATTTGAAACGTCACTCAGCGTAATTGAGAATGCAGATTACTTGTCATTCGACCAGAAACGCGACATTTTATTCAATAATGCCGTTCGCTTTTTCCGGTTGGATGCCAGCAAATTTAAGTAACCTTTACGTGGTAATTCCGGAGTATCGGGTGCTTTTCTCTACCCTTTCCCATTCGTCAGTCATTCCTTCTAAACCAGTTCCTAAACAGATGAAAAAGTCGATCAATGCCCGCAGTTTTCTGCTTCTATGTGCTACCCTGATTTCAGTGGGAGCCATGGCTCAAATGCCCCAGCGGACACCAACCCCCAACGACACCCTCAATTCGCCTAAGGTATTGGGCGATAAGCGGGTAATCATTCAGATTTATGCGCCTAAAGCGAGTGAGGTAACGATAGGTGGAGACTTCCTGTCCGGCCAGAAACCCCTTAGCCTGACCAAAAACGAGCAGGGCGTCTGGTCGGTAGCGATTGGCCCGTTGAAACCCGATTATTATTCGTATACCTTAACCGTGGATGGTGTGCGAACAATGGACCCTAAGAACCCGGTTGTCAAACAGGGGATTAGCAGCCTGGAAAATATGATGGCAGTGCCAGGTCCCGAAACGGCTTTTGAGGATAATCGGGCGGTGCCCCACGGCGAGGTGCGGGCCGTCTGGTATTCATCGAACACATTGGGCATGATGCGCCGGATGCACGTTTATACGCCACCAGGTTACGAAAAAGGTACTGGTAAATATCCGGTCTTTTATTTACTGCATGGCGGAGGAGATGATGATTCCGGCTGGAATACCATCGGTCGATCGGGCTTCATTCTCGATAACCTGATTGCGGCAGGAAAAGCAAAACCGATGATTGTCGTAATGCCCAATGGCAGTATGCCACTGCCTCCTCAAACAGGTACGCCCGATGCGCAAACAATGAACCGGTTGCGGGATCTGTTTGCCACCGAACTATTGAAAGAGATAATGCCTACCGTCGAGAAAAATTACCGCACCCTGACTACCCCCGACAACCGGGCCATTGCGGGTCTGTCGATGGGGGGTTTTCAAACACTGGACGTGACTCTGACCCATCCTGAATTATTTAATTACGTTGGGGTATTTAGTTCAGGTTTCTTTGGCGCAACCGCCGATGAAGCCGACACAAAATATGCGAAGGTGTTGAACGATCCATCGTTCAACAAGGGAAAGAAGCTATTCTGGGTGAGCATTGGTAAAGATGATTTCGTGATGGAAGCCAATAAAAAAACGCTGGCTCTGCTCGATAAACACAACATTAAATACCAATACAAAGAAAGTTCCGGCGGCCACACATGGGTTAACTGGCGGCAATACCTCAATGAATACACGCCCATGTTGTTCAGATAACGAACAGCAGTAGACAGTCAGAATAGAAGTCTTTTGCCCAGTCAACACAAAAAGTTACCTGGACGAAAGACTTCTATTTTTAAAGCATGTACAACTAGCCAACTGTTCATGCTGCCTGCGAATTAAATGCTTTTACCCAATTACTTTACTGGCGAACCGGTGGTAAAATGGGGTTTTACTGTCGGCCGTTTTCCGCTGATACTCACCCGTTACGAGCGGAATGTACATTACCCGACGACGGCTCAACGCACCGACGTGTGGTGACTGCTGCACCCGATGCCATAAACTACCATTATGGATCGTGAGATCGCCTGCTTCAATATCAAATCCAACCTCACGCGGGTCTGGGCGATGATCGACAAACTGCCGCTTGCGGAACAGGGTCAATAAAGTGCTCTGTTTGTGGGTACCGGGCAAAACGCGCAGACCACCGTTTGTCATCGGGCAGTCGTCCAGGTGCAGACCTACGTTGAGCATTGGCCGAATACGTTGCCCCAGAAACAGATCGCGCGGGCTATCGGTATGCCAGCCCATGCGGGAGAAGTTGCTCTCGGGCGTTCGTACATAATGATTGATAACCAGACCATCCTTTTCTTCTTCACCGATACGTCCTTCGTAAGGTTGTAACAGTTGCGTCAGATCCTGAAAGCGGCTATCCTGTAGAAATTCATGCAGAACCGGGCTAAACAACGACGAAAAGGCAAACCGCTGAACGATACGCTGACCCGTTTCATCATTCCCATATTTGATGGGGGTTCCATTTATTTTATCCACGTTTTCGGCAATGAAATGTGCTTCTATACGCTGCATTTCGACCAGAAAAAGCTGCACATCCTGGCGACTGACGAAGCCCTTTATGTGTAGATAGCCGTTTTTATTGAAAAACGTAATCTGCTGCTCTGTGAGAAAATCGCTTGTGGTTATTTCCGAAACTATACTTGCTGTCAACATAATACAAACGAGTAGGCTTGAACAAATGAAAAGTGCGTTTAATGGGTATGGTCCGCCAATTTTCCAGGAAATCCTAAAACCAATATATTCTATAGTATTTGTAGTTTATAAACTACCGAAGCAGAAACTATCTACAGTCTTCTGCATGAGCAGGGCTACACCTTAACCTGTTGCGAGTGACACTGTTATGGGCAGAGCAAATCCTTCGCGTAGGGCAACGCGGGCCGCATGATACCCACACATACCATGCACCCCGCCACCGGGTGGCGTAGATGATGAGCAGATGTATATTCCGGGAACTGATGTCCGGTAAGGCGATAGCGTAACAACTGGCCGGGTATACAACTGACGGATGTCAATGATCCCGCCGTTAATGTCGCCCCCTACGTAATTTGGATTGTACATCTCCAGTTGAGCGGTGTTCATGGTATGCCGCGCCAGAATCCGGTCCCTGAAACCGGGCGCATACCGCTCGATCTGGCGTTCAATAACCTCCGTTCGGTCGACCGTCGAGCCATTTGGAACGTGACAGTACGCCCAGGCCGTATGTTTCCCTTCCGGTGCACGTGTCGAGTCAAATACACTTTGCTGCGCCAGCAACACATAAGGTCGATCTGGGTGCTGCCCCTGCGATGTAAGCCGTTCTGCTTCAGCGATTTCTTCGAATGTACTACCCAGGTGGATTGTGCCAGCCTGTCGGCATTCCGGAGCCGTAAACGGAATTGGCCCGTCCAGCGCCCAATCGACTTTAAACACGCCCATGCCGTAGCGGTAGTTCTCCAACTGCCAGCGATACAGCCGGTTTGCGGTTCCGGAAGAGAATCGATCACCCGCTATAGAAAGCAATTGTTTCGGTGTCACATCAAATACGGCAACCTTCGCCGACGGCAACTGACTCATTGACCGAATCGGTGTATTCGTTTCAATTTTGCCTCCAATCGACCGAAAATACGACGCCAGCGCATTGGCAATAGCTCGTGAACCACCCTTAGGAACTGGCCAGCCCCGCAGATGCCCCGCCGTCATCAGGACCAGCGCAATGGCCGACGTTGTCAGATTCGATAACGGCTGAATGGCATGGGCAGCCATTCCGGCAAACAAACCACGGGCTTCTTTTGTCCTGAATCGTTTAACCAATTGCACCGCAGATGGCAATGCATCCAAACCAAATTGAGCCATGTCGAATGGATGCTTTGGAAAGCGTAACGGCCCCAGCACATCCGCAGCCATTGTTGGCCAATGGCGCACCAGTGGTTCCAGCAAATCCAGATAGGCCCGCTCATCGATGCCCAGAGCATGGGCCGTTTCGCTAACCGACGGCCGCAGTGAGGCCGCTGTGCCGTCGTCGAAGGGATGCGCAGCAGACAAGGGCGGGTAAATAAACTCCAGCCCATGTTCGGCCAACGGAAGGCTCTGAAAAAATGGGGAACCTGCCGCCAACGGATGAACTGCCGAGCAGACATCATGCATGAAGCCAGGCAATGTCAGTTCTGCCGAACGCAATCCACCCCCAATTTCGGCTTTGGCTTCCAGCACCAGTACCGATAGACCGGCTTGTTGCAACGTGATCGCTGCGCTCAGGCCATTCGGTCCAGAGCCAACCACAACGGCATCATAATCTGGCTTACTCAAAATTGAACTTTGTTTTTGGTTTACGAGAGCCAGATACTAGAATTCTGGCTCCCGTAAACAGTACTCTGATTACAATTGGGCAATTGCCTGTTCGATGTCTTCTTTGATATCGTCAATGTGTTCGATACCGAGTGAAATCCGCAGGCCTGTAGGCGCAACACCGGCTCCCGATTGCTCTTCTTCGTTCAGTTGAGAGTGCGTAGTTGAAGCGGGATGAATGATCAGGGTTTTCGAATCACCGACATTGGCCAGGTGGCTTATCAGTTTCAGGCTGTTTACAAATTTTTCAGCGCGGGCCTTATCTCCTTTCAGTTCAAAGGAAAGGACGCCACCAAAACCCCGTTGCAGGTATTTTTTGGCTAATTCGTGATAGGGACTGCTTTCCAAGCCCAGGTAATTTACGGATGCTACTTCTGGATGCCGCTCAAGCCACTGAGCCAGCGCCAGTGCATTTTCGGATGTCCGCTCAATGCGCAACGTGAGTGTTTCCAGACCCTGCAACAGCAAAAACGAGTTAAACGGCCCTTGCGATGGCCCCCAATCCCGTAAGCCTTCCACTCTGGCCCGGATAATAAACTGGATATTGCCGAATGGGCCGCCTACACCGAACACATCGTTCAATACCAGACCGTGATAACTCGGCGATGGCTGCGTGAATTGCGGGTATTTACCATTCCCCCAATTGAACTTACCCGAATCGACAATTACACCCCCGATGGTTGTCCCATGTCCGCCAATCCACTTGGTAGCCGATTCGACAATAATATGAGCACCGTAGTCGAAGGGTTTACAAATTGCACCGGCTGCTCCGAAGGTATTGTCTACGATCAGCGGGAGGTCGTATTTTTCGGCCAGCTGAGCAAAGGCGTCAAAGTCGGGAACGTTGAAGCCAGGGTTTCCGATGGTTTCCAGATACAGGAACTTGGTCCGTTCATCGATCAGTCGTTCAAAGCTTTCGACCTTGTCGCCGTCGGCAAACCGGGCTTCAACACCAATGTTTTTGAACGAATTTTTGAACTGGTTATACGATCCGCCGTACAGATAGGTCGTGGTTACGAAATTGTCGCCAACCGTCGTAATGTTGTTGATGGCAATAAACTGAGCCGCATGACCCGACGCAACGGCCAGAGCCGCGACGCCCCCTTCCAGAGCTGCAATGCGCTTCTCAAAGACATCGCCGGTCGGGTTCATGATGCGGGTATAGATGTTGCCAAACTCTTTCAGCGCAAACAGATTTGCGCCGTGTTCGGTGCTGTTAAAGGCATAGGAAGTCGTTTGATAAATCGGGACCGCACGGGCATTGGTTGCCGGGTCGATCTGTTGACCGGCGTGCAGTTGAAGTGTTTCAAATTTCATCTTGCGTTATTGGTTTGTTAAGGGGTTGATAGGTAAATGTAAGCGTTGAGTAAATCAGAAGCGATGCATTCAATAAATCGACTTATTTAGCGGGTTCGTTCGGTCGCGATGGCTGCTGGTTCAGTACCTTACGCGTCTGCAAATCGAATTTCTGTCCTTTTCCCAGGAAAAAAAACGGACCACCTGTGCTGTTCTGACCCGATGGGTATTTGGCATTATTGGCAATCTGGTCGGCGGTATATACAGCAACATACGATGCGCCCATCACCTCAAACGTGTTTTTCTGAACGACAATAGCGGTCCCTTCGTCAATGCCGACACCGAGCAGTTCGGGCCGTGCTTTAATGACATCAATGAGGTCAAACTGGCGATTCCGGCGCAGAACGTGCTGGTCGATAGTCACGTTATGGATGAAATCGAGCCCCTCCGTGTGATCACCGATCATGATCGAGTTCCCTTTCGTGTCACCCCGCACCATGAATGACCCCTGAATGGTAGCCCCGGCTGATGTGCCACCAATGACCCCACCCCGGCTCAGTACAGCATTGAATTCCTTATGCGCCAACGTGTTCAGATAGGAGTCGGTTAGCCGCCAGTGACGGCCGCCCACGAACCAGACGCCCGTTGCTTTTTTCAACGGAGCAACGAATGATTCCTGATTGGCAACCTTCGGATCACGGGTATGCAGAATGGTTATGTTTTTCACACCCAGGCTCTGGAGTCTTTCGGTTTCGCGGGGCGCTTTGGTAGCCGAAGAATCTTCGCCTGCCGTAGGCACGATAACGATGTTGGCATTGGCGGGTCCACCCGCTAATTCAACGAAACGACTCCAGAGTTCGGGAGCCATGCTGCCACCCCCTACAATAACGAGTGCGCCTTTTTCGGGGCCAACGGTTTTGGGTTGAGTCTGCGCGTTGCTCAACAGGGAACTTAGGGCAAAAAAGAGGAGAATACTGAATTGCTTTTTCATGCGTTTTTTAGGTTGTTAAATCAGTTCGTCAGAATGGTGTGTTTTCGGACAATTCAGGACAAATAAATGCCCTCAAACACGCAGCCTAACGGGATTTAAAGATAAGGCGAATAACCCTGATTCTATACCCACAGCATCTTAGTATCTAGATTTATGCTCCATAGCGTTTTTGCGATAATCCTTCAGTCACGACAGGCCAACTGTCAGGCACTTAACATATACTGTTCTGAACTGGCAATCCCAGATTGACGTAAGGCAGTAAATCGTCGGTATCCGTTATTGGCCGGAACAGCGTAACGATAAATCGGCGTCGACACACCCACATTTCAACAAAAAAATGGTCAACGGCGTATAAGTGTAGCCGAAAATCGGGTAAATGCCGGGTAGCAACCGGTTGGCCTTTCTGCCAGATAATTGCCGCCTGCTCGGCAAACGGTAATCCACCGAATTCGGATACCGTCTTTCTTGCTTTACTGTTAATCATGGTTTTTAATAGCATTTCCTTTCGTCAAAAAACGGGCAGGCAACGAAATCTGAAGAAAGGTCAATTCACGAAACTTGATTACTTACCCGTTTGCCGGGATGCTTGAGGAGCAGGGGTGTCGCCAAGCAACTGGCTGATGTGACTATTGAACTCCTGCACATATTCATCGTAATAGGCACCTGTAGCCGGGCCCGTATAACCCGTATGAATCTGACTAACATTGCCTTTTTTATCAATGATAATGGTGGTGGGGAAAGCGAGTACTTTATTCAGCGCCGGAAGCGCTTCGGAGGCCACTTTCTTATCCGCTATTCCAGCAAACAAAATATCGTACTGAACATCGTACCGCTTAAGCAGTCGTGATAAGGCGGTTTTGGCAAAAGTCAGATCATTCTTTCGCTCGAAGGCCAGACCGATTATTTCAACTCCCCGCTTTCGGTTGGCTTTGTACCAGGGAGCCAGAAAAGCAGTTTCATCGATACAGTTTGGACACCAGCTACCTAAAATCGTTACGATCACGACTTTATTTTTGTATTTCGGATCATTGAGCGAAACAGATTTACCGTTGAGGTCTGGAAATGTGAAATCAAGTTTAGCATAACCAGGCTTCAGATTCGTCAAAGAATATAGATCCGGCAATGCGGCTTTTTCGTTCTTTACACCTGTTGCGGTAAAACCGCCCCGCACGTAACGAAATTCACCCGCGAATTTCCCATCCTCGGTAAACTTTCCCCGAAAAACGGACGGCGACGAGCCACTAAACGAAGACAACACAAATTCGTTACCCGATACCTGACCGTCTAGATAGCGGTAATCGCCCGTTACGGTTAGAATAGTACCTGTAACTCGGCTACCATTCTGTTCGAATACACCAACCGTTTTATTGACATCACCGGGGGCCCGCTCAATATTGACATCCCATTTGCCCGACAAATTGACGGCAGGAGCCACACCCGGTTCAAACCGGTAGGTTTTGCCATATTCAGCCGTTAACGGAAGGTCACGGCCACTTGAGTTACTGCGGTATACGCCCGTCAGTTTATCCGCTCCTTCTCGTTTAAAACGAAGCGTAGCGTCATACAGCGGGATCGGAACGAACACCGAGTCTCCCTGTTGCGTCAGGTCGGTCAACTCTTCACGCTCACGGGCATTAAGCAGATAAAGCTTTGTTGTAGCCACCGAATTACCAGCTTTCACTTCAAAATTGAACGGAACAGTTTCCTGGCCAGCCTGAAAAACACCCCGCCACACGCCCTCACGTAATGGAGCTGGCGTTTGAGCAAAAAGGCTGGTACTGGTGAGTGCCGTGAGGAATGCCGTGCCGGCGACCTGATTGAGTTTCATAAAACGTGTTTTTAGGGATTGATGAATTGTGAACCGGCAGCAGCCAGAAAGCCCAACAGCCAAAGCGCAAAAAAGCCCTGCGCATACACATTCTGTCGGCCAACCGGCTTATCGATAAAGTCAGTATCCACCGGGCTCAGGGCCCAAACATGCGAAACAATCGTATCGATGTCGATTGGTGTATCGAAGTTTTCATCCAGAAAATGGTATTCGATCTGCCGATCTGGACCGACTACATACACGGCCGGAATAAAGGCTTCATCGGAAATGCCTGATACCCGATCCCAAACCGGACTGTCTTCGTTGTAAACTCCGAATTGACGCGACACTTGTTGATCAGCATCATGAGCGAACAGAAAATCCAGATTTTTACCCTGTTTGGCGAGGACTTTTGGTGATTCGATGGAGAGTACAACTAATTCAGCGCCAACTTGCTGAAGGGCATCGTTCAGGCGGATCAGCGAATCCAAGTAAGGACCGGCATAACGCCCCCAGCATGGGCAATAAAAGCTAATGACTACCGGCTTTTCGGCCACTAAATCCAGAAGCGATACGGATTGACCGGATCCTGATTTCGGGTAATTGAAGATGGAAGCCCGCCAATCGCCCGAACCGCCCGCCAGACTGAAAAATGGAGCCGTATCTCCTGTTTTTAACGGTTGAATATCGACGTTCTTTTGGCGTGGCTTTGTGGTGAATGTGCGGAAATCGCCGAGTTCATTTTGAAATTCAAGTGTCATGAGTAGTTGCGTTTATGTCGTGTTAAACCGAAATGATTATTCTTTAAAATATTTATCCTATATACTAAATAGGGTAATAATATAAATGAATTACTTGTTTTGTTTTGTAACGAGTCACGACAAATCAGTGAGTCGATTACATCCCTTAGTCAGTATCGACAGCGGGTTAATGTTTAATGGGTTAGTTGCTTGCCGTTCAACGACGGCATTTGTAAAAGAAGAAGAACTTAACCTCAACAACAGCAGGCCATCGTCAGCATTGACATGGTGCGCATTCGGAACCGGGAAACAGGTGTTTCGAGAGAGAGAGCCGGTTGGGATGCTTGCTTATTCATGAGTGTAAATAACTGCCTGACGGATCAGTCGACTAAGTTCATAGGCAAAGGTGGAAAGTATTTTTTTATTACGCAAATTTTTTAAGCAAAAAACTGCATTATTTTTACTAGTAATCCCCTGAAGATCAACCCCTAATCCCGATAGACTAATACTTGATTTGTTCCTTAAACGGCGTTAATTTACTCCTTCCTGTGGGCTTCTTCCCCTGAATATCAAGAACATTCGACAATGTCTGCCGGAGTGCAAAGGTATAACGCAGGGTTAGTCCATAGGTCATACCGCTGCCGGTCCCATCAAATTGCGCATGGTGCGCTTCCCGGCCATTAATGTTGTACGTAACGTCCGTTTTAATGGAGCTTCCTAAACCCCAGAGCTTACGCACTGAAAAGCCCATATCGAATTGATTGTTCAGGCGAACGTTGTATTCTACTCCGAGTTCGGCCATGGCTGTTGGAACCGCATTCGTAATTGTCTGACCACTCAATCGGAGTGTGTCTAACTTCTCTCTACGCCAATCGCGATAGCCATATCCCGAAAGCGCAAACTTACCCTTATCCTGAGTGCTGTTCGGGGTTATCCATAACCCGCCAGTCAGCCAAAAGCCTGACCTGTTCCAGGGGCCGCTGGTTGACAGGATCATCCGTTTACCACGTAGCACAAGCCCCTGTTTGTCATTGGAAAATCGGAAGGTATAGGGGTAAACACCGCTATTTACAAGCACTTCGGTATGAGTAGGCGAACTAACATAACCTGCTTCTACGGCCCACCGCTCCCGATAAGCCCAGCCAATGAGCGCACTCCACCCCAATTTTGTTACCCGATTGCTTCCGATCAGGTCATTAAATGAGTTATCGAGTTTAGCACGGTCTGTGCGAACAAAACCGTTCAGGGAAACATACCAGCGATCGCGGGTATACGCACCACCATAGCGAGCCAGTAACCGGTCATATTGATGACGCTGGTCTGGAATTTGGTAGTAGTCGGCCGATTCCTGCCCCAAAGCAGGCAAGCTGGCCAATACTACAAGCAAAAAAACAAAGTAGCGTTTCATCATTCAATATAGCTGGTTTTGTCACCCAAAATAACACACTTAATTGATTGTCTGTTAACTTTTTACGCAAATTTTAATGCGTTTGTTGCAAGATAGACCCAATCCACACCAAAAAAGGTGGAATTTACCCATTAATTACTCAAAAAAAGTTAGCCCGACCCCTGAGTCGGAGGTCGGGCTAAGTAATTATTTAGGTAAACCAAGCAAGCCGGGAATTCTTTATTCGGGAAATTACCAGGTTGCTGACCTACCAATGTTAAACTTACGAGCCGTGTTTCATTACCGGCACTGATATCGTCATGTTATCCCAGGCAATGGCAATGCTGCTGTTAGAGGGCGTAATGGTCAGTTTTTCGATGGGCGTTTTAGCCATCGATACAGGTACCTTTATCATTGCCACATCGTTACCTTTGATTTTTTCGTAGTCGTAAGCACCCCACTGACCCAGTGTGCTATTCAGCAAAACACTCCACTCTTTTTCGCCGGGAATGGTGAAGAGTGTGTAGGTACCTGCCTTCACCATTTTGTCACCGAACATGACGTCGCTTTTGAACGTAATTTCGGTAGCTTCATTGGCACCAGTCCGCCAGACTTTACCGTATTTCTCTAAACTAGCCGATCCTTCTGGTCCGAAAATAACCCGGCCTTTTTTAGAAGGCTGGCCATATACAATTTTGATATTCTTATCGGGGCTTTCTACAGTTAACTTCGGACTTACTGGCGGCTTTTTGTCCTGTGCCTGCGCCAGTGATACCAGGGCAAACAGGAGACTAAAGACTGCAATCAGATTTTTCATGATGGTGAAATTGATTTGGTTGATTGTTTGTGTCATATACGCTACAAAGTAAACGATAGTTTTTGGGGAATAATGTAATGAATAAGGAGGAAACTGTATTTTTCCTACACCCATCTCCGTAAGCTATACGACCCGCTAGCAAGCTTCTACATACAGCTAAAAACGCATAAAGTGCTGACTATTAACCCATTTTATTTGCTTACTGTTTTTCGAAAAAATTTACACTTAAAAAAACTGATACGTAATCTTATTTATTGGCTCTAATAAAGTATACATGAAAATGGTCGATTTTTTTAAAAGGCTATCTCGCTGAATCTTATTAAAGAGAATTCGTTGTCGGGCAAACTGGAACGGCAAATTGTTCTTTTCAACGGTATTTTAAAGCGATAACCTCAACCCGTTCAATGATAAACGCCCGGCCAATGGTCGGGCGTTTATCATTGAACGGGTTGAACCAGGCAATACCTTTCTACTGACACAATAGTTTCTCCTGGTTGGCAACCAAAGACCAGAATCAATAGCAACCCACGCGAAGCGAAACATGAATGGATCTTACGATGGAGCTGTCAGGGCTAATTGGGGTTGAGTCTGACTTTTGATTTAATCCTTAAGTTATACAGGCCGTTTTGTTTTAGTTTGCTGTAGCTACTATTTGGAATTTCACCAATTAGGTAACTCCCGGTGACGTTGTCAGAGAATATGTTCAATGTAGTTAAGAAAGCGGCTTTTGTATCAGGGGCAAAACCTGACCCATCGCCATTCCCAAACTTCAACACGCCTTCAAATTTGATACTTAAAGCAGATGGTGCATTTAAATCGACAAATGCTCTGCCATATAGATCGAAACGACCAAAGAGTATTTTTTCATCAAATTTCCCTGAACACCGGTAGGTTTTATCGCTTATCTCGGTAAGTTCCATTTCTACACTGCCCGTCTTATTCACAGTTGCGTTAGTGACTGTCCCTGTCAGAATATATTTTGTCAGTACGGGTCTTGAAATAGTAGTATGAATATTGTCAACTGTTAGACCTACTCGGGTCATAGAACAGCAGATAATTCCCCCAAACAGGACGACTATTAGTAGTGATTTCATCTTTTGATTTAATGAGGAAGGGTTGCACCATAACTTACAGCAGTGCGTTCAACAAGTTGCCAAGTCCGATGTATTTCATCTATTTTCTCATTCGCAAGCGCTTGTAATTTATTTTCTGCTTCAACATAATCACTGAAAGGTGTACTATCAGAATCAGTTAGTGTTGCTATCAGCCCAGCCGCAGCCGCTAATCCACCATATTCTTTTAATTCATTTTGTGCGCTTTTAATTTTAGCTCTGTCTTCCCAGGCATGAACATGATCCAGATAAGCGACGGCAAAGTCTTGTGGACATTGTGTTATTTCTATGTTTCTCATAGCAGCCGCTCGACTTGTATAGTCACTAATATTCGACGTATTAGCGTCTAATTGTAAAACCGAATTGATTGCACTCATGTAAGCAATTTTTTGTCTTTGCTCGGCTTGCTCCTGTTCGATCCGCCGTTGTTCAGCCTGTTCCTCCTCAATACGCTGTTGTTCAGCCTGTTCCTGTTCGATGCGCTGTTGCTCAGCCTGCTGACGTTCGTGCCTTAGTTGTTCTTCAGAAGGACCACAAGATGACAACGTGAGCAACAGAGCCCACATCAGCATTATTCCTATCTCGTGTGTGCTATTTTTCATGAGTTTGATATGGATTGATTATTTAGTTGAACTCATTGAACCGGAGCGTTCACATCGACCGGTCCATGCCGAGCGGCCAATAACACCCATACTTTAGTCTAACTATGTCTTCATCCCTTCAGAACCTGCCGAGGTGACAGCTCATGAAAAATTATTTTGCCTTGTCGGGCAGTTCGTCTGTCGGCTGAAACACCCCAAACGGCCTTAAGGCTGGCTACCCTGGAGCAGTAAACCCCTACCCCATTAATCAACAAAGCCCGTCCATTGCTGAACAGGCTTTGTTGATGTTGGCTTGATCTTTCAGTGACAGGTAAACGCTAATTCCTGATTATTTTAAAGTCGGTATAAGCTTCTACATTGTCCCACTGAAATTTTAGTACGCCACCTACTTTGGTCTCCTGAATATCAATCGTAAACTGATCTTTGGGCGTGTCCAGACTTTTCACCTGGAGAGCGATCTGGGCGAAATCCTTGCTTCTATCAGGGTCAGTAGGCCATTTTGTTGTGTTTGTATTGAAGATTAAGCGCCAAGACTGAGGACCAGGTATGGTGTAAAGACTATATTTTCCGGCGGGGAGTACTGTTTTTCCAATCTGAATGGGATGCTGTAAGCTTAAAACAGTGGCATTACTTGCCCCCGTACGCCAAACCGAATCATACGGGACCACACCGCCAAAGATTTTGCGTCCTCGCCTGGAGGGTCTGCTGTAATCAATACTTATATTGCTTTTCTGAATGCTTGCCGTCACGGTATCTCTGGGCGAAGGATCTCCAATGCCAATCGTTTTGACCATGCGTTTAGCTAATTCGTCAATATCAATAGGTGCATGCTTCGTCACCAGGAAATTATAGGCGGTACCTGTGCCATCTGTGTTGATAATTCTACCATTAGCGTCTACCTTGATTTTTGTATATTCAATAAAAGGCCCTCCAAAAACCATTGCGTTCTCTCCGGTATAACGAACACTAATGTTACTTACTGCACTGGTATTGGTCATGGTAAGCGGTCCGAGTACTTGTTTACCGGATTTAGCCAGCCGCATGCAATTCCATTCGATCAGGGAGAATAGCGGATTGGTGCCACCATAAAAATCCATGCTGCTGGTAGCTTGCTTAACAACGACTTCCTGCGGACTATCTCTTCTGGAAATTAAAATCGTGCAGGTATCATTGGTACAAATCATCGTACGGTTGTACGGGAATCGCCAGGCTACTTTGGCCTCATAAGGGAGTGAACTATTGATAGGGTCCATCGCCATCATGTTGAATTCCCGGATGGTACCGTCCGGATAAAAATGCACGTTGAACACACCAACGTGGTTTTCAAACATCCGGAATAGTACTTTCCCGTAAAGGTGGTTGTTAATGAGGTTGTAGGTTTCCACAAAAACCGTGTCGGGTCCCATAGTTCCGATGAACGAAGCCGTATAAGGTTTGACCTGCCCCCAACTGTGTCCGGCGAAGATTAAGGAGAGAAACAAAGCACCAACGCATTTAAGGAGATCTTTCATAGAATACCCTATCTTTTAACTAATCATCTGGTGTCGAAATCCGCTTATCTTCCAGAGCGTTTGCCTTGTTGGCAGGCAACTAACTAACGAGCCCAAAGCGCCCTGCCTTCGGTACGTGTACTCTGTCGCCGTGACATGGCATAACCAAAATAAGGCTCACCAAGGGTCAAAATCGGCTTTATTGGTGATGTGGAAAACCCGACTGTAGGTTCCGCGAATATACCGAACCTGATACCGGTGTCCAGCTGTATGCGAAACAAGGGACTGAATCAAATTAAAAATAGGTACCTCAACACGACCAACGAAAATAACTTTCCGAGTCCACGTCTCCGCAGTCAAGCCTTCGATCAGCCGTGTTGAGCGGGCTTTGGCCGCATCAAACCGCGCTTTCATCGCTTCCATAGTCGGCTCTACGATTGACACAGGCTTTTTATCAGTCAGGTAACGGCCCTTGTTTTCGATGGCATCAGCTACCCATTCTTCAAACCAGCACAGATGTCCCACTACCCACCGCACAGAATTTGATTCAGGATTGGGCTTCCAGTCGGCTTCCTTTTCTGTAATTCCTTTTAAATTTCCCCAAAGCGATTTATACTCCCAGCCACTCATACCTTGAAGTAAGTGGACCTCTTTGAGGGAAAATTCATCATCCAGAGCAGACGGGGGTAGTTCTGCTACCAGAAAGGGCGAAAGAGCGCAGGCGGTGGTGCCCTGTTTTAGGAACGAACGTCGTGAAGGTAGTTTCATAAAAAGAAGAATAAGATTAAACGCTTATTAACCGACTGAATCCTGACTAATCAGGGCGTTCGCCTTCCGGAAACTGCCCAACGATCCTAAACCGCCCTGTCGCAACCGGTTGCCAAAGCACGAATAAACACGCGCCTTTTTCTACCTGGGCATTCCACCCAACATCGTATTGTATGTAACATCATGGATCGATAAAGCTCAATTTATCAGCTATTGGTAGTTCCGTAATTTGTTTGGCGAACCTTTTTATAAGTTGTAAAGTACTAGGGAGTTTAAGATCTTCCTAAAGCCGGTTAGCGAAATAACTAAACGGTAGCATTTGGGGTCGTAAATGCCTGTTACACAAAAACAAAGCCCGCCCATTGCTGGAGGGTTTCTGATGTTGTACCAAGTATTAATTGCTTAACTCAACCGATTCGCGACCCAATCGATTCTCGTTTCGGCTTCCTGGGGAAATCTCCGAAAGATGTTTATAAATTTCTAAATTTATCAAGTGAATTGCTGGCAGAGTACGACGCTTATTTTTCTAGTGTTTTGCTTACTGTGGTCTTGCTAGAGGTCAAAAATGACCTTTCCAGCTTATAGAGATTTGATTAGTAAATAGCGAATAATTGCAGAGTGGAAAGAATAAGTAATTAGGGCATAAGAATCTCCTTTCACGAGACACGCGCAATCTAATCTTACAAACGTATGACCTGGGTGGTACGTTTGTAAGATTAGGTTCAACATTGATCAGTATTGCCGAATTGTAGAAGATTCGACCCTAGTAACTCAGAAAAAGAGTAACTACTTTGCGGTTTCCCTAACTTCATCCCAAAGACTTCCTAGTTTAAAAAGTGATACTGATAACCGTTGTAAAATCTATTTTAGTTTTCCGCCGATTGCCCCGACCATTGCAAAATCACTGCGATTTTAAACGACACGTTGTCTGTGGCAGATTGAACATGCTTTATTCTGGATGACTTGTCACAATACAAACGGCCCAATGTGTTAGGACAAAAGCATTAGCTTTGGCTGATCTTGTTCTAGGGTATACATTCGAAAGAATGAACAAAGTACCGTTTAATGAATCAGCAATGGATCATCATCAATGACAAGAATAGGGAACTGTCTCATGAAAAGGGAGAGTAGTTTAATCATTATTCTGCCTACGCAACCTAATAAGGCATGAAGGCCTATACTTATACAATAATGTTCGGAAACCACTGTTGCAAATAAAAAAAACGAACGACTTTTGATTAAGAAAGGGAGATTATCGGTTTAATCCCCAACAGCCCTACTGTATCATATACCTCTGATCAGAAAACAGTCAAAACCATGTTGTCAAAAGTTATTCGGGGCCGCACAACGCTTCCAATACTCCATAATGGCCGTAATCGTTTTTTCTAACTCGGCCAGACTCGACTGCTTGATAAAGAAACCTTGCACCGATAGGCTGTAAGCATCAATTACCATCCGTTGATCAACCGCCGTTGAGAAAAAAAGATAAGGGATGCACTTTAAGCTTAGTTGAGCATCGGAATGAAGTTTTTCCCGGAGTGCAAACCCATCCAATTTAGGCATGTTTATGTCGGATAAGATCAGAAAGGGTACTTCAGGGGTTGTTTCTAAAAACTCCAGGGCTTGCTGGCCATCGGGGAAATAAACGACTTTGTTGGGGTAGTTCAGTTTCTGGAAGACCAGCTGTAATAACAGTTGGTCATCTTCATCATCTTCGATGACGATGACGGGTCCGTTCTTATTCATAAACGCGTTGGCTGCCGAAGGTATGGTTATCTCCCCACCCCCTGGATCGGATCACAACAACCGGTTGTCACGGGTCCGTCAACAAGTTGTCATCCCAACTGGGCACCTGGGCGAATAAGAAGAACACTTTGGAAAGTGCTCTGCCTATGGATTTAACTGATCCATGTAGGATTTGTTATGAGTGGCCAACAGTCGTTCGATCCAAAGCGCTTAGCGAGTCTCTAAAAATTTGATAATGGCATCGTTCGCCTTTGGGGATGCATTTTGAAGCAGAAAATGTGTGCCATATTCCTGCTCCGAGAAGCGAACCCAGGTGCCGTTTTTGATAGTACGTTTCATCCATTCATTGCTCTCTACGGTCGTTGCAAGAGAGATATCGCCACTTAGCATGAGTACGGGAACCGTGATCCGGGGAAACACACTGCGCCAATACTGATTCAGATGATCCCGTACCAGGGGCGCTAAAAACGCATAGTGTTTTGACGGTTCTGGAATTGTAGCCAATTGTTTACTAACGGCCTCATTGACAGTAAATTTACCACGAGTAAAATACTTCCCGAATTTACCGCCTGATCCTCCAGGCGCAAAGGAATTAGCTAAATCCCAGGTGTCCATTCGATTGCCACCATAGGCAAGTACTTCCTCAGGAGAGTCTTTAGGATTGGCGGCTAACATTGGGGCCTCATCAACAAAAATCAGTTTGTCAACGGTGTTTTCTCCAAACAGTTCCAGATAACCCCAGAGTACACTGGCCCCATGGAAAAGCCCATCAATTTGGTTTTTTTGAGATTCAGGGTAGTGATAAATTCATGTAAATCGGCAGACAGACGGGACATCCTGGCCCCGTATGTAGGGGCATCGGAATACCCATGCCCGCGCATCTCAATCATGTAGACCGAAAAGTGTTTACTTAACGGCAGCGCATACATAGCGAAATCCTTCACGGTTCCGCTCCATCCATGAACCATAATCAGCGGCTTACCCGCTCCTTTATGAATATAATGCAGTTTTACCCCATCCGATGTGAGAAAATAATGACTACTAAATCCGGCGAAATGGGCATTTTTCAACAGGTCATTGGCGGGGTCGTTTGCCTATGTTGTCAGTGATTTTTTTTAGTTTGAGCTATCGTTAAATAGGAACTCAGGAGGGTACAGGCGATGAACCCAACGAGAAAAAAAGTCACTCTTATTTTTATTTTCGCTTTCATTTGCTCAACTGGTTTCAAGGATTTGGTCGATGACAAAGGTGAGTAATTGGGTATCATATAGCCAAATAGGCCCCCTTTTGTTATATTGTTCCCTAAAGGTAACCAGCACTAACAATCAATGAGTTATGAAGGGGTCGAAACCAAAGAAACAGTATACGTGTGCCATAGAGGCAAGTGTTGAACTAATTGGCGGGAAATGGAAGACAAGTATACTGTTGAACCCGCGTGATCGGGCGATGCGCTTTAGCCAATTGCAGCGAGCCATTGAGATCTCTCAAAAGTACTAACCCAGCAATTGAGAGAATTGGAAAAGGATGGCCTCATCCTGCGGCAGGTATACGCCGAAGTTCCCAAATGTGTGGAGTATAGCCTAAGTGCGTATGGGCAGCCATTACGGCCTGTTCTGGAAACGCTTCATACGTGGGGCATGACGCATTGCCTGCTCACTGAACAAGCGGCTAATTTAACGTAACTATCCAGAACTATTAACGTTGCTTAAGCTCCCACTTACTTCATTGTCAATCAGTTATTGTCTTGATATTCGAAGGGCTGGTAGACCAATACCCGAAGCATCGAACCCTCCGTCAACGGCAATCATCTGTCCGGTAATATAGGAAGCCTTTGTAGAACACAGAAAGACGACCGTTTCGGCAATATCCTGTTCAGTCGCCGAGCGATTCAATGGAATACCGTCGTAATAAGCTTTAATAATTTCAGGGGAATGGACCGCTTCCGCTAACTTAGTTTTTACAGGACCCGGTGATACGCAGTTTACCCGTACGCCATAATCCCCCAGTTCGACGGCCAGTTGCTTGGTCAGATGAATAACGGCAGCTTTTGAGGTGCCATAGGCGACTCGTAGAGTACTGGCTCGGAGCCCGGAAATGGAGGCTATATTGACCACCGCTCCCCGGCTTTCTTTCAAAGCCGGTATAGCGGTCTGTGTACAAAGAAAAACACCATCTAAATTGGTTGCCATAATCGTTCGCCACGTGTCAAAATCCGTTTTTTCAAGCGGTGTGAACATAGCGACCCCGGCATTATTGATAAGGGCATCAATGCGCCCGAAGGCATCGAGTACCCTTGACACCATTTCCTGAACCATATCCGGCTTAGACACGTCACAATAGATTGGTACTGTTCCTGGCAGTGCATTCGATGCTTTTTGTAATTCTTCGTCATCACAATCGACCATAGCAACACGCCAACTATCCTCCAAAAATAATTTGGTTGTTGCTAGGCCGATCCCTCGGGCTGCTCCGGTTACAATGGCAACTTTGATTGTCATGGTTTTGTCAATAGGATGCATCGACGTAGCGACGGCGTTCGGTTTGTTTTGCAACACAGCCAGCAGTAACCGACCGTTGGTATTTCGGATGAAACGTCCTTAGAGCTACTAAAGTGAATTATAAGCTTGTTCTTACCTATACTTACTCGACTTTATGGAATACGATATCAGGCATCTTTGCCGTCTTATACCAGTAGTTCCGTAAGACATCAAAATAGATGATCCACTCCTGAGAACTAAAGGGTTTGTTGGTAAAGGACGTCCCCCCGAGTTGATAGGCTTCTTCTATATCCTCAGATGCCTGACTGACGGTAAGGACAATTACGGGCACCAACCGAGCTTGCGAATGGCCTTGCAAAAAAGTTAGAAAGTCAAATCCACTCAGCGTATCGCTGAGGTTTAAATCCAGAATAATTAACTTAGGCCCCTGTCCATTCAGGTTTTTGATATAACTTATAGCTTCTGTGGCTGTAAGCATATGCGTGAAAGTTGCTTCCGGGAATCCTTTTTTGGCACTTCGGACTACAACATCAGTAAGCAATGGATCATCATCAATGACAAGAATGGGGAACAGTTTCAAAGGGAGAATGGCTTGATCGTTATTTTCATACGCAACCTACCTAAATAAAGCATGTAGACCTATACCTTTTCAATTAGGACTCTAAGCTATGACCGTAATAACTGAATCAGTGATTACATGCCCGAATTGTGGTCACCAGGCAGCGGAGGTAATGCCGACTGACGCTTGTACCTATTTTTATGAATGCACATCCTGCCAAATGCTTTTAAAGCCGCTTGCGGGCGACTGTTGCGTATTCTGTTCGTATGGATCGGCAAAATGCCCGCCTATTCAAGAACAAAAGAGCTGTTGCGCCTGATTTAGTAGCAGAACCCGCTTACGCGCGTATTTCTAAGCTTCGCTCTACTATAAATCTGGACTATCTTGCCCCAAGAAGAACGGTCGATTAAATCGTGATCACTAACCCTGTATCTGTATACGTTTAGGCAGGGCTTTCTTATAAAACCAGTTCTTGATTCATGAACTGAATCAATGTTAGGAATTTGTCGGCAAAGTCTTCTAGTTGAGCAACCATATTTTTGGGCTTTTTTCGCCCTAACAAGTTGATAACCA